>NZ_JAOWHW010000129.1:0-68736 GCF_030332425.1 Citrobacter sp. Cpo142
GTAAGCGTCGTCTGAGTACCGTCTGGTCCCGAATCCAGGATCCTGTAACTTAAGCACCCACTTATTTTGCAGGTGGACACCTCATGCGCGCTAAAGAAAGACTTCCCCGGAAACACTATTCCCCTGAATTCAAAATGGAACTGGTCAGGCTGGCTCTTGAAGAAGAAGGCAGTATTGCCGCACTGGCCCGGAAACATGACGTCAATGATAACCTGCTCTTTAAATGGATAAGGCTCTGGCAGCGTGAAGGGCGGGTCTGTCGGCCCCGAAAAAACTCATCGTCGCTTCCTGCCCTGATACCCGTGCAGCTTCAGGCGGGCTCTTCTCTCCCAACCTTCGAACTACCATCCTGCTCTCCTCCCGCTACCTGCCACATAAAATGTCGGGGAGGAGAAATAACACTGACTCATCCCTCTGCTGAACTCATGAGCACTGTCCTGCGCGAACTGATGCGGGGGCCGGTATGATAAATCTTCCCGCAGGCACAAAAATCTGGCTGGTTGCCGGTATCACCGATATGCGCAACGGCTTCAATGGCCTCGCCGCAAAGGTGCAGACCGCGCTGAAAGATGACCCGATGTCCGGCCACGTCTTCATCTTCCGGGGACGCAGCGGCAGTCAGGTAAAACTGCTCTGGTCCACCGGCGATGGTCTGTGCCTGCTGACAAAGCGACTGGAACGTGGTCGCTTCGCCTGGCCCTCAGCCCGCGATGGCAAAGTGTTCCTGACGCCGGCGCAACTGGCGATGCTGATGGAAGGTATCGACTGGCGACAGCCAAAGCGGTTACTGACATCCCTGACCATGTTGTAGCGCTCTTTATCCTGGTTGTCGCAGAATAAGCCTGGTAAAATACAGGCTTATGAACGATACCTCTTCTGACGACATCCTTCTGCTGAAACAGCGCCTGGCCGAACAGGAAGCGTTGATCCACGCCCTGCAGGAAAAGCTGAGCAACCGGGAACGCGAAATAGACCATCTGCAGGCGCAACTGGATAAGCTGCGCCGGATGAACTTCGGCAGTCGTTCCGAAAAGGTATCCCGCCGTATCGCGCAAATGGAAGCTGACCTGAACCTGCTGCAGCAGGAAAGCGATACGCTGACCGGCCGGGTGGATGACCCGGCAGTGCAGCGCCCGCTGCGTCAGACCCGCACCCGCAAACCGTTCCCTGAGTCACTCCCACGGGATGAGAAGCGGCTGCTGCCGACTGAGCCGTGTTGCCCGGAGTGCGGTGGTTCGCTGAGTTACCTGGGTGAGGATGCCGCCGAACAGCTGGAGCTGATGTGCAGCGCCTTCCGGGTTATCCGGACAGTCCGTGAAAAGCATGCCTGCCGTCGGTGCGATCGCATCGTTCAGGCCCCGGCTCCTTCGCGCCCCATCGAACGGGGGATCGCCGGACCGGGGCTGCTGGCCCGAGTGCTGACCTCAAAGTATGCAGAGCACACACCGCTGTATCGCCAGTCGGAGATCTATGCCCGCCAGGGTGTAGTGTTGAGTCGTTCTGTACTGTCGGGCTGGGTGGATGCGTGTTGTCGTCTGCTGGCACCGCTGGATGAAGCCCTTCAGCACTATGTCCTGACCGACGGCAAACTCCATGCTGACGATACGCCTGTCCCGGTGCTGTTGCCGGGCAATAAGAAGACGAAGACCGGGCGCTTATGGACGTACGTTCGAGACGACCGCAACGCCGGATCAGCGCTGGCCCCCGCAGTGTGGTTCGCTTACAGCCCGGACAGAAAAGGTATCCACCCTCAGACCCATCTTGCAGGCTTCAGTGGCGTACTGCAGGCTGATGCCTACGCCGGGTTCAACGAGCTCTACCGCGACGGCCATATAAAGGAAGCCGCGTGCTGGGCCCATGCCCGCCGAAAAATCCACGATGTTCACGTCCGTACCCCGTCAGTCCTGACGGAGGAGGCGCTGAAACGGATCGGCGAGCTGTATGCCATCGAGTCGGAGATCAGAGGTAAAAGAGCAGAGGAACGGCAGGCAGTCCGGCACCAAAAAGTGCTGCCGCTGCTGGCGTCACTGGAGGGGTGGCTGCGGGAGAAACAGAAAACCCTCTCAAGGCACTCAGAACTGGCGAAGGCGTTCGGGTATGCGCTGAACCAGTGGCCGGCGCTGATCCGCTATGCAGAAGATGGCTGGGTGGAGGTGGATAATAACATTGCCGAAAACGCCCTACGACGGGTCAGTCTGGGGAGAAAAAACTGGCTGTTCTTCGGCTCGGATCATGGTGGTGAGCGCGGTGCGTCACTGTACAGTCTTATCGGGACGTGCAAATTAAACGGCGTGGATCCGGAACGCTATCTGCATTATGTACTTGATGTCATCGCCGACTGGCCTGTGAACCGGGTGGGTGCTCTGCTCCCGTGGCGGGTTACTCTGCCTGCCTGACCAGCTTCACTTCGTCAATACGGTTCTCACTGCACGCTTACTGAGAAACTCCCGGTTCACACGCATAACTCGGGATCTTGCTGGAGAGAGTAACCCAGTGATTTTGCCCTTCGTTTAAGCCCGTCGAGTACGCGATTACGGTAGCGCTCTTCATAATAATCCGCGCCAGGATCGACATATTTCTGACCGTATTTAAGGGCATTGTAGAACAGTATTGCCAGTTTTCTTGCCGTTGCAGTGACTGCTTTTGCTTTCCCGATACGGGATGATAATCGACGATAAAAAGCACCCAGCGCTGTATCGCTCCGGCCAATTGTTGTGGCTGCCAGTCTTAGTGCAGCAGCAATTCGACTGGATGAACGCCGTGTTTTCGAGGACAGTACTTTTCCACCGGAGATCTTATTCCCCGGGGACAAACACAGCCACGAGGTAAAATGGCTCGCATCCGGCCAGCGATTCATGTCAGTACCGCATTCGGCAACGAATTTTAGTGCCAGATAAGGTCCGAACCCATGTATCTGTGTCAGGTCTGCTCCGGTAATTTTCCAGAGTAATGGCCTGACATCAAAGGAAAGCTGATTGGGCTGTTTTGTACGATGTCTGGCGGAGGGCAATACTCCTTCAGGCTCTTCAGTTCCGGTGCTGAGCTGCAATAATGAAGTTTCGATTTGATCATCACACTCACGGATTTTTTCCTGGTAAAAATCGAAAAATGCCACCGACTGTTCAAGTGCAAAAAGATGTTCAGGCTGCCAGTTCCCTGTCAGTGCCTGTTGAAGAACCTCTGGCGTCTTTTTACATCTGACATCACGATACTGGATCAATACTGAAGGATCGCGCTCACCACTGACAATAGCTCTGACGATTGAAAGACCGGTAACGCCAGTAATATCCGATACGGCATGATGCAATTGAACATTCATCTGCATCAACGCCTTCTGCATATGTTGGATATGAGCAGCCCGGTATTCAGTCAGGCGTTCCCGTTGTCTCAAATAAGACCTGAGTACGGAAATGTCGTGTTCAGGTCTGAAACTGGCCCGAAGAAGGCCAAATGAATGCAGCTTCTGCAGCCACTGTGCGTCATTGACATCAGTCTTGCGACCGGGAACATTTTTTGCGTCTCTGGCATTAACAAGGATCACATTGAAACCCGCAGCCTCAAGGATCTCAAAAGCAGGCAACCAGTAAACGCCAGTGGACTCCATGGCAATGGTCGTAATGTGACAGGTTTTGAGCCAGTCGGACATCCGATGAAGGTCGCCAGTGAAACTTTGAAAAGTTCTGACCGGCTCGGCGTCAGCATCCGGTGGAACGGCGACTACGTGGAATTCAGCGCCAATATCAACGCCCGCAGCATGAGGATGGATAACAGACATTCGGGAGGATTTTTTCATGGAAATCTCCTTGCTCATTTTTCGATGAACGAAGGAGGGGACGACGGAGAAATCACCTTCCTGAACGGGATCAAAGTCACCACTGCCGGATCCGCCACAGTCCCTGAACCATGTTTTTTTACGGGGTCATACCACCAAAAGGCCGACGGCTGCTTCCTTCGCTAAATTAGCCTGCCAACTTTTCCGGGGAGTTTCTGAGACTCAGGACGGGGTTTCACCCATGGACAGTTTTTTAATATGTCCCGTTCGTCGGTAACCCGTTTCAGCTCTTTCTGGAGACGGCGGATCTCGGCCTGAGCATCTGACTGTTCTTTATTAGTGGAAGAATCCGGACCGTACTTCTTTATCCAGGCGTAAAGGCTGTGGGTGGTGATATCGAGACGTGTTGCAACGCTGGCAACAGAATAACCGCGATCAACAACCTGTTTGACTGCTTCAGTTTTAAACTCTTCGGGATAACGCTTACCGCTCATGGGCACCTCTCTTTAAGCCATCTTAAATGACTCTGAGGTGTCTGTTAAACCCATGGCGATTCAGTAGTCAATTCCTCACCATTCAAAACCATCCGCTGGATCTTCGTTAGCTTCAGAGCGTCTGCCACACCTTGTTAGTACGCAGTAATTCCTCTTCCTCGACGCATGCGCCTGCGTGCGCACGCTTTCTGCGGCGAGCGGATGATATTGACTGAAGCATGCAGCAGACTTTCAGTTGGATGCTGAACTGAAAACGGCTACATTTTGATCGGCTTTGCAATTTTTAAGGTGGTTTGCAATTTTAATGTTGCTTTGCGATTTTTATCAAGATTTAATAGATTAATGCAAAGATGATAACAAGGAACAGAGAATGGGACTGATGGAAACGCTTGACCAGTGCATTAATGCTGGTCATGAAATGACGAAAGCTATCGCGATTGCACAGTTTAACGATGATAGTCCGGAAGCTAGGAAAATTACCCGTCGCTGGCGTGTGGGTGAGGCCGCCGATCTGATTGGTGTTTCTTCTCAGGCAATCCGTGATGCCGAAAAAGCAGGACGCCTTCCACATCCTGATATGGAAATGCGTGGACGGGTGGAGCAGCGGGTGGGCTACACCATTGAACAAATCAATCATATGCGGGATGTATTTGGCACCCGTTTGCGCCGTCCTGATGACAGCGTTCCGCCCGTTATTGCGGTGGCAGCACATAAAGGGGGGGTTTATAAGACATCGGTATCTGTCCACCTGGCACAGGATCTGGCGCTGAAAGGGCTGAGGGTACTACTTGTCGAAGGGAATGATCCTCAGGGCACAGCCTCCATGTACCACGGTTGGGTTCCTGATTTGCATATCCATGCCGAAGACACACTGTTGCCTTTTTATCTCGGTGAGCGCGATGATGCAGCCTATGCCGTCAAATCCACCTGCTGGCCGGGTCTCGACATCATTCCGTCATGCTTGGCTCTGCACCGCATTGAAACAGAGCTCATGGGAAGGTTTGACGACGGAAAACTCCCGACAGAACCCCACATGATGCTTCGCCTGGCCATCGAAACGGTGGCTCATGATTATGATGTCATTGTTATCGACAGTGCACCGAACCTCGGTATTGGTACCATCAATGTTGTTTGTGCTGCGGATGTACTCATTGTGCCAACGCCAGCTGAGTTATTCGATTACACCTCTGCCCTTCAGTTTTTTGACATGCTGCGCGATCTGTTAAAAAACGTGGATCTGCAGGGTTTTGAGCCTGACGTCAGAATTCTTCTGACCAAGTACAGCAATAACAATGGCTCGCAGTCACCCTGGATGGAAGAACAGATCCGCGATGCCTGGGGAAGCATGGTACTGAAAAACGTTGTACGCGAGACCGACGAGGTCGGTAAAGGTCAGATCCGTATGAGAACAGTGTTTGAGCAGGCTATCGATCAACGCTCGTCTACAGGAGCCTGGCGAAATGCGCTGGCTATCTGGGAGCCTGTTTGTAATGAAATTTTTGATCGCCTGATTAAACCTCGCTGGGAGATCAGATAATGAAACGTGCTCCAGTTATTCCAAAACATACCATAAAAGATATTCGCCCCGAAACTGAGCCGTCAGCGGCACCCGCTGCACCGATGGTTGATTCATTAATCGCACGTGTAGGAGCCATGGCTCGTGGAAATGCCATACTGCTTCCAGTTTGCGGCCGGGAAGTGAAATTTATTCTGGAAGCCATCCCGGGCGAGAGTGTTGAAACGGCATCGAGAGTCTGGTCAGGTAATGAACGAGACCAGGAACTACTGACCGAAGACGCGCTTGATGATCTAATCCCCTCTTTCATCCTGAGTGGTCAGCAGACGCCTGCGTTCGGACGACGGGTAGAAGGTGTCATTGAGATTGCAGATGGTAGTCGCCGTCGTAAAGCCGCCATTCTGACATCATCGGATTATCGTGTTCTCGTCGGGGATCTCGATGACGAACAGATGATGGCTTTATCACGGCTGGGTAATGATTACCGCCCTGTCAGTGCTTATGAACGGGGCAACCGCTATGCAAAGCGGTTGGAAAATGATTTTAACGGCAATATCTCTGCTCTGGCTGAAGCTGAGAATATTTCCCGTAAAATCATCACGCGTTGCATCAACACGGCCCATTTGCCAAAATCAGTGGTTGCCCTGTTTACTCACCCTGGTGAACTTTCCGCCCGCTCTGGGGAGGCGCTGTATAAAGCATTTTCGGGAAAAGAAGCTTTATTGTTGCAACGGACACAACAGCTTCATGAGCAAAAGAAAGCGGGAGTTATCTTTGAATCCGAGGAAGTTATTGGTTTACTGACAGATGTTCTGAAAGAGCCATCAGGTAAAAAAGTTAACCTTAATACCCGTCATCAATTTGTACCTGGTGCGACAGCCCTATACAAAGGCGATAAGGTGATTTTTAATCTCGATAAATCTCGTTTACCTGCCGAATGTATCGAGAAGATAGAAAGCATACTGCGTGACTTACAAAAAGTTTAGCCTGTTTAATGTTACAAGCGAGCGTTATCATTAATTTCAAATATCCTTAATGCGTTACATGCTGCTTCGGAATATATACATCCGAAGCAGCTATTCTCTGCACTATAACACCAGTGGTGTTAAAAAGGTCTGTTTTCTTATCTCAACCTGATTGTTACCATAATCTAAGATCTAGTTTCTGCTACTTTTTCTTAACTAGTTCCACGGTTCACCCCTCAGCCTGCATATCAGAACTCAGACGGTAACCCATCCCGGAATACTGATTCCACACACCAGATTAACTGGGACCACGGTCCCACCTCCTACTTGCGTGGCAAAACTCACCCGCTAATCCCGCCCGGAATACGGATTCCACACACCAGATTAATGGGACCACGGTCCCACCTCCTACTTACGTGTCAGAACTCACCCGTTAATCCCGCCCGGAATACGGATTCCACACACCAGAATAACTGGGACCACGGTCCCACCTTCTACTTGCGTGGCAGAACTCACCCGTCAACCCCAACCGGGAATATCGATTCCACACGCCGGATTCACTGGAACTATGGTTCCACTCTGTTCAGCTGTTTTTATCACAATACCGATTTTAAGATTGTTACAGTGATTCCTGTATTCGGTGCGTAAGAAGATTATGTTCGTTTTGTTCCCTGGTGCTTCCTCGCTCACTCGCGGGCTTCGCCCTGTCGTTCGGCTGCGGCGAGCACTACTGATTCTCTCTGAAAGGGGAATTTAACTGAACCTAGCAATGGGGATATCTTTCCAACGGGTGGTGTAAGCAGGGGAGAGCATATCGCGTTTCATCTGCCAGGAAGGCGCAATCCCTCGGCTGGTAAACCAGACCTGTCCCAGACCGGAATGATTAATATCATCGAGAACCTTCATTAGCTCAGCGCGGTGAGGACGTGGCGAACGTTCGTCAAACAGCTGCAGCTGCGAAACGCCGGAGCCGGTGAAGTCATTCAGCATCACACCGGCTTTGGCATACCGGTGCCCGTCCTTCCAGATGCGCTCCAGAGCCGTTGTGGCGGCCGCAATGATGTCCCGGGTGTCCTGAGTGGGGGTAAGCAGTTTCTCAGTGGCCACGTTGCCGTAGTAAGGCTCTTTAACGGCGAACGGAGACGTTTTGATGAATACGGAAATATGCCGACAATACTGGCGCTCTTTACGCAGCTTTTCTGAGGCCCGCTCTGCGTACTGACAGACAGCCTGCCGCAGCGAATCGTACTCCGTGATTTTCTCTCCAAAACTGCGGCTGCAGACAATCTGCTGTTTCACTGGCGGGGCTTCCTCAAGCGACATGCAGCTTTCCCCGTTCAGTTCGCATACTGTTCGCTCGAGAACGACGGAGAAATTTTCCGGATGAAGGCCGGGTTCGCCTGGGCCAGATCGAGCGCGGTCCTGATGCCAAGGACATTGAGCTTGCGTGCAATACGGTTTCCCACGCCCCAGATCTCTTCGACCGGCTGCAGTGAAAGCAGTTTCCGCGTTCGCTGTGGATTCCCCCGGGTCAGGGCGAGCACACCACGAAACTGTTTCCACTCTTTAGAGGCCCACTGGGCTGATTTAGCGAGGGTTTTCGTCGGTCCGGCACCCACGTCGATGGTCAGACGGGTACAGTCATACACGTGCTGGCGCAGCTGCCGGCCGAAATCCTCCAGGTCCATGCAGTGCTCCACACCGGTCAAGTCAAGGAACATCTCGTCGATCGAATACTGTTCCACCCTGGGGGCCAGCTCCTCCAGGCAGTTCATCACGCGCGCCGACATCGAGGCATTTATGTGGAATAGAAAATCAATATAAATAATGCATGCTTTAAAAGATTACTATGAACTAAAAGCATACGTCCGAAATTGTTACCACATATCAAGATTCACAACTAATAATTTCGTATATTAATCCTCCAAGGCAGGTAGTCAGCTATCTGTTTGGCTTCCCTGATGCGATGGTAAAATGAAAAGACCACCGTTATGGGTTTAATAAAAAGATGCAGTCTTCTCCAGCTCAGCATGTTAGAAGGATTTTTCAATGGATGTTGAAATCAAATACTGCAATAACATAGATAACGCTTGCATTACACTCTCTGAAAATAAACTTAACATTAAGTTCGCTCCAAATGGCACGGGTAAAAGCACCATATCACGTGCCATTTTGCACAGTGTTTCTCGTGATGCCGCTGGTCTTAACAGTCTGCTACCTTTTAAGTTTCGAGCAGTGAATCCCGACGATTTTCAGCCCAGTGTAACGGGTACAGAGCAAATTCAGGATGTAATGTGCTTTGATGAAAAGTACGTGTCTCAGTTCACATTTCAGCCTGATGAACTGATTAGTAACAGCTTTGACATCTTTATCAAAACAGAAGCCTACAACCAAACGGAGCGAGAGATCGACTCGATGGTAATGGCAATCCGGCAGGAATTCAGTGGTAATGATGAGCTTGAGCTATTTATTACACATCTTCAGGAGCTTAGTGGTGCGTTCAAGCTGACAAGCAAGGGCTTATCTAAAGCCTCTACGGGGATGAAGGGGTTGGCAGGGGGTAACAAGCTTCAGCATATTCCCTCCGGGCTAGAGCCTTATCAGCCATTTATTCAGAGTCATCGTAATGTAGAGTGGATCGAGTGGCAGACCAAAGGGTATGAAAATTTCTGCTCACTCTCTGAGGGATGCTGTCCTTTCTGCACAGGTGATTCTCACGAAAAAGCAGAACAAATTAGCAAAGTAAGCGCTGAATATGACAAAGCAGTGATCAAAAATCTGGTTGGTATCATCACAGTACTTGATAAATTAGGCGAGTATTTTTCCGAAGCCGCACGCTCCCGTCTGAGGGAAATAACGACGTTACAGGGAGGATTGGAGAAGAAGCATGAAGACTACCTTGTTACCGTAAAGCAGCAGACAGAAAATCTTCTGGCCATGCTCTTAACATTAAAAACCCTGAACAGTTTTACTTTTAACGACGCCGGAAATATTCGTGCCTCTTTAGCCTCTTTTCGTTTGGATGTGAAGTATTTTTCCGAGCTGCAATCTGATAAAACTCTTGCAACAATTGGGAGACTGAACGCCTCGTTAGATAGCCTCATTTCCCAGGCTGGTTTGCTGCAGGGGCAAATCAACAAGCAGCGCGCTGGCATGCAGCGGCTCATTCAGAAACACAAGAAGGATATCAACACTTTTCTGGCATATGCGGGTTACCGCTATCAGGTAGATATATCTGGCGATGGAGAACAGTGCCGTCTTAAGCTTCGCCATGTCGACTATACCGACTATCTCAGTGGAGGTAGCCAACATTTGAGCTACGGCGAGCGTAATGCCTTTTCGATCGTTCTTTTTATGTACGAATGCCTGGCTCGTAAGCCCAACCTGATTATTCTCGATGATCCTATCTCTTCGTTTGATAAAAACAAAAAATTTGCCATCCTGGAAATGTTGTTCCGCCGTGACTCATCTGAGTGTTTGAAAAACCAGACGGTACTGATGCTTACACATGACGTTGAGCCAATCATCGATACTCTGAAGTCGGTGAAGAAGTTGTTTAGTAACCAGGTTACTGCATCCTATTTACGTTATAGCACTGGCACGATAACTGAATTACCTATCCGCGAAAGCGATATTCTGACGTTTGCCCAAATCTGCAAAGTGGTTCTCGAATCCGACTGTGATGACCTGATCAAGCTCATTTATCTTCGCAGGCATTATGAAATCATGGACAATCGAGGTGATGTTTATCAGGTACTTTCTAACTTATTTCACCGCCGAGAGGAACCAATCGACACACGCCTACCTCTGATTGAAGGAACAGGGTACCCGATGATGGACCCGGAGAGCTTCCTTAATGGATGCAGTTTAATCACTAAAAATATTTTTGGTTTTGATTACCCCCATATGCTGAGCTTGCTGAATGATCCTGACAAAATTCTGTCGTTATATCGAAGCTGCACGAATGGCTATGAAAAACTTCAGGTGTTCCGACTACTGGAACCTGAGGCCGATAACCGTGTCATTCGCAAGTTTGTGAATGAAACCTATCATATTGAAAACGAGTTTATCTGCCAACTAGACCCCACACGATTCGATCTTATCCCGGAATACGTTATTGTTGAATGTGACAGGCTGCTCCTTAATATCGGGGCGTCGAACGATGATGCTGAACTGGAAACGGCCTGAGCGTATGGTCTAGATGTAACTCTTCTTAGCAGTGAAGGTGAGTAGTAATACTCACCTACTTGGATCTCCAATTCAATTGAGCCTGCTGATAAGCACGCCTTTTTGGCGAGAAACAGAAGCCTCTAAAGTTGGGACATGCGAGACATGGCGCTTTTTATGCCGCCAGATAGTATCTTTCTGGCCCTGTAATGACAAAAAGCTGATTTTCGTTAACAATAACCCTGTTTAAATATCCAGATAAAAACATTTCCTCTGGGTCAAATGAGTGATACAGTTTCACCCATAAGACCCAATGGAGGCAATATGTCTGAATTTGAATTACTGGCGCAGGATCTGCTTGAGAAAGCAGAGGCGGAAGAACAACTGCGACAGGAAAATGATAAAAAGCTGCTCGGGCAGGTGCTGGAAATCTATGACCAGAAGTACGTGGCTGAACTGCTTAGAAAAGTTGGTAAAAATGAGTGGAGTCGCGAGACTCTTAATCGCTGGATTAATGGTAAGTGCTCACCTAAGTCGCTGACGTTAGCCGAAGAGGAACTTCTACGAAAAATGCTTCCGGAAGCGCCTGCTCATCACCCTGACTATGCCTTCCGGTTTATTGACCTGTTTGCTGGCATTGGAGGTATACGGAAGGGCTTCGAAACCATCGGTGGCCAGTGCGTTTTTACCAGTGAATGGAATAAAGAGGCTGTGCGCACATATAAAGCTAACTGGTTTAACGATGCTCAGGAACACACTTTCAATCTCGATATTCGGGAAGTCACGCTCAGTGATAAACCTGAAGTACCTGAAAACGATGCCTATGCTTACATTAATGAGCATGTGCCGGATCATGATGTACTTCTGGCAGGTTTCCCCTGTCAACCGTTCAGCCTTGCGGGTGTAAGCAAGAAAAACTCGCTCGGGCGCGCGCATGGTTTCGAATGTGAGGCTCAGGGAACGCTCTTCTTCGATGTGGCGCGTATTATCCGCGCAAAAAAACCTGCCATCTTTGTTCTTGAAAACGTTAAAAACCTGAAGAGCCATGACAAGGGTAAAACCTTTAAAGTCATCATGGATACCCTCGACGAACTGGGCTATGAAGTTGCGGATGCAGCTGAGATGGGCAAAAACGATCCTAAAGTTATCGACGGAAAGCACTTTTTACCTCAGCACCGAGAACGTATCGTTTTGGTCGGTTTCCGTCGTGATCTGAATATTCACCAGGGTTTTACCCTGCGCGATATTAGTCGTTTTTATCCGGAACAGCGTCCGTCATTTGGCGAACTGCTGGAACCCGTGGTTGACAGCAAATATATACTGACGCCGAAACTCTGGGAGTATCTCTATAACTACGCCAAAAAGCACGCAGCTAAGGGTAACGGATTCGGTTTTGGCCTCGTTAATCCTGAAAATAAAGAAAGCATTGCCCGTACGCTTTCTGCTCGCTATCACAAAGACGGGTCTGAAATTCTGATAGACCGTGGCTGGGATATGGTCACAGGTGAAACAGACTTCGCGAACGAAGAAAATCAGGCGCATCGGCCCCGCAGGCTGACTCCACGAGAGTGCGCGCGCCTTATGGGTTTTGAAAAAGTAGATGGCAGGCCTTTTCGCATTCCTGTGTCAGACACTCAGTCGTACAGGCAGTTCGGTAACTCCGTAGTGGTGCCCGTGTTTGAAGCCGTAGCCAAACTGCTTGAACCTTATATCCTGAAAGCGGTTTATGCCGATTCGTGCAAGGTTGAACGAATCTGAACGCTCCTCCCGGTATTTATGCCGGGAGATTATCTATGGAATATCTGCGTAAAGCCCTGTCAGCTCAGCAATAAACGCGCCTAGCGTCATTAGCTCAGCTCTCACCGCCTCCGGGTATTTTTTGTGCAGAGATGATGGCACGACCAGTCTGACACCCGACTCCCGCATCTCCCGATATTGAGCCAGAGAAACTCCCTCCTGGAGTGTAAACAGATGCACCTGATGAATTTTATCGGCCTCATTCAGTATCTGACGCCAGCGATCCTTACAGGTAGTCTTGACTGCCAGCATGCGCAGATTTTCTACGGGAAACTCAGTATCGTGGTAAGCCCCTGCGGAAGGGAAAAGGAAATCGGGCTTTTTATTACCTTCTGTGACGGCCTGCGTCGCAAAGTGTCGCAGGCCGTGCTCAATGAATAGATGCTCCAGGTGCAGTTCCAGCGACTTCCCGGCTCTGGATTTACGGCGATTGCTGACAGAATTGGCCAGCGCAATAAATTCATCCACAGAGCCAAATCCTTTTCGGATGATATCCAGAACATGCAGTTCCTCAACCAACAGAAATATGTCGTACTCCACGCGCCGGCGGTCAAGAAGTTGCTCATCCGGATCAAGGGAATTTTTCACATAATGGCTGGCTGCATACTGAATAATTTCACTTCCCGACGGAAAGCGCAGGTGCCAGTCTTCAGGTAGAATATATTTATGATTTACTGGCGCTTGCTGTAGAGATAGTCCGCCAAGAATCTGTCCTGCGGGGCCGGATATAAGCGCTCCGGGTATAACTTCACCAATAGCGGTCTCAATGACGTCCTCTTCATCAGTGCTGGCGCATACCCAAATATTTACTTCCTTACAGTCCCCCCCTTGCTCATCAAGCTTGAAAGCCAGGAGCGTCAGAGCCCCTGTATTTTCAGGATCCTGAAGTGGGCTGCCTCTACCCCAGCGGGTAATCCTTTTTTCATTCCGGGTTTTACCAAAATGACGGCTGTTATAATAAATTGCCCGGGCTTCGCTGTCTGGGCAATCATGCGATGACACATGTGCGGTGAGAAAAACCGAAGGGTTCAGTTCACGGGTATGGTTGATAGACGGAAACAGTTTTTCAACGATACCTGAAGGGATATAAAGCCCTACCTGGTGACCACCTGTTGCGCCGGTATCGTTGGCGGAAAGGCGTTTGATGTAGACGAAGTAATTCTCACATGCGATCTCAAGTAGCCAGTTGTGGAAAACCGACATAAGCATCCCCTGTTACCCTGAAACTCTACTCACCATTTTTTCATAATTATATACAAACAGCCAGAAAGGCTGTTACAGGCGATTTGATCTGCAACCTATTGGTTAATATGCTCTGATGTGCGCAATCTTCGTTTTTTGCTCATATTGGTTCATTTTATCCTCCGGATTTACCGGTTAATTTTGCAAGAGCCTGTTCTACTTTTTTAATATCCTGCTCTACAATGGCTTTCTCATCAGGCGTGAGCGGGACCTCTTCGAGATAACGCCTGATAGATGTTTTACTCTCCAGCATCAGTCCGCGCGCACTGTCTTTCAGCAGATTAAAATCGCAACCAATGCAGGCCATTCTGTGCGGGCAACTGCTCCAGAATGGATTCATGCAGAAGGACTCACCAAGGTCATAATAGGTCGCCGGATCAGTGGGCGAGACCGCTTCCGGATCGTGATCGACCAGTACGCTTATCATATGGGCTATCCGATCGGCCTTCACAAATGACGCTGCCAGCTGTGTAGGGCGGATGCGAATGTAATGCAGGGTTGACTGTGGTGATGAATGACCTGACCACTGCATCAGTTCATACAGCGACATGCCCTGTGGTACGCTGGCAAGCGCAGTCAGGGCTGAAACCCGTCCACGGTGGCTGGTTATGGCGCCTCCGCTGTCTTCAACCGGCAGCCCCGCTCTGGCGCAGAGGACTGGGATGACCGTCCGGTTAATCACATCGCTGCCTGCCGGCTTGCCGCGATACTGGAAGAGATAACGGACTTTTTCTCCGGTGCGATCATCATTCAGTTTTGCCTGATCCACGGGGCGGATGTTCAACCATATGTCTACATATTTTTTTACAATGACAGAGACGGGTTTAACAAATGCTTTCGATGTCTTTCCTGCCGGGACGTTTAGATAACATAGTGTTCCGGCAGGAACGACACTACCATCCTCCCTGATAATGTCTTCTGACTGAGGCGTGACGCATTCCGTAGTCAGGCGCAGGAGTTCATTCTGTCGTAAACCTGCATGGGTCCAGATAACAGCCATTGCCTGAAGCATGGAAAGGGGATAGTGAATTTCACTGAGCAGGTCTTCGTGGCGCAGGTTCAGACTGGCCCAGATGAGTTTGAGCCAGACGGGATCATCTATCACTCTCGGATTTACACCACGGCGAAAAAGTGGGGTATCCGGCGTGAAAAGGTGACGGGCGGGGCTGAAATTAAGGCGTCCCCAGCCCCAGAGTTCGAAATCGCTCATAAATCGTCGCAGCGAATAGATAAAATGTGCACGTGAATGTGGCATCATGGGCTCTCCGGAGCGTTTGGACTTCCGCAGTCCATGTTCAGTCCCCAGAGACAGCTCATCCACTTTCATTCGCCCCACAGCAGCGATAAAACTGGCACATGTCTCAATAGACCAGTCTGTCGGGACCTTCACCTCGGGATGCTCCTTTGCCAGCCAGAGGCCGCAGCGAAGAATAAAGCTGTACTGGTTTTCACGGGTTCTGGGACGAAGCACAGATGTCTCACGCCAGCGTCTGCACCATGCGACCCATTCAGGGCTGATATTTTCGACCGGCTTCTCATGCCATTCGGTGTAGTTACGCATTCGTACCGGCTTTGCAATAATGCCAAGTGCGGCAAGCCCATGAGAAATTTTCCCTACGTGTCTTGATACGCGCTTATCGTGGTACTGCTGAGCTTGCCAGAGAAGCTCTGTGGTCATCTCTTCAAGCCTGGGATTATCATTGAGTAGCATCAGCAGACCCAGGGGGGAGGAAACGGCATGCCGCAGGTGCTGAGGGGAATAGCCCAGTGATATCAGTGCTTCCGAGAGCCGGTTCAGCTGGTCCCGGAAAATCGCGTTGCCGTAGATGGCACTGGCGTAAAGCGACAGAGTGTTTTCATGAGGGATCTGAAGCGGCGACGTGAATGAACCGAGATGATATGCAAATGCCATCATAAGTGGTTTACCGCGACGATATTTATCAAACAGGGAGATCCACTGGTCTTTCCGCCAGTTCCAGCAAGGTTGCCCTACATTTTGCATTTCAGTCAGCATCGCCATAATTACAGTGCGGGTAAGTCTACAGCCGGTGCCACTGGTGTTGGCGATATCCAGCAGGGGGGTGATCAGGGAAGAGAGGGAACCGGACCTGCCATAGTTACGGGAGCGTTTATGGCTTGTACTTAGCGCTTCTTTCTGCTCAGGACTAAAGCCAGCGTGCAGGTCATAATCTGCACGGCAAAAATGCGCGTATATGAAACCTTTATCACGCTTGCCTGTCATTCTCTCTCTCCGGGCCAAACATGATAGCTGCGATTTTCCGGTCAGTCTCCGCAACAGTCATCGCCATTCTGGCCGCAAGATCAGTGCCTGAAAGATGGATATATATCTGCGTGGTGCGTAGATCACGATGACCAGCATAGGTTGCTATCTCATGCAGCTTCCATCCCGCCCGGGCAAGATGTGTCAGTCGCAGGTGACGAAAGGTGTGCGTGGTCAGAAATGGCATGCTGGTCCTGTCTGACCACTAGCGAACCGTTTTACTCCAGCTCCAGTATGAAAGCGGTGAGCCATAATTTCTGTCAGAAAACGAACGGAACAGTGCTCCACCAGTAATACCCGCTTGCCTCAGGTTCCTGAGATGTGCTGCCAGTACCGGCGTAATCGCCGGGCCGTAGCAGACCACCCGTTCGCGTTTGCCTTTAGTGTTTTCGGCGCGAATCCGTATAAGCCTGTGGGCAGGATCGATATCCTCTATGGTTATTGTTGTCACCTCAGTGCGTCTTAGCGCACCATGATACGCCAGCGCTAGCATCAGGCGATCGCGCAATGAACAGTCTGATATATAACCCAAGAGATGATACCACTGGCCGTCATCCGGAATTTGTGGCAGTCGTGTTATTCGCTGGACCATACCGCGTCCTGCTGAAGGCATGTGGGGTGTGCCTGCTCGCGGTAAAGGGTTCCGGCTAATTACCCCCATGTAAATCAGATAGTCAAACCACAGACGTATAGCAGAAAGGCGAAGCTGAAGCGTTGCACTGGCTGCAGGCTGAGGCATGCCGGGTAACTGGGGGCGAATGTACGCAGCGATATCTTCAAAGCTTGCCTGCTCGGGGGGCAATTCCCGCTGGCAGCAGAAGTGAAAGAAGTGAGTAAGTGCGCCGCGGTAGGCATGAATTGTCGCCGGTGACCTGCCGAGATCGGATAATAACCCCAACCATCGTTCTGCCTGTGAACTGGCAGGAGTACAGAATAAAGTGGTGAGCATTGTGTTCTCCTTCGTAATCAGGAATCCTGTTCAAAGTTTACACAGAAAATGTTGCATTCCACTTAACTTACTAGAGGGCGTAATTACTGGAGAACGCGATAACCGGCTCCGGAAATTTCATCGACTTCAGCTGAAACCACGGTACCCCCATTTTGATACCCAGCCGCTTCGCTTCAGGACTTCTCGCAATGACACAGCCATCGTTATTTGAGAGAACGACGACGGGTTTGTTTCGCAGGTCAGGGCGAAAAACCTTTTCGCAGCTGGCATAGAACGAATTCACGTCAGCAAGCGCGTACATCAGTCCATGCCCCGTGTTTTGTGTATGAAGGCTGTCACCACCCCAAAAATCTGCAGGTCTTCCGGATAGAGAGTGGGATAGGCCGGGTTCATCGGCAGCAGGGCGATACGGGGTGTCAGCTGCAGGCGTTTAACCGTGAATTCGCCATCAGTCTCCGCGATGACAATGTCACCCTGCAGCGGCTTTTCGGCTTTGTCGACCACCATCAGGTCGCCGGAATGCAGGCCCATCTCTTTCATCGAATCCCCGATAGCCCTGACGAAGAACGTTGCAGCCGGACGCCGGATGCAATAGGCATTCAGGTCCAGTTCCTCCTCCGTGTAATCGGCGGCCGGTGACGGAAAACCCGCCGGGCAACGTTCGGTGAACAGCGGGGCAGTGGACGGCACCGGCTCCTGTTCGGGGGCGACAAAAAGTAACATGGCATACCTCTTAAAATACCTGTTTTTATATACAGTATTATTTAAGATATTTCCCGTCCTGCAAGAAGAATTTTACCTGCTCCTGCCAGGTCATTGTTCTGGCGGATAAAACAGGCTCAGGGTTATCCACAGAAACGGTGCATAACCCTGTGAGTGGATACCGGGTATCTCACCGTCTGCTAAGCCTGTGGCTCTATCAGTTCCCGGCCCTGGTTCCGGGGATTGCCAACAGCCCGGCTGACGGGGTGCCATGTGAAATCTTCGGAGCAAAGACTGCCCTCACGGGCAATGTCTTCCGCCTCTTTACTGGTTGTGTTTTCGCTGAGCCATTTACGTGCGGCAGCCGGTGAGTACACGAGCGGTCGTCGATCGTGAATGTCCAGCAGTCCCTCATCCGCAGTTGCTGTGACGATCAGGAATCCTTTTTGGTCATTGCCGTTCTCAAAAGGTGGTTTCCCGATGGCTGCGAGCAGGAGCGGATTTCCGTCCTTACGGTAAATGAAAAACGGCTGTTTCACGCCGTTTTGCTGTTTCCACTCGAACCAGCCGTCGGCAAAAACAATGGCCCGTCCGTGCTCCCAGAGTGGTCTGAACATCCGGCTGTTGGCCGCAGTTTCACTTCGGGCGTTGATAAGAGCGGGCTTGTTCCACCACTCCGGGGCATAACCCCAGTGAACTGGATCAAGCTGCAGCTGCGAGCGGCGTTCACTCAGCAGCAACACCCGGGTTCCGGGCGCAACGTTGTAGCGGCCGACGGGCTCCGGATCATACGGAATATCCCGTTCTGCTTCTTCTCCGAGAAAGGCCATGTACTCCTCGCGGGAGTTGTACTGCGTAAACCGACCGCACATTATCGTTTCTCCGGTGAAGATTTCGCATGCGAAATCTGTGTTTTCTTCAGTTCAGAACATAGGTTGTATTTCAGGTTCCTGCCATCGTGTGGCCGCCGTGCCGCTACTGTAGCCGGGCCACTTCGAATGCAAGGGTTCGCTCTGCCGGTGTCCTCACCCGGTCGCAGTTAATTTCAAAGGCATTACCCGCTGTCTTCCCGTCGTTTTCCGTCTCAATTTTCGCCGTCAAACCGTCCAGCCAGCGTGGGCTTTTTCACTGCGCTGCGGCTTGCGGCACCGCCCCTGCATTCTCCGCTTTTCGCTTGGCTGTCGTATCGGCACGGCGTAACTGGCGCCGCATTTGAGAAAGGAGAACTACCATGTCCCGATTTATCCAGGGTAATTGCGTCCATATCATGTCCGGCTTTCCGGATAATGCTGTCGATTTCATTCTCACCGACCCGCCATATCTCGTCGGTTTTCGTGACCGTCAGGGGCGTACCATCGCCGGCGATAAAACCGATGAATGGCTGCAACCCGCCTGCCATGAGATGTATCGCGTGCTGAAAAAAGACACGCTGATGGTGAGCTTCTATGGCTGGAACCGCGTCGATCGCTTTATGGCTGCCTGGAAAAATGCGGGATTCAGCGTTGTCGGCCACCTGGTGTTTACCAAAACCTACACATCGAAGGCCGCATACGTGGGCTATCGCCACGAATGCGCCTACATCCTTGCAAAAGGCCGTCCACGTCTGCCACAAAACCCGCTGCCGGACGTGCTGGGCTGGAAATACAGCGGCAACCGGCACCACCCTACCGAAAAACCCGTAACCAGCCTGCAACCGCTGATTGAGTCCTTCACACATCCCGGCGCGATTGTGCTCGACCCCTTTGCGGGCAGTGGCTCTACCTGCGTGGCCGCGCTCCAGTCTGGCCGTCGCTACATCGGTATTGAACTGCTGGAGCAGTATCACCGGGCCGGACAGCAACGTCTGGCCGCCGTCCGGCGCGCCATGCAGTACCCGGCCGCTAACGACGAGTTCCCGGAGGCTGCGTAATGAACTATGCAGGACACGAAAAACTCCGCGCAGAAGTGACGGAAGTCGCCAACAGCATGTGTGACCTGCGGGCGACGCTGAACGGGATGGAGCACCGCTATCGCTTTGATTCCGATGTGCTGGCCGAACGCCTGACCCGTCAGACCCTTTTTCGCATCAATGCCCTGTTTATGGCGGCGTACAACGAAATTCTTGAGCTGGATGCCTGCTTTAAGGACTAAGGAGAAAAACATGTACGGAACCTGTGAAACCCTCTGCCGGTTGTTGCGTGAGCAGTATCCCGCAGAAACCCCGCTGAACCTCATTATCTGGTCCCCGGCGGATATCGAAGCACTGGCCGACGGAATGGAATATGCCGTTTCGGAGCAGGACACAAGGGCGGTACTGGCGCGTATGGACGCCATTCCGGAGGAACAACGGCTTGAGTCGGGCGTGTCTGCCGGTGCGGTGATGGATCTGATTGAACAGGTGAAACAGGCCGCAGCGGCGGTGAGTGTGCCGGCTGACCTGCTTGAAACCCTGCTGACCACTGCCGAACAGGCGTTATGGCACAGGGAATGGACCGCCCGTGACAGCAATCATCCGGTCCCGGAAAGCGTTACCCGCCGCCTGGCTGATGCGGCGAAAGTTCGCGCCTTACTGAAAAACTGAAATCAACACGCCGCCCGGGCGGCGTGTACTGACCCCGTTCAGAGGAACCCATTATGCAGGAAATCACCACGTTAACCGCCCTTGTTATGCGCCGTGCGCGCG
This sequence comes from Citrobacter sp. Cpo142, assembly GCF_030332425.1. NCBI lineage: Bacteria > Pseudomonadati > Pseudomonadota > Gammaproteobacteria > Enterobacterales > Enterobacteriaceae > Citrobacter > Citrobacter sp. Cpo142. The sequence continues at coordinate 20,548 of NZ_JAOWHW010000129.1, forward strand.
ATTTGATTGCTGATTATGGATGGCCTGACCATACCGATGTTGATCAGCGTGATCCGGTCAATAAACCGGGCTGGATAAGCATTTATGTCCGTCTGGATGCGGCAAATATTGTTCATCTGCTGCCTTTGCTTTGTACCGGTGACGTACCCGCAGAGCTGCAAAGTGCCATGACAAAAATATCCGGGACGCCAGCGCAGATTATTTTATCCGGCAGCCGCTATGCCGACGCGCCGCAGCTTCCGGAGGACGGAACACAGATAGCTTTCCCCTGGGCCGGGGAATGGCTGACGGAGCCGGAGATTCAGGCTGTAACGGATTGCCTGTCCCGCGCCGTGCGGGATGTATCCCGGCAGGTATGGGAGGATGCGCGCCGGATAAAGGCGGCACTGAACACGCGCGGGGAAACGCTGTTTTATCGCCAGACCCGAAACTTCCGTCTGGTTGTGAAGGAAAATGATATGCCCTGCTGGCTGGACGATGATGACAATTTGCCGGTGGTGCTCGATGCCATCCTGAACAAAGGGGCACGCTACAGTAGCGTCGAGTTCTTTGTTATCAGCGACAAAGTGGATCAAATCCTGGCATGTGGCCAGATGTGCGATGTGCTGCGTATTCCGGGCGAGCCTCCGCGCCGGTGGATGGATTTAACCCTGTTACATGAGGTCATGGCAGAAGCGCGTGCAGAAATCAGTCTTGTCCGCAATGCCCTGTCAGCAATCCGGCCAGTTTAGCGAACAGCAGGGGGCGGCGGCCCCCTGAATCTGGCACGAAGGATAAGGATGTCGCCGGCTCCGCTTTTACGGCTCTTCCTCCACGTTGTTCCGGCTTCGCGTTGAGTAACGTCCCGTGCGGCCTGCGGCAAACGCCGTGCCTCTACTGTAGCCGGGCCGCGGCTGATGCAAGGGAAGCGTAAACGCCGTCACCTTCACCCGGTCGCAGTTTATTTCAAAGGCATTATCCGCCGTCTTCCCGTCGTTTTCCGGCTCAGTTTTCGCCGTCAAACCGTCCAGCCTGCTCCTGCTTTTTTACTGCGCTGCGGCTTCGGTGACGCCCTTGCATCCTCCGCTTTTCGCCCGGCTGTCGTGTCGGCACGGCGTAAGCCGGAACTCAGACGACATCGACTAGGGAGGATTTTTTATGAGCACTACGACCACCACACCCGCTGTTTACGTGGGCACGTATCACAAATACAACTGCGGCAGCATTTTCGGCAAATGGTTTGATCTGACGGAATTTGACGGCAGGGAGGATTTTTACGAGGCCTGTCAGGCGCTGCATGCCGATGAATGGGATGCCGAGTTTATGTTTCAGGACTGGGAAGGTATCCCGTCGCAGTTCGTCTCTGAATGCTCCATTGACTGGGATTTTATCGCCGCTTACAAACGCGCCGAAGAAGAGGGCAGGGAAGCCGCTTTTATCGCCTGGGCGGAGTATACTGGCGAGTGTGATTATGACGCGTTTGATGATGCGTACCGGGGCGAGGCGGAAAGCGAGGAGGACTTTGCGCGGGAGATGGTGGAGGACAACGGCCTGTTAAATGAGGTGCCGGAGCCGTTGCGCAGCTATTTCGATTTTGAAGCCTGGGCGCGTGACCTGTTCAGCAGCGGCTATGTGTTCCATGACGGCTATGTCTTCAGCAACTGATTAATGTCCGGCGGGGAAACCCGCCGGTTAAGGATAAAACGTATGAAACTTGCAACGGAAACCCGCGAGATCCTGCGACAGTACAAAGCGCTTATTAATGCCCGCCGCCGCGAGAATGGGCAGTCGGCGCTTCGGACAGAACAGGTGATCGACGAAATATGTTACTACATGACCTGTCAGAGCGCTGTTTACCTTTGCGGCCAGTTTATACGACAGGACGGATACGGCCAGTAAACATGATGGCAGGCGTCCGGCCGGAGGGCGCCTGTCAGCCCGCGCGAAAACCCGGGCAGGCTGCGCCTGCCGGAGAGAAACTTCGCCGCGCCTGCGGCGCCGCGCACTCTCCTCTCCATTGTCAGTCGCTGTTGCCCGGGAATGTGCGTATTATCAGGGATATCTTCCTGTAAAGCAGACCGGTGATGCATATGTCGAAGTGGAATATCGCCTCTTTCTCAAAAGAAGATCAGGATAAGGTCTCGGTCGATAAAGCCGCCGCTGCCGTTGCCTGGCAGGAAAGGATGAACAGGCCCGTGGTGCCGGAGCTGGCTGAACGGGAACAGCCTGAACATCTTCGCCAGTATTTCCGTGAACGGCTTGACGTTCATCGGCAGAACAGTCAGCAGCTGCCGCGCGCAAATGCGCCCGAATATCATAAACCCGGAGATGAGCAGCAGAAGTGATTCTTATCATCAGTGTGTCCAGGGAGGATATTTTATGCGTATTTCTCTGATGTTTGCAGCCGTGACTCTTTTAACCGGTATTAACCTGTTGTTTATTCCGTTTCAGCCTGTACCGGCTCTATGGGGGGGAATCTTGGCCGTTGCTTTTATCCTGATTAATGTCGCGGCGGATAAACTGCGTCTCTGGAGTGGCGTTGCATGGATTATCGTTGCCGGCATCATCATAATGTTGATGCTGAAGGGGAAGGAACCGGGGGACGAATTAAGAGTGCTGATCACCGTTTTTGCTTTCCTGGCTTCGGCCTGGTATAGCGTTGTGCAGTACAGAAAAGAAAAGCATTTTCGCTCCTGATGTTCCCGGCTGGCATCAAGCTGGATGATCGTCAGCCATCATTTTAGCCGCATGTAATCCATTCTTATCCTCCCGTTTTCTGTTTTCTGCCCGTTCCCGTTTTCATTGCGGGCGTCCGGGCGGGCTGTCGTGAACGGAGCCGGTAAACCGTCTCCGCCCTTCGGGCTTCCATCCCATGACGCAACACCAGGGCTTGCAGCATCCTTATCAGGATGCGCCGCCTCTGTCGCGCCGTGGTCTGCGCTCCCTGCACCCCGGCGAAAATCAACGGCCGCCGGGCTGTAAGGGGCAACGCCGTTTCGCGCCCGCGCTTTCCGTCGTTGCGGCGGGTTCCTGCTCATTCCTTGCCTGGTTTTTTCACCCTTTTGAGTCCTTTCGCCGGGGCTGAGACAAGCACAGCCGCTGTCAGCTGTCCAGGGTAAATGGCACGCGGTAAACCGCGCCCCGGACATCCGCCATCGCCCGCGCTGGTTTACGCCCCTGCGGCGAACGGCTCTCAAACGGGTGAAGGTAACAACCAGCGGGGGCGTTCAGCAGGTCCCCGCAAAACGTCAAAACCGCGGCCCCGGCAACTCAATGGGTGATGGTTTTTTAAAAGCAAAACAGGTTCAGAAGGAGGGGCAACATGAGCGAGGCGCTGGCGGTTTTACCCGACGACACCTTTACCCGCGAACAGGCTGAGGTCGTTGCGGCGCAGTACACCAACGTGGCAATTGAGGACGATCAGGGTACACATTTTCGTCTGGTCGTTCGTCAGAACGGCGTAATGGTCTGGCGCGCGTGGAATTTTGAAGCGGATGCCGGGAAATGGCTCAACCGTTACATCGAACGTTACGGTATTCGTAAACAGCAGTAAATAAGAAGGTGCCCTGCCGGAGCGGTAACTCCGCAGGGCCGGACAATCATCAATCAGTGAGGTATCAACTATGTCAGTAACCGATGTTAAAGCAAAAGCACCCAAAAAAGCGAGCAGCAAAAAAATTACGAAGGCACAGGAGGCTGCCCTGAAGATCGCCCTTGAGGCCGCTGCGGTCGAGTACGTTCCGCTGTCCGATCTCGTTAAATCCCCGCTGAACGTGCGCTCCATCCCCTATTCCGTGGACAGCGTTCGCGGTCTGGCCGACTCCATCGAGACGCTCGGACTGCTGCAGAACCTTATTGTTCACACCCTCGCGGACGGACAATCCGGCGTGGCCGCAGGTGGCCGCCGATTAACTGCCCTGCAACTGCTGGCGCAGGAAGGGCGTCTCGCTGCTGACCATACCGTTATGGTGAAGCGTGTTTCCGACGACATTGCCGCCCTTGCCTCCGTCGCCGAGAACGAGCAGCGCGCCGCCATGCATCCCGCCGAGCAGATTGCAGGTTTCCGTACGCTGGCAGGGCAGGGCAAAACCCCCGCGCAGATTGGCGACGCGCTCGGCTTCGGCTCCCGTCACGTGCAGCGCATGCTGAAGCTGGCAAACCTCGCCCCCTCCCTGATGGAGAAGCTTGCACAGGACGAACTGACCGTTGAGCAGTGTCAGGCGCTCTGTCTCGAGGACGATCCTGCCCGTCAGGTCGAGGTATTCGAAAACGTGAAGGCCAGCTGGTCAAACGCGCCCGCACACCTGATTAAACGCGCTATTACCGAAACCGAGATGCGCACCGACAACGCCAAATTTCGTTTTATCGGGCGCGATGCCTACGAGGCGGCAGGGGGTTACATCCGTGAAGATCTGTTCAGCCAGGACGAGGGCGACGGTACGGCTGACAGCGTGCTGGTTGAGCGTCTGGTGCAGGAAAAGCTGGAGCGTATCGCGCAGGACATTCAGCAGCGGGAGGGCTGGGCATGGAGTCGCGGACGCGCAGCCCGCATCTGGTACCACGGCGAAGACGGTAAGGAGTTCGTGCAGCCTGCTGAACCCGATCCGGTGTACACCCCTGAGCAGCAGCAGCGTCTTGGTGCGCTGCGGGAGCAGTACGATACATATGACAGCGTTTGCGACGAGTCAGATGCGATCGAAGCGGACATCCTCGCCATTCAGGCGGCGGCAGAAGCCAGCGCGTGGACTGACGACATGAAGTCAGGCGCGGGAGTGATGGTCAGCCTGTACGAAGGGCAGGTGTACGTGCAGCGCTGTGTGCGCCTGAAAGCGGATATGCCTGAAGAAACCGTAACCAGCAGCGTAACGGTGCCATTCACCTCACGCCAGCCCGACGCCGCAGAGGGGATCAGTGTTCCGCTGCTCACGAAAATGACCTCCGAACGTACGCTGGCAGTCCAGGCGGCGCTGATGCAGCAGCCCGAAAAGGCGGTGGCGCTGATGGTCTGGCGCATGTGTACCTGCGTCTTCTCGGGCTGCCTGACCACGACGCATCCGTTCCGTATCAGCCTCACTGTATCTCACGGCAGCCTGACGGAGAACGCCCCGTCCGGTAAGGATGGCGCAGCGTTTAACATCCTGATGACCGAACGGGCAAGGCTGAAAGCCCTGCTGCCGGAAGGGTGGGAGAAGGACTTCACCACCTTCTTTGCCCTTGACGGCGGGGTGTTGATGTCGCTGATGGCCTTCTGCACGGCCTGTTCCGTTGACGGGGTGCAGACCCGCGATATGGGGCACACCTCGCGCAGTACCCTCGATGCGGTCGAGGCGGCAATCGGCTTCCACCTGCGCGACTGGTGGCAGCCGACGAAGGACAACTACTTCGGCAGCCTGAAACATCCGCAGATTGTCGCCTCCCTGAAAGAGGCGGGGCTGACGGGCGCGGCGGGTGACGCGGAGAAGATGAAGAAGGGCGATGCTGCAGCGCATGCGGAGCACTTTATGCAGCACACCCGCTGGGTTCCGGCATGGCTCAAAGGACCGGAGTCAGCGGGTGAATCCGGTGCAGACGACGCGGCTTCAGATACCGACAGCCCTGACAACGACACCACCAACACGGCACACGCCGCCTGATAACGGAGCGCCGCCCTGCGGGGCGGCGATAAGGAGATACCCATGCGCACTATTCTGACCCCCGATGTACTGAAAACGATGTCCTGTGATGAGTTTGAGGACTGGCGGGACAGCGGCGAAGACTTCCGCCGCGAACTGACCCACGCCGTCATGCGTGACCTGTCCTGCCCTGAAAACTGGGATGTGAACGGCGAGTACCGCAGCGAGTTCGGCGGCTTCTTCCCCGTACAGATACGCTTTACCCCCTCGCACGGCAATTACCATATTGCGGTGTGCAGTCCTGGTGCCATCAGTCCGGCGTGGATGGTGGTGTTCGTGCCCGCCAGCGGTCGCCCGTTCTCCGTCATTCGTACCCTGAGCGGCTACCAGCCGGAGCTTGTCAGCCACACCGTCAGCCTGACGGCGCGTCTCGATGCGGACGGATACAGTCAGGCCAGCATCATCAGTATTCTGGCAGCGGAGGGCGCGGCATGATACCTGCAAACCTGTCACTGGTTCCCTTCAGCCCTGAGCGACGCGCCGCGATGGAGGCCATCGCGGAGGTTGAACGCCGGCGGTCGCGCGGCGCGGTGTCCACGATGTATCCGTATGCCAGCGCCTTTTTCCGGCGGCTCACGGGCAGCACGCGCATCACTATCAGGGAAATCCATCATTTTGCGCCGGTGCTGACGGCGCGGGAGCTGCGGGGCAGCAGGGACAGCTGGCTCAGTGCCATCGATGCGCTGATTGAAAGTCGCGGGACGCGTTGCTGGCTGCCGCTTCCCGTTGGTGCGGGTCAGCGCCTCTTTCCGGAGGTGGCCTTTCAGCAGACCGAGCGGGTTCGCTGTCAGGACGCCCTGCGGGATGAAAAATACACCCGACAGCGTCACAAAGAACGGTGCCAGCGTGAGCAGGCGTACCAGGCGCTGGCGGGGCAGGCGGAGATTGAGCTGGCATTCCATACGCCTGAAACGGTCAGCAGCTGGAGCGCACGCTGGTCGGGGACTGAACTGCGCCAGTACGACCTGGAAGAGATGTTCTGGCGCTGGAGCGAGCGTTTCCCGTCACTGGAGCCAATGGAGCGCTGGACGATGGAGAGTCAGCCTTTCTGGACGGTGATGGCTGAAACGAATGCGCTGGCAAGGGAAAGTCCGGGATCTGTCCGGCAGCTGGAGCGCTGGATGGTACCCAACAAGCTGACAGCGCGGAGTCAGGTATGAAGTGGCGTTACTCGCTGCGCTGGAAGCGTCCCGGTCCCTGTCCCGGTGAACCTGAACTGGCGTCAGAAGTGGTGGAGGCCGGGAAGCCAGCCCCTGAGTCCGTGATGTCACTGTGGGTGGCAGGAGCCGGATATGCTGTCTGCGTTGATTTTCTGTATGAACGGCCGATCAGGCGCTGGAGCGATGAGCGAAAGGCGGCCACGCGGCGACGGAATCTGGCGCGTCGTGTTAACAGGATCGCGCCCCTGTTTGCAGATGAACTCATTGAGCGGGAACTGACGGTGCGACCGGATTATTTTCGGGGAAAGTCGCCTCACTGAGTCTGATATCATATCCTGCCAGAATACGGTCGGCAGGGTGCTTAAAAGGGATAATTTAGAGATGAGATACTGGATACTGGTCGCGCTGTTAAATGGCCTGTTTACGCTGGTCATACATTACGCGGCGCCGGAGATGTTCGGAAGCACGGCGTACTATGCCGGGGTGGCAATCTGTGCCCTGATTGCGCTGGTTATCACCTGGCGCGATCCGCCAGGTATGCTGGACAACGTGCTCTTGTTTCTCCTTAAGTGGGGAATTGTGGCTTCAGGTCTGGCGTTTTTTATCTGGGGGTATCGGATACAAGCTGGAATTCTGGGGAGATCATAACCCCGATGAAATTGGCGGTGCTGAGCGGTGTTCTGCTTCTGGTCAGTGGCTGGGTGTACTGGAGGCGAAGGTAACAAACTATACGCCAGCGTGAGGGCAGGAAAGTAAAAAGAGCGGTTATGCCTGCGGTATAACTGCTCTTTTATATGGTCCTCACGCTTTGTAATTTCCTGCTGTGAATCACCTCTGAAGAACGAACGCTGCGAATTATGGTGGCAGTTGTCTGTATCATCTTTTCAAATTTGCCTGCTGTCTGACGGGGTCACTGGCCATGACTGCGGGCGACCTCCCTGACGGGAACCGGGGCTGTCGTAAACGGAGCCGGTAAACCGTCTCCGCCCTGACGGGCTTCCATCCCACTGTCGCAACGTCAACACCGGCTCGCAGTGACCGTTCCGGTCACGCCGCTTTCACCATGCCGGCGATAAAGCCGCCGGCACTCAGGTGACGCCACGTCGTTCCGCCGTGTCGGGTGTGTTCATCCTCTCCCCGTACCTCTGGCGAGCCCTCTCCCGTTAAGTCCCCGGGCGGAGGGCTTGTCGTAGCACCGTCGTGTCGTCATCCGAAGGGTGAAATGCACTCCGCCAAAACTTTTTGCGAGGGACCGCAAAAACTTTAGTCTCCGCCCTTCTCCTGCCGCCCCGCCGTTGCTCCTTTGCCCTTTGCCGCCAGGGAACTCACCGAGAGATGGATAAACCACCAGACAGGAGGAAAAGCAGGATGAACACACAGAACGTCAACGTCAAAACCGCCACCAAAGAATCTTCCGAAAGATGGGTGAAAACCTCGTCCCTGCGTACTGATGGCTTTGTGCGCAATATCCATTCCCGTAACCCGTTCGATGTTATTCGCGCGGACGTGGTGCTGGCCCGTATGGAAATACAGGCTAACCGGGGATGTGGCCTGCACTACGAGATTTATGAGTCCCGTCTGCTGGGTATGGCTATGCATTACCTGGCAGAACTGCCACTGAAAGACCGTCCGGCGTTTATGGGGGCGGCAGCGAAACGGGGTTACATGCTGACGACTGCGGAAGAAGAACGTGCCGATGGTGAATGTGCTGACCTGATGATCGAGCTGGCGGCGGATTACTGATTACTTAACCGGCTGGCGGCAGGGGATGCCGCCAGTCACACCGGAGAAACATTATGAGCAACAGCAACACGAACAGTACGTTCAGCTTTGACGCATGGGAGAAAAGCGCGCTCAGCGAACTTGATACCCTGCAAAACCACGTCAGTAAAGCCCTGATGAAGTACCAGAGCAATACGGACAAAACGGCGCTGGGCGAGTCTGCAAACCGCTATATGGGCGAACTCAGAACCGCTGTCACGCGCATCCTGAAAGCCACGCCAGCCATTCAGCAGAAAGTCGACGAGATTGCCGACATGCTGCACCTGATGGCGCATTTTTCCGGCATCACGTTCGACGAATAACCACCACGGCGAAATATCAACGCCATTAACCAGAAGGAGATAAACCATGCACTTAAATCTGACCGAATCCTGCGCTGAAGCGGGTATTTATGCGACCAGTGAGGCCGAACGCGCGTACTGGCTGAGCCGCGAAAAGTCATATCTGACCGCGTCCGTCGAAATCGACGTACACGCCTTCCATGATGCGCTGGGGCTGATGTACCCGATGAACTGGCGCAGCAGTCAGAACGGCGAGTGTGAAACCTTCATGCTGGCGGAAATGGTCTGCGGCAATGTGACCGAAATCTACGCGCGGATCGGTATCCGTTATTACCGGATGTGCGACTACAGCAACCTTGACCACGCGGAGATTCTGGCACGCGTTAAGGAGGGAGTGCAGCGCCAGAAATGAAAAAGGCAGACTTTCGTCTGCCATATCCCGCCGGATTTACCCGCTTGCAACGATTAATCCGGCCTTCACCAAAAGGAACAAACCAATGCAATTCAGTGAAGTTTCGATTGTTACACCGACCGCCCTGTATGTCCAGATGCTTGAGGCGGAAAACGCACCCGTAAAAAAACAGGTGCGTATTAAACGCAGTGATATCGACCGTGACGACATCAGCGCCGAAATGCGGGCGCTGGGCCGTCACATAGCGCACTGCCGGAAGAAGGGGCGCGCCGTTCGTATTCCTGCCATGCGCGGGAGTGAGTGGGGGCAGGTGTTACGCACGCTCGAACTGAAGCGGGCATTTAACTGATAACTGAGCCGCTCCTTACGGGGCGGCATTTAAGGAGGAAATATGTCTCAACTCAGTTTTGCCAGCTTCTTTGATCAGGCGAGAGAAGCCGCACCCTTAACACCCGCTAAACCCGTATTGCCCACCGTGAATGCGCAGCCGATACTGCACCGGATGATGACAATCGACCAGGCCCGCCGCCAGTTTATCAGCGTGTTCAGGGATACCGCCCGCAGCCTGCGCCGCTGGGAGGTGTTCAGCGACTTTATCACGCTGGCCGCCAGCGAGCTGGATATGGCGCGGATAAGAACGCCAGAGAATATTGAGCAGAGCCGCAAAATCTGCGCGAAGTACAGCGAGAGTGATATCAGCAACCTGCATACGCTTTTCTGCCTGATGGTCTGCGCACTGGAGGCCAAATTCCACGACTTCCTCGGCGCGATCTTCATGGAGCTTGAGCTTGGCGACGACCGCAACGGACAGTATTTCACGCCGTATCACGTCCAGTCACTGCTGGCGAGGCTGCTGATGCCGGACGTCGACGAAACGATACGCCGTGAGGGATTCGTTACCGTCAGCGATCCGGCAAGCGGTGCGGCGGGAATGATTGTGGCGTATGCGGAATATCTGCTGGAGGCGGGCTATAACCCGTCTGAACATATGTTCGGAAGCTGCATCGATATTGATTCTGTTGCGGCCGATATGGCGTTTATTCAGCTTTCCCTGCTGGGTATTCCTGCCGAGGTGGTCACGGGCAATACGCTGACGATGAAGTTAAACAGGGTGCGGTATACGCCTGTGTACTACATCAACAACTTTGGTAAGCGGCTGGACGATCAGCGCCGTATCAGTGCCATGCGCGACTTTTTGCGCTGTATAAATGACGCTGCATAGCTATCCAGAAGGGCAGGGGAGTGTCCTGCCTTTCGTGGCATCAAAGGCCGCGCGCCTGCGGCGCAGAATAAGCAGGCTGCGCTGACGCGCTGCCTGCATTATTCCGGCGCGTGGTAGTCTGAAGCTCCTGTCTTTTGGTCAGGTGGTTAATATTCCTCATTCTCCTGCTGGCGATGGTCTTTATTATTCTGCCGCGGATATGGATATTATCCTTTCTTTTCCGGGCGTCGTCCCTGAAGGGACACGGCTGTCGTGAACGGAGCCGGTAAACCGTCTCCGCCCTTCGGGCGTCCATCCTGACGTAAATTCAAATTCACGCTTGCTGCATCCCGAATGGATGCGCCGCTTTCACCGTGGCGGTAATAAATTACCCCCACTCTGAAGCCCGTAACGGTAATTCGTCTTACGCCGATTTTCCGTTACGGGATGTGTGCATTCTCCTGGTGTGACTATCGCCCGATTTCATCAGTTCGCGGAGGGCTGCTTTTAGCATCAGCCAGTAAGGAAATAAAGGGGTATATAAACGCTGCGCGCCCCTTTATTTCCTTACTGTCAGCTGCTCATTGCCCTTCGCCGCTCAGTGATGAAGTCGAACGATGTAATAACCCAATGAGGAGAAAACCAGAATGCACACATTAAACGTCAAAACCGCCACTCGTGAATCAGCCGAACAATTTAAGATCGATGAACGCCAGCGCTACTCTGTTACAGATGGTGATGAACGTCTGGATTTTATTCCTGCGCTCTTTTTTACGCCTTCTGCTGATAACATGATTGCCAGCTGGTTACGTCAGCATTCAGATTATGATGGCGGTTTCTGGAATTACTGGATTATTCCGCAGGGCACCGGAGGAAACATTGCTCCGAACTGTGTCAGATTCACCACGACGCAAACCGGATATATCGCACCGGAAGGTGAACAGCGCTATAACATGGTTATTCCCGGTAATTACTTTGAAGCAGAGGTCAGTGCCGATGCTGCCGGAATTATTGCGACCCTGATGATCATGAACTGGTTGTCCTGGCAGGTTGCAGATATGGGGCCTGAATATTCGAAAGTCTGTAAACACCTCGTCGCTCGTCAGGATGCACTGAAAGACTACATCAGTATCATAAAACACCCTGAAGCAGATTTAATTTATCGGGCTATTGATTGACGACATAAATACTGGATGAATAAAAAGACCTCCTGTTGAGGTCTTTTTACTGTTTTGCAAGAGTCTGCGCTGCATTTTTATTATTCTTTATAGCCCGATATGTTGCCTCAATTTTTCTGGCATAGACATATCTTCTCTGCGCCTGTTCTTCTGTTTTCCTGAAACCTGCATTATAAGCGCCCACGGCCTGCCAGCTGACTCCCCACTTTTTGAATGCAATTGCAAGATAGTAAGCCCCGGTGTAGATATTCATACACGGATCGGAAAGAAGATGCTCCGGTTTTATTCCATAACGAGCCAGTTCGTTAAAGTGCTGGGAGTCCACCTGCATAAGTCCGGAGCCAAAACCCGAAACAGGATTGTAGCCTTTTACGTATGTGCGGAAGTTCGATTCATTCCAGGAGATTGCCCGAAGCAGATCCGGATCTATATGATAATCCCTTCCTGCCAGATCAAAACAATCAGCAGCGTTCAACATTCCAGAAAAAGCCAACATTAAAAACGTAAGAGCAATCCGTTTCATTTCTTCCCTCCGGGCACCATGCCGGAAATACGTTAACCCATCCCATGCCCAGACTCAACTAATATGCACTCCTCACCACCAAAAGCTCCACACCCCACGCAAAATTAAAGTTTTTCTGATTGGGTATTCAAATCATGCAGTTAGTGAAAAAGTAATGTGAAATAATTTATTTTAATGTGTGTAAACGACTCGGTAGCGAGTTCTATTCGACTCGGTAAAAACTCTACTCAGAGTCATTTGTGACTATTTTTAATAAATCCATTGAGTTATGACTACGGCGAGTCTATATTCGAGTCGTGAATTTTTACAGTGTGTGTCGGCATGCAAGTCGTCTGTTTTCTGGCAGGGAGTTTGTGCCGAGTCGTGCATTTTTAGCTTTTCAAAATATTCTGAGGTACAGAAGTTTTGGAACTATAAATAAGGAGAAAATTATGGCCAGAGTTCAGGTCTATGTAAGCGATGAAGTGTCAGAGAAAATAAGAGTAATCGCTGAAAAACGTCGCGCTGAAGGAGCGAGAGATAAAGATGTAAGTTTTTCGAGCATTGCATCAATGCTGGTCGAACTTGGTCTTCGGGTCTATGAAGCGCAAATGGAAAGAAAAGAGTCTTCCTTTAATCAGGCGCTCTATAATAAAACTATTCTTGAAAATGTAATGAAAACTCAATTTATAGTCAGCAAGCTCCTGGCGATGGAGTCGCTGAGTCCGCATCTCGCAGGAAATGAAAAATTTGATTTCAGGGATATGGTTACGTGTATACGTGAAGATGTGCAACAGATTGTTGAAAAATTCTTCCCCCAGGAGGAAGAGTCTCAAGATAATTAGCTGAAAATGTTTGATAAATAGGATTTAGATCTGCTGTTTTTGAGTGACTTTGGCGTCAGTAATTGATATATTTTATGCAGACATAAGTAAAATTTGATGCTCGCCATTCAGTTTGGCGGGTCGCCGGTACACCGGGCTAGACCCCCGGGTGTACCGACTATACACAGAAACCTTCAGAGGAGGCTTCAATGCACCCGCGCGATCCTAGAGATCTCTCCCAATCAAGTCAATCATTAGATGATATTGTGAAGCGTTTTGATGCGCTCTATAAGTACTCACCTTTGCCTTTTTGCATTCGGAATCAATCCAGAAACCCCATATATAAAAATGATGCATATTTAGATTTCTTTCACCCATTATCAAAGTGTTTTTCAGGTGTCAGTTTTGATCCTGATGAAGTTGAGCTTGATTTGTCGACAATTGAGTTGGAGGCCTTTGTTATGGGGCCTGATACAGCTATTTGTAGAACTTTTAATTTGAATGGTGAGTTTTATCAGTTACGTGTTGAAATTCGTATGGTAAATAAAGAATTATATGCTTTATGGTTTATTAATTACTTCCCGGATTATCAAGCTTTATTCAATACCTCGAATAGGATAAAAAATGATGAGTTTGATTTTGATATTTTTATATCAGGGTTGACGAATAAAAAGATGATTACGTTATGTTTTTCAATTCTTGGTTTTCAACTTCATACGATGGCGCAATATTTAGGTGTCTCTGAAAAAGCAATTTCAAGCAGACTTTCTAGTGTGAAGAGTGAGCTTGCGAAATATTTTATTGATTACGATGACTTCAGATTCTACTGCATGAGAATGGACGTATACAGAAAGGTGAGAATGGTTGTTCTTAAGGTTTTGAATGTTAAATTTATGTAAAAAATATAGTGGAATTTTTCGCGTATTGAATAAATTGTATTCAATGTGTCACTATCCTGACGCAGGAATATGTTGAGAGGGAAAACATGATTAGACGTCACAGGCTTCGTGGCCCAACGGTAACTATGTCGATCTACCTTGACCCACAAACCGATCTTCTTATTTTGAAGGCGAAGGACAGAAGTGGTCGTTCTAAATCAGCTGAAGCGCTGATTCGGTTACGTGACCACCTGGAAAAATTCCCTGATTTCTATAACTCTGAAATGGCGGAGGTGATCCCAAACAATCTTGAACCCAAGTCACAAAATTAGTTTCTTAGGATTTTTATTTCAACAAATCTATCCGGTGTAATTAAAGGATTAATGAATATGACTGATGTGTCTGTTATTAACGCTGTACCCGCGACCCCTGCAAAGAAAAAATTCAGCAAAGTCCCGTTACTCAAAGCGCTGAAGTTTGCCCTGCCTGTCGCAGCCCTTGCTGCGTTTTTCCCTGATACGGTTCTTGCCTCGACTGCGGGTAAAGATCTGATGTCCAGCGGCGATGCAACCGTTAAAGGAACATTTGGTAAAGACTCCAGCGTGGTTAAGTGGGTTATTCTTGCCGAAGTTCTGGTGGGCGCCGTGATGTATATGACGACCAAGAACCTCAAGTTCCTGGCGGGCTTTGCGATCCTGTCCGTATTCGTCACGGTAGGTATGTCTGTCGCAGGATACTGATATCCAGCGACAGCCGTTCAGAGCCACTTCCGACTATTAAATTCCGGTTTAATTCTGAATGCCCTTCACGAGCATTCACGGGAGGGCTTTGCCTGTAATCCGGCTGGCAGGTATTTCCATACTGCCAGCTGTACCGGAGACGGAACATATATGGCAGATGAATCTCTCAAAAAATATCGCTTTCCCGAAACCCTGACGAATCAGAGCCGCTGGTTTGGCCTTCCTGTGGATGAGCTTATTCCGGCGATTGTCTGCCTGGGGTGGGGATTCTGGACCCAGCATTATATCCCCGGAATTATCGCTGCCGTACTGGCCTATCTCGGAATTAAAAAGCTCAAAAAAGGGCGGGGCAGTTCATGGCTACGGGACCTGGTCTACTGGTATATGCCGACCTCACTGCTGAGGGGGATTTTTCATGATGTACCCGACTCATGCTACCGCCAGTGGATTAAATAGACAGGAATAATCAGATGGAACACGGAGCACGATTAAGTACACAGCGGGTTATTGCCATCGGCTTTATTGCCATGGGGGTGGTTATTCTGGGAAGCATCACCACCAATGTTATTCAGGCCGTCAACAACTACCGCCTTCAGAATGAGCAGAAGTCTATCGTCACGCCAATGCTTTTCAACGCGCCGTTTGCCGTGTCGCAGAACCAGGCAGATGCCTCCTACCTGCAACAGATGGCCCTGTCGCTTATCGCCCTTCGCCTCAATGTTACCCCGGAAACCGTTGATGCCTCTCATGAGCAGCTGCTGTCCTATGTCAAACCCGCAGCGCAGAACGAGCTGAAAATCCGGCTTGCTGAGGATGCGAAGCGCATTAAGGACAACAACGTTAACTCGTCTTTCTATATGACCAGCGTGAAGGTTTACCCGGCAAGCAGCCGCGTGGACGTACGCGGCCAGTTGAAGACCTGGATAGGCGACTCGAAACCGTATCCCGAGCTGAAACAGTACGTTCTCAAGTTCGAGCGCGAGGACGGCATCAGCTGGCTCAGTCACTTCGGAGAAATCATCGATGAACAAAAATAGTCGCCGTGCGCTGCTGGCGTTGCTGATGCTCGCTTCCGGTCAGACGGTCGCCGCACCCGCTGCGCTTTCTGCCACGATTGTCCCGTTGACGAACGGCGGACAGGCCAGCATCGCGGTCAGCAATACCGACCCGAACCTTTTTACAGTCGCAGGTGACCGCGTGACGGCCCTGACCAGCCTCGACGGTGAGCTGACGCGTCAGGAACAGACGGCAAGCGGTGGTGTGATTGTCAGCACCCTCAACAAAAAGCCTTTCACGTTCATTCTGGAAACCGAACGCGGCCTCAACTTCTCGGTACAGGCCGTGCCACGTGCGGGCGCGGGGCGAACCATCCGGCTGGTCAGCGAGCTGTCCGGTACGGGTGAAGCGGCGCGCACCTGGGAAGAGTCTTCCCCCTACGAGGCCACGCTGGTTTCCCTGAGCCAGCATCTGCTGGGCGGGCAGCTTCCGTCCGGCTGGCAGGCTATCCCCGTTACGCATGAAGCCCTCAACGCTCCCGCCGGACTTTCTGCAGTCCCCGAGCGCGTCTGGGTGGGTAATCACCTTAAGGTGGTGCGCTATCGCGTCACCAACAATACCGGGATGGCCCGCAACATCGCGGAAAGCGACTTCTGGCAGAGCGGCATTCGCGGCGTGCTGTTTGGTGAAGCCTCGCGTCAGCTGATGGCGGGCGGCGCCCTGCAGGTCTTCATTATCAGCAGCGGAGGTGCGGCTGATGGCCAGCATTAATTCAGTGGTGAAGCGCAAGCAGTTTATCTGGCTGGGTATCGTGCTGGCGACCGTGGGCGTGGTGGGCGGCGGCGGCTGGTATCTGGCGGATGCACGCTACGAGGGCAGCAGCGATGCGGCAGCCGCCGGCGAGCCTGCGCCCGATATGACCGGCGTGGTGGACAGCACCTTTGACCAGAAGGTGCAGCAGCATGCCACGACCGAGATGCAGGCTACGGCCTCCGAGATGCAGAAGCAGTATGCCGAAATGCGCCGCGAGCTTGAGCTGCTCAGCAAGGGGCAGGCAGGCTATCAGCACCAGATTGACAAACTCAGTCAGGATAATGCGGCGCTTTCCGCTCAGGTCAGCGCGCTGGGGGCGAAACCCGTCACCGCATCGGGTGAGCCGGCCCCGCAGCCGCCAGTGCCTGCGCCGGGGCCTGAAGGTGAGCCGCAGCCGACCGGTTTCCCGCCGCAGACGGGGGCCGTCCCGCCGCCGACCGCGTTCTATCCTGGTAACGGCGTCACGCCGCCGGCGCAGGTGCAGTACCAGCCCATCCCCGTACCCAACCAGCTGCGCCGGCAGTCTTTTGCCCACAGCGACGAGAGTAAAGGTCCGTCCCTGCCGTACATCCCGTCGGGCAGCTTCGCCAAATCGATGCTGATTGAGGGGGCTGACGCCAACGCCTCCGTAACCGGTAACGAGTCCACGGTGCCGATGCAGCTGCGCATTACGGGCAGGGTGGAAATGCCCAACAGCAAAAGCTACGACCTGACCGGCTGCTTCATCGGGCTTGAAGCCTGGGGCGACGTGTCCAGCGAACGCGCCATCGTACGCACCCGCAACATCAGCTGCCTGAAGCACGGCGTCACCATCGACCAGCCCATTGCCGGGCACGTGAGCTTCCGGGGAAAAAACGGCATCAAGGGCGAGGTGGTGATGCGAAACGGCAAAATCCTCGGCTGGGCATGGGGCGCGGGATTTGTTGACGGCATCGGTCAGGGCGTGCAGACCGCGTCCCAGCCTTCGGTCGGCCTCGGCGCCACGGCATCACTCGGCGCGGGTGACGTGATGAAGATGGGGATTGGCGGAGGCGCCTCCAAAGCCGCCCAGACCCTCAGCGACTACTACATCAAACGCGCAGAGCAGTACCACCCCGTCATTCCTATTGGGGCGGGTAACGAAGTGACCGTTGTCTTTCAGGACGGTTTTCAGCTGAAAACCATTGAAGAGCTGGCGCACGAGAATGACAGAAGCAAAGCGGAGGGCGACGACCGCAGCCCGGTTCCGCCGCCGTCAGTCCCGCAGGGCGGCATGAACGGGTTCAGTACCGACCAGATGCTCAACCAGCTGGGCAGGCTTAACCAGAGCCAGTTTATGCCGAAGGCCGACTCACAATAACCCCACGTAAAGGAACCGCAAATGAACAAGACAGTGCCTGTTGCGCTCACACTGGCCAGTCTCCTGACGCTGTCGGGATGTGCCGGTACAACGAGCGATTTTGAGTGTAACGCGACGACATCCGATACCTGCATGACCATCGAGCAGGCCAATGAGAAAGCCAAACGACTGGAGGAGGCCAGCGCGGTAAAGCCGGGTGCGACATCGCTGCCGCGCCTGGCTGAGGGTAATTTCCGGACCCGGTCCGTGCAGCCCCTGACGCTGCCGGCTGAACCGGTGCATGCCATCGCATCCAGGAATGCACCTCTGACGGGTATACCGACTCTCCCCCGCCCGCAGCCGCACTCAGCCTCACGGGCGCCGCTCTCCACGGTCACGCCGGTTACTGTGTCGCCGCCAGGGCGCGAGTCCATCGTGGACCCGAGGCCGCTTCGCGTCGGTGAAAAGGCGGCCGGGCTGTGGATCGCGCCCTATATCGATACGCAGGACGTTTATCACCAGCCGACGCGGGTGTTTTTTGTTGTGAAACCCTCAGCGTGGGGAACCCCACGCGTTAACTGAAACCTGAACCGCCACCGCGTGTGGCACCCATTTTAACAATCTGTCGTTATCACGCGTGCCCTGAAACGTAAAAAGGGATGGGCGGTAGCGTGTCCGGACAGTGTGAGCAGGGAGCGTTGATGGCAGACGAACTCGATCTCCTGCAGGAGCAGGACGAATTGCTGAACCAGCTTCATATACAGGCCGCGAGGCAGCGATCCTGCCTGCAGGGCAAAAGCCGCAACCGGTGCGAATGCTGTGGCAATCGCATCCCCCTCAGGCGGCAGCAGGCCATCCCGGGCGTACGTACCTGTACGGAATGCCAGCGGGTTCTGGAAATACGAGAAAAACAGTATCTGAGGTGACCGATGGGAAGAAGAAAAACCAATGTGATGGTCGTGGGGAAAACCGGTAGCGGTAAGACAGCCATCAGCGTTGAGGTTATGCGGACCTTTTTATCAGAACGACAACTCCGCGACTGGTGTGAATTGCGCAAAGACATTCAGAACGATGGCAAAAAACCAGGAGACGAACATCATGACAACCAACAGTAACAGCGGTCCGGGTAAGACCCGCCACCTTAACGATATAGCGGCCTGCTGCGAGGCGATGGGGATGCGTGTCATCTGTGTTAATGCCGCAGAGCGCGACTTCTGGCTTTCAGCGTCTCAGCAGAGCGCTCCCGCCCTTGACGGGAAGGCTGGGATTTCTCAACACATAATGCAACGGCAGCGTGGGCACTGTCTGTTCCTGGGTAAAGCAGGCTCAGGTATGAGCGTAACAAAACAGCAGATGAGGGTTTTCCTGGCGAAGTCTGACGTCAGCCGGATTAAAGCGCTGTACAGCGGAGAGGACGGGGAGAGGCTGGCGGAGGCTATCAGACACAACTGCAGCGTCTGGTTTCCGCTGAATCCCGGAGGTAAAGGGAATGATGCTTAAGCTTCTGTCCGTCCTGCTGTATTGCCTTAGATGGCTTGCCTGGGCTTTTCACTATCTGATTATCTGGCCTGCCGCCACGCTGATGCTGCTGGTTGCCATGCTTTTGTGGATGGATAACACCACGCCCGGAGAGGCGATGGCGCAGGAAATTATGGCCGTCACGCATAACGTCAGCAGTGGCGAGTTTCGTATTGCGGTCTGCCGTGATGAACCTTTACAACCCTTTATACCGCCTGCTCCGCAGAACAAGTCCTCCGGCCTCACGCTGCATGACGCTCCCTCTGCCGTCTGCCATGACCGGGGCAGCGTCGTCACCGATGCTAAAGGATATGCCGGTCATGTTGACGGGGCGCTGAGTGCGTTTAAGTTGCTGTGGATTGTGATGGCCATTGTGTTTTCAGGGGCGGCGCTGCTTATGGGATGCCGTCCGTATTTCTGCCTGTACGGTCAGATGCGCTCAGTGCGTTTTCGCTACGGTATCCCCGCCAGCCGCCCGGCCCCTGCGACGGAAGCGGTCAAAACGGCCGACAATAAAAAGGAGGGGGATCATGAGTAATCCGCTGGACTCCGTCACCCGCACGGTCAACTCGCTGCTGACGGCCCTGAAGATGCCCGATGCGTCCTCTGAGGCGAACGATGTCCTCGGGCAGATGCGCTTCCCGCAGTTTAGCCGCGTGCTGCCGTACCGCGACTACGATGCGGAAACCGGCCTCTTCATGAACGAAAAGACGATGGGCTTTATGCTCGAGGCGCAGCCCATCAACGGCGCCAACGAAACTATCGTTTCGTCGCTGGAAAACCTGATGCGCACCAAGCTGCCCCGCGAGGTGCCGGTGGCCGTTCACCTGGTGTCCAGCCATCTGGTGGGTCAGGATATCGAGTATGGCCTGCGCGAGCTCTCATGGACGGGGGAAAAGGCTGATACGTTCAACGCCATCACCCGCGCCTACTATCTCAGGGCCGCAGAAGAAGGGTTCCCGCTGCCCGATCACCTCAACCTGCCGCTGACCCTGCGTAACTACCGGGTGTACATCTCCTGCTGCGTCCCCCGTAAGCGCGGAAGTAAGGCCAGCGTGATGGAGATGGAAAACCAGGTCAAAATCATCCGCGCCTCGCTGCAGGGGGCGCAGATAGCCACCCGCAGCGTGGATGCGGATGCCTTTATCCGCATTGCGGGCGAAATGATTAACCACAACCCGGATGCGCTGTATCCCACCGAACGGGAACTGGACCCGCTCAAGGATCTGAACTACCAGTGCGTGGACGATACCTTTGACCTGAAGGTGAAGGCCGACTACATGACGCTGGGGCTGCGCGGTAACGGTCGCAACAGCACCGCGCGCATCATGAACTTCCAGCTGACCAAAAATCCGGAGCTGGCCTTCCTCTGGAATATGGCCGACAACTACAGCAACCTTCTCAACCCGGAACTGTCCGTTTCGTGCCCGTTTATCCTGACGCTGGTCCTTAGCGTGGAAGACCAGGTAAAGGCGCAGAACGAGGCCAACCTGAAGTTCATGGATCTTGAGAAGAAGTCCAAGACCAGCTACGCCAAGTTCTTCCCGGGCGTGGCGCAGGAGGCAAAAGAGTGGGGCGATCTGCGCCAGCGCCTGTCGTCCGGGCAGTCCTCGCTGGTGAGCTATTTTCTGAACGTGACCCTCTTCTGCCGCGATGACCAGGAAACTGCGCTGAAGGTCGAGCAGGACGTACTGAACAGCTTCCGTAAAAATGGCTTCGAGCTGATTTCCCCGCGCTTTAACCATATGCGCAATTTTCTCGTGAATCTGCCGTTTATGGCGGGCGGCGGCCTCTTTAAGCAGCTGCGCGAGTCCGGCGTGCTGCAGCGCGCCGAAAGCTTTAATGTCGCCAATCTGATGCCGGTGGTGGCGGACAGCCCGCTGGCCACTTCCGGCCTGCTGGCACCGACCTACCGCAACCAGCTGGCGTTTATCGACCTGTTCAGCCGCGGCATGGGTAACACCAACTTCAATATGGCGGTGTGTGGCACCTCCGGCGCAGGGAAAACCGGGCTTATCCAGCCCCTGATACGCAGCGTTATCGACTCCGGCGGCTTCGCCGTGGTGTTCGACATGGGCGACGGCTACAAGTCCCTGTGCGAGAACATGGGCGGGGTCTACCTCGACGGCGAGACGCTGAAGTTTAATCCGTTCGCTAACGTCACCGACGATACCATCGATGAGATGGCCGAACGCCTGCGGGACCAGCTGTCCGTGATGGCCAGCCCCAACGGCAACCTGGACGAGGTGCACGAAGGTCTGCTGCTCAAGGCGGTGAAGGCCACCTGGCTTACGAAGAAAAACCAGGCGCGCATTGACGACGTGGTGGACTACCTGATGATGGCCCGCGACAGCGAGGAGTACAGCGGATCGCCAACCATCCGCAGCCGCCTCGATGAGATGGTGGTACTGCTGACCCAGTACACCCGCGACGGGGTGTACGGCAGCTACTTCAACTCCGACGAACCGTCCCTGAAGGACGAAGCCCGGATGGTGGTGCTTGAGCTCGGCGGACTGGAGGACAGGCCGTCCCTCCTGGTGGCGGTGATGTTCTCGCTCATTCTCTACATTGAGAACCGCATGTACCGCACGCCGCGCAGCCTGAAGAAGCTCAACGTGATAGACGAAGGCTGGCGCCTGCTGGACTTCAAGAACAACAAGGTCGGGGCGTTTATCGAGAAGGGCTACCGTACCGCCCGCCGCCATACAGGTTCGTACATCACCATTACGCAGAACATCGTCGATTTTGACTCGGAAACGGCCTCCAGCGCCGCCCGCGCGGCATGGGGTAACTCGTCCTACAAAATTATCCTCAAGCAGTCCGCCAAAGAGTTCGCCAAGTACAACCAGCTGTACCCGGACCAGTATTCGCAGCTGCAGCGCGACATGATTAAAGGTTTTGGCAGCGCGAAGGACAACTGGTTCAGCAGCTTTATGCTGTCGGTTGAGCACCTGACGTCCTGGCACCGCCTGTTCGTCGATCCGCTCAGCCGGGCAATGTACTCCTCGGACGGTCCGGACTTTGAGTTTCTGCAGCAGCGACGCCGGGAAGGGCTGAGTATTCACGAAGCCGTCTGGGAGCTGGCGTGGAAAAAATCCGGGCCGGAAATGGCCGCGCTGGAGCGCTGGCTTCACGAGCATGAAGGGAAGACCATCTCATGAAAAAACACGTACTCATTAACGCCGCGCTGATTGCCGGCACGCTGGCTGCGGGCGCAGGCATCAGCTGGCTGGTCTGCCAGCTTAACCGTCCTGTGGTTGTGGCCTTCAACATGAAATCCACGGTGGATGCCTTCTTTGACAGCGCCGGTCGCCGTTCACTGGACGAGGCGCAGACAAAAGCACTTTCAGACCGCTTTAACGCGTCACTGGAGGCCAGCCTCAGGGACTGGCAGGTCCGCCATCGTGCCCTCATCCTTGTCGCACCTGCCGTGGTGCAGGGGGCGCCGGATATCACGCGTGAAATCCAGACTGACGTGGCCCGCCGGATGAAGGAGGGGGGGTGATGCGCGCCCTTGCCCTGGGCCTGACGCTGCTGACCGGCAGCGTGACGGCCGCTGACCTCGGGACGTGGGGCGATCTCTGGCCGGTGGCGGAGCCGGATATGCTGACCGTTATCGAAAGCCGGCTGCAGACGCTGGCGCAGTCCGGCGAGATGGACAAAAAGATGGCGGAGTTTAAGGCGCGCGTGGTGCGCAACAGCCAGCGCCCGCCTGCCGTTGAGGGAATAACCCGCGCGGTGCGCTACGAGCGGCGCTGGTTTGACCCGAGCGTGCGGGTGGACAAGGCGCTTGCCGACGACAGGGGCAACGTGTTTGCTCAGGCGGGGCAGGTCTTTAATCCGCTTGATGTGGTGCCGTTTAACGAAACCCTGCTGTTTATCAACGGCGACGATGCGGAGCAGCTCGCGTGGGTACAGCGACAGAAGCCTGACACCCTGATCACCCGCATCATTCTGGTTCAGGGCAACATTCCGCAGACGTCGGAGAAGCTCGACAGCCGCATTTTCTTCGACCAGAACGGGGTGCTGACCGCCCGGTTCGGCATAAGCCAGGTGCCGGCGCGGGTAACGGCGGCACCCAGCGGAAAGCGCCTGCAGGTGGAAATCATTCCGCCCGATATGGCGCAGCATGATGCAGGAGGTGTCCGGTGAAAATGCTGACCGTCTCTCTGTTCGGGCTGCTTCTGTGGGGTAACAGCCACATGGCAGCGGCGGACGCCGCCTGCGAAGGGCGCTTCGTCAATCCGATCACTGATATCTGCTGGCGCTGCATGTTCCCCCTGTCGCTCGGCAGCACAAAAGTCACGGGCGGGGATTTACCGGACACGTCCAATCCCGGTAGCCCGATACAGTTTTGTCCCATGCCACCGCCGGTATTTCAGCGCGTTGGCCTGGCAATAGGGTACTGGGAGCCGATGGCCATGACCGATGTGGCACGTTCTCCGGGCTGCATGGTGAACCTCGGCGGATTCACCGTTAATCTCGGGAAAATGGGGATGGGCGCCGCCAAAAAAGATGACAAACAGGTCAATGGCGCGTTCTACCACGTGCACTGGTACAAATATCCGCTGACGTACTGGCTCAATATCATCACCTCCCTCGGGTGTCTGCAGGGCGGCGATCTGGATATCGGATACCTGTCTGAAATCGACCCGACATGGGGGGACAGCGCCCTGACCTCCATTCTGAATCCGGAGGCGGTCATTTTTGCCAACCCCATCGCGCAGGGCGCATGTGCGGCCGACGCGGTGGCCAGTGCAGCAAAAACGTCGGTTGACGCGCTGTTCTGGTGTGCCGGATCGCAGGGGTCAATGTATCCCTTTAACGGCTGGGTGAGCAATGAGTCCAGCCCCCTGCAGTCTTCCGTTCTGGTCAGCGAGCGCATGGCGTTCAAGCTGCACCGTCAGGGTCAGATAATGGAGAGCGTCGGGGAGGATAAAAAGGTCTGCTTCGAGTATCCGTCACCCATTATTCCCAAAACGCGCTGGCGCTATCAGATGGTGAATATGTATCCGGACGTGGCGCAGTGCCATCCCTTCGGCCGAACGGTCATGCGCTGGGAAACGGGGCGTAACCCGCCGAACACGAAGAAAAACTACGGCTATCTTCTCTGGCGCAAGCGCAACTGCGTCTTCCTCTGAGAAAAAGGAAACTTCCATGAAAACTCTGTCCGGTCTGACGGCGGCGCTGCTGCTGTCAGCATACTGTTGCACTGCGCTGGCGTCAGGGGCTGATGAGGCGAACCGCGAGTTTATTCGTCAGCAGGAGTCTTTCAGCCAGCAGCTGAGGGGGCAGGACAACGCGCCGCTGCGCCAGATGCTGGAGCAGCAGGTGCGCCAGAACCCTCTTTCAGCAGACGACGCCCGCTTTATCGGGGAGCTGAAACAGCGCCAGCGCGAGGACCAGCAGGATAAACCCACGCACGGTGCCCTGTATTTCGTCTCCTTTGCCATCCCGCAGGCGGGGCTTAAGCGCATGCTGACCGAGGCCCGCCGCTACGATATTCCCGCCACCCTGCGGGGTATGGTCAACAACGACATGAAAACGACGGCAACCGCCGTGATGGCGCTTGTTCAGGACGGCTCAGCCAGCGGCGTCGCCATCGACCCGACCCGCTTTCGTGAGTACGGGATCACCAGCGTGCCGTCCCTGGTGGTGTACTGCGAGGCGGGCCACGACGTGATTCGCGGCAATCTTCATCTGAAGCAGGCGCTGGAAAAGGTGGTGGGGAAGGGCGAGTGCAGGGATGAGGCGCAACAGCTGCTTAATAAAGGAGATGCCCGATGAAAAGAGCAATACTGATGTCGGTGCTGGCCATTGCCACCACGATGGCAAGCGTGAATGCATTTGCCGATGCTGACGCGCAGTACAGGGCGGGGGCTGATTTTGCCCGTCAGGTACAGGGGCAGGGTGAGAGCAGCCTGAAAAACTTTAACCCCTCAGCGTCTATCCCCAACTATACCGCCTCACCCGGTGAGAAAAAGTACTATGGCGGTGTGACGGCGACCGGTGATGGTGCGCTGAAAGCGGACGGTACCACGGGCTGGACTACTAATGAGGCTACAAAAGCCGTCACCGACTCGTTTGTTAACAACCCGAAGGAGCCCATTTCGCCCGACGCGCCGTTTATTAAGGCCAGCCAGGATGTCCAGTCCCGCGCTGATACCATCATCGGCAAAACGGGGCAGACGCAGTGCGAAGCGCAGAATATCAGCCGCAGTGAGTTCACCAACTATACCTGTGAGCGCGACCTGCTGGTTGAGCAGGCCTGTACGCGCACGGCCAGCATTACCGGCCACTATGAAGATACATCTGAAACAAAACAGATTGTTATCCAGTCTCAGAATATTTCGTTTGCTTCCTCCGAAGCGGGATACACAGGAACATGGACTGCGCCGGTGACAGGGAAGGTTGTTGCTGCAACAGCCACCTATTCCTGGAATAAACGTCTGGCGTTCAGTAATCCTAACTGGTTTATGCGAGTAACCACGCCTTTCGGGTTGATTTCCATGGATAACGATACCGGTAGCCTGGCGCTGAGTAGCGGCATGCAGCTGAAGAAAGGCGCAGGGATGGTGTTTTCCATTCGTACCAGGAGAAACAATCCCACTACAGATTCAATCTGGAAGCACAGCAATATGCGCTACAGCTTCACCGTTACGCTCCAGATTGAAATTCCCGCCAAAAAATGGGTACCAGACGTGGTCTGGAACGAATCCTGCCCGTTCAGCAAGAGCGAAGGTACGCTCAAAAAGACGGAATGTATTGAGCCGGGGAGCACAAAAACGGTGGTGGTTGACGGCGTGTCATACCCGGTCACGCAGGCTTGCTGGAAGTACAAAGACACGTATATGACCCAGGCTGCTGACAATGGCACCTGCAAAACCTACATGAACAATCCGGCCTGTACGCTTGCCTCACGCACCTGCGCCTTCACGGCAGAAGACGGCAGCGGCTGCCTGCATGAATACGCGACGTACTCCTGTGAAACACGTACTTCCGGCCAGGTGATGATATGTGGCGGCGACACCTTCTGTCTCGATGGTGACTGTGAGCGGGCGCAGAACGGTAAAAACAACGATTTTGCACCTGTCGTTTCGGCACTCGCCGCGCTGGCCGCTGCGGGCAAGGACGTGGCAGCCATTAACAGCGTTAACGTACGCGCCTTTACCGGCAGCGCGAAGTTCTGCAAGAAGTTTGCGGCAGGCTTCAGCAGCTGCTGTAAGGACGGCGGCTGGGGCCAGGACGTCGGGCTTGCCAGGTGCAGCAGCGAGGAGAAAGCGCTGGGCAAGGCCAAAGAGAATAAGCTCACGGTCAGTATCGGTGAGTTCTGTTCAAAAAAAGTGCTCGGCGTCTGTCTCGAGAAGAAGCGCAGCTACTGTCAGTTTGACTCAAAGCTTGCCCAGATTGTGCAGCAGCAGGGACGTAACGGTCAGCTTCACATCGGCTTTGGCAAGGCCAGCAGCCCGGACTGTCGCGGCATCACCCAGACTGAGTTGCAACAAATCAAGTTCGACAAACTCGACTTCTCAAACTTTTTCGACGATCTGCAAAAGAACAAGAAAATCCCGGATAACGACACCCTGACGAAGCGCGTCCGCGAGGAAATCGCCGCGCAACTGAAGAACAAACAGTAAGCCACTCATCACTCACTCAGGACTCTCCATCATGAAAATTAAAGGATTTACTGGACGCCTTATCATCAGCCTGATTGTCGCCTCACCGGTGCTTTACTGGCGCGGGAATATCGTTGATGAAACAACCCGCATCGATGTGTTTTTTATGGCGCTGATGGTTGTGCTTTTCGTGGCGGGAGTTCTGCTGGCGTGGCTGTTAAACCCGCTTTTCAAACGATAACCGACCTGCTTCGGGATAAGGAAGGTTCCAGTGAAAAAGAGAAAGACAGCGTTAGCGCTGCTGCTTCTTGGCAGCGTTTTTACCGCCACAGGAAAAGATGCCGGCTGGCAGTGGTACAACGAAACGCGCAGAACGCCGGAGGACGACAAATCCTCTTCAACACAGCCTCAGCAGGCCTCGCCGGACATCATGGAGAAGCTTGCCACGCTTCAGCAGGCCACGAAGCGCGCCATGTACGAGGCCATTCTGTATCCGGGCGTGGAGAACTTTACCCGCTACTTCCGCCTGCAGAACTACTGGACGCAGCAGGCCGGGCTGTTCTCGATGAGCGCCAAAAAAGCCATGCTCGAGCACCCCGAACTGGACTACAACCTGCAGCACAGCCACTACAACGGTACCGTGCGCAACCAGCTGGCGGCGGACTTTGCCGACCAGCGCCGCGCCATTGAAACGCTGGCTCAGCACTATGGCGTGATGTTCTTCTACCGCGGACAGGACCCGATCGACGGCCAGCTGGTTCAGGTCATTAAAAACTTCCGCGAAACGTATCACCTCAGCGTCATTCCGGTTTCCGTGGACGGTATCGTGAATCCACTCCTGCCGGATACCCGAATGGACGGTGGACAGGCCAGCCGGCTGGGTATTCGTTACTTCCCGGCGCTGATGCTGGCCGACCCTAAAAGCGGGGCGGTCAAACCCGTCTCGTATGGCTTTATCAGCCAGGATGACCTGGCGAAGCAGTTCCTCAACGTTTCCACAGATTTTGCCCCCAACTTTTAATACAGGAAGAGTTCGCATGCGCAAATTCCGTTTTCGCCTGCCTGAGTTCGACGTGCCCGGATTATGGGTGCTGAGCCTCGGGATATGGTTTCACATTGTTTCCCGCCTGGTCCGGCGCGAGCCGGAGATGGCCATTCTTCTGGCGCAGATAATCGGCGTATCGATGGCGCTCTGGGGGGGCTACCGCATCATCAACCGCTGGATTGATGCCGCCCGTGAGGCCGAAAAGGCCCGTGATGCCGGAGGATGCCGACATGAACCTTAGACATACCGTGTTTACCGTGGCGCTCATGTCCCTCTGCCTGGCCACACAGGCTTCCACAATGGACGAGATCAAATCGTTATGGCATCCACAGGGGGCGCGAACGTCGGGATCTCTGCCAACATCCCCGGAAGACCCTGAAGTTAAGCCACTTCCGGCGAAGCCGCCGGTCTGGTACCGCCTCAGCAACGGCCGCCAGATCAATCTGGCCGACTGGAAGGTCGTGCTGTTTATGCAGGGACACTGCCCGTACTGCCACCAGTTTGATCCGGTCCTGAAGTCGCTGTCGGCACGGGTGGGGTTTGGGGTGATGGCCTACACCATCGACGGTCAGGGGGATGCGTCCTTTCCCGATGCGTTGCCCGCGCCGCCGGAGGTGATGAAAACCTTTTTCCCTAACCTGCCCGTGGCCACGCCAACCACCTTTCTCGTCAACGTAAACACCCTTGAAGCCCTGCCCCTGCTGCAGGGCGCGACCGACGAACAGGGCTTTATGGCCCGCATGGATACGGTCCTTCAGATGCGTGGAGTGGGTAACAATGGCTGATCAGAACAATGCAGAGGAACACGACATGATGACCTCCGGAATGCTTCAGAGAGCTACGACGCCAGAGTTAATCGCGCTCAGGGCACGGAAAGAGGACGCACGGTTCGGCGTTTATGCTGAGTGGGCGGGCATTTTGCTCATTGCCGGCGTGCTGTCGCGCGTCTTTATGACATACGTTTTCAATGCCTGCGTCGGCGACTGGCTCAGGGACGGTCACCTGCAGCTGAAAGATTTGTGGAACGTGTTGATGTACGCCATTCCACTGATATTTATCGCGCTGAGCGGCGGGCTTGCCGTTGCAGGTGGCGTTTATGCAATCCTGAACTCGCTTTATACGAAAGGGCAAATGTTCATACTAAAACGAAAAATGGGAAAACTCGCCCTGCAGGCGAGTCGGGAGGGTGCCGATGTTCGTCCGTAAACCTCTCTCCATACTGTGTGGCCTCCTTCTTGCGTGTTCAGCGAGCGTGAGTGCCGACGTGAACAGTGACATGAACACCTTCTTTAATAAGCTGGGCTTTGCGTCCAACACCAGCCAGCCACAGGTCTGGCAGGGCCAGGCCGCGGGCTACGCCACGGGCGGCTCACTCTACGCGCGCACGCAGGTGAAAACCGTCCAGCTTATCTCCATGACGCTGCCCGACATCAACGCCGGCTGCGGCGGCATCGATGCCTATCTGGGCTCCTTCAGCTTTATTAACAGCGATCAGTTGCAGCGTTTCGCCAAGCAGATTATGTCCAATGCGGCCGGATACTTCTTCGATCTGGCGCTGCAGACCACGGTACCGGAAATCAAGACCGCTAAAGACTTCCTGCAGAAGATGGCCAGCGACATTAACAGCATGAACCTCAGCTCCTGCCAGGCGGCGCAGGGGATTGTCGGCGGTCTGTTTCCGCGCACTCAGGTCTCCCAGCAGAAGGTCTGCCAGGACATTGCCGGTGAGAGCAACATGTTTGCCGACTGGGCGGCATCCCGCCAGGGCTGCACGGTGGGGGGAAGCATGGATAAGGTCCGTGATAAGGCCAGTGATAAGGATAAAGAGCGCATAACGAAGAATATCAATGTCATCTGGAATGCGCTCGGAAAGAACCGCATGTTTGACGGGAATAAAGAGCTTAAGGAGTTCATCATGACCCTGACCGGAACAATGGTCTTTGATGAGAAGGGTAATATAACCCCGCTTCCGGCAAGAACGACCGATCGCGACCTTATTCGGGCCATGATGGAGGGGGGGACTGCACGGGTGTATCACTGTAATGACAGCGATAAATGTCTGAAGGTGGTTGCCGATGCTAATGTCACGATCAGCCAGAAAAATGCACTGAAAAATCAGATAAAAGACATCCTTTCCAGCATTCAGAATAAAGCCGTTGCCGATCTAAAGTTAACCGAGAAAGAGAAGGGATTTATCACAAGTACTACCATCCCGGTCTTCAAGTACCTGGTTGATCCACAGATGCTGGGGGTTTCTAACAGCCTCGTTTATCAGCTAACCGATTACATCGGCTACGACATTCTTCTCCAGTACATCCAGGAGCTGGTCCAGCAGGCCCGTGCAATGGTGGCAACGGGAAACTATGACCAGGCGGTTATCGACAGCATCAATAATAACCTCAACGAAGCCACGCGGCAGATAGCCTCCTTCCAGGCACAGGTGCAGGTACAGCAGGATGCGCTTTTGGTTGTTGACCGCCAGATGAGCTACATGCGCCAGCAGGTCTCGGCACGCATGCTGCAGCGCTACCAGAACAACTATCACTTCGGGGGGGCGCGCTGATGCAGGAAATCTATGTCATCGCGGGCGGCGACTGGCTGACGCAGACGCTGAATGCCATCGTCACGTTCATGTCGACGGAGAACTGGGTTGTTATTCGGCGTATTGCGACGGCTTTCTCTGTGCTGGTTGTAGCCATTTCGTGGATACGACGGCACAACATCATGGATATGCTGGGCTGGGCAGGCGTCATTGTGCTGATGTCGCTGCTGGTCAGTGTTCGCACCTCCGTACAAATAATCGATATCAGTAATCAGACAAAGGTCTATAAAGTCGATAACGTGCCCGTCGGGCTGGCACTGCCTGCATCGCTGACCACCAAAATCGGATATGCCCTTGTTCAGGGGTATGAAATGGTCTTTTCACAGCCCGACAGCATCACCTACAGCAAAACCGGCATGATATTTGGGGCGAATCTGGTTTCACGCAGTACGGACTTTTTATCACAGAACCCAGAGATAACTACGATATTCACGGACTATGTGCAGAACTGCGTGATGGGCGATATTTTCCTGAACGGAAAATATACCATGGAAGATCTAATGAACAGTGCAGACCCGTATACGCTGATTTTCTCAAAGCCGAGTCCGCTGAGGGGGGTATTCAACAACAATAATCAGTTTTTAACCTGTGAAGAAGCCGCTGCGGTAATTAAGCCAAAGCTTGCCCTGGATACTCAGACCGGAGGAAAAACATGGAGTTACTACGTGCGTCAGCTTTTTGGCGGACGTCCGAATCCTGACATTTTGTTCAGCCAGATGATCGGGGACAGCTATAACTATTTCTATGGTGCTGGTCAGAGCGCCGCGTCGATTGTCCGTCAGAATGTGACGATGAACGCTTTGCGAAATGGCATCATGAGCTATGCAGCCCGCAACGGTGACACCTCAAGCCTGCTGAATATCGCCACTACGTCATCGATGGAGAAGCAGCGGCTGGCGCATGCGACGGTCGGTCAGGTGGCATTACGCTCACTACCTATGTCTCAGACGTTGATTGTCGGTCTGACCATCGGAATATTCCCCCTGATGGTGCTGGGCGGGATGTTTAACGCCGTCACCCTTAATGTGCTGAAGGGGTACGTGCTGGCTATCATGTGGGTGCAGAGCTGGCCACTGCTTTACGCCATCCTCAACAGCTGCATGACCTTCTATGCGAAGGCCAACGGTTCACCAGTGGTTCTCTCGGAGTTGTCACAGGTGCAGATAAAATACTCAGACCTCGCTACCACGGCAGGCTATCTGTCGATGCTTATCCCGCCACTGGCATGGGGAATGCTGAAGGGACTGGGGGCGGGGTTCTCAAATCTCTACAGCCATCTGGCCTCTTCCGCTATCAGCCCTGCAGCCACTGCTGCCTCTGGTGCTGTTGATGGTAACTACTCTTACGCTAACATGCAGACAGAAAATGTGAGTGGTTTTAACTGGAATACCAATAGCTCAACAGTATTTGGACAAATGAGCCAACAGTTGGCTAACGGAGCCAGTTCGACGCAAATGCGTGATGGTAGTGTAGTGACAGATTCCAGTGGTGCTACGTCACGTATTCCTATGAGTATCAACATGACTCGTCAGATTGCAACCGCACAGCAGGCAATGGCCCGCGAGGCACAAACCCAGTCAGAGAGTGCATTGCATGGATATAACAGTAGTTTGAGTAGCGCATGGAATACGCTTAGTCAGTTTGGCTCAAACCGTGGTAGCAGTAATTCAATGACCAGTGGCGCAGACAGCACTATGAGTGCTCAGGATTCTATGATGGCCAGCAGGATGCGCAGCGCAGTAGAAAGCTATGCGAAAGGGCATAATATTAGTAATGAACAGGCCACTCAAGAGTTAGCGTCAAGGAGCACCAGAGCGTCACTCGGATTGTATGGTGATGCACATGCTAAAGGAAGTATGGGGCTGAATGTGCTGGGTACCGGAGGAGGGGTAGGGTTTCAGGCAGGAGTTAAGGCGGGAGTTGATTTTTCCGATGACGATATGCACCAAGCAACAAATAGCTCTCGAGCTAGCCATGATGCTCGACATGATATGGATGCTAAAGCAACCCAGGACTTTAAGGAGGCGAGTGATTACTTTACTAGCCGTAAAGTCAGTGAATCTGGGAGCCATACGGACAATAATGCGGCTTCCCGAGCAGATCAACTTTCGGCATCGTTGAACTCAGCAAAACAGAGCTATGATCAGTACACCACAAGTCAGGCTCGTAGCCATGAATATGCTGAAATGGCGTCTCGTACAGAAAGTATGAGTGGTCAAATGAGCGAGGATCTAAATCAGCAGTTTGCCCAGTATGTCCGTAAACATGCACCTCAAGATGCAGATACATTGCTTACTAATACCAGCTCAGCAGAAATCGCAGGAAAACGTCGGGAACTGGCTTGGGGATTTGTTCAGGAGCAGGTACAACCGAGCGTTGATGCATCATATTCAGCAGCTAAAGGAAATGTTGGCCATGGTATGGGGGCCATTTCTGGTGGCGGTGGAAATAGCGATGTTAGTGCCGATCACCAGTCTCATCAGGCTACTATCGAACAACGTACACAGGACAGCGGAATTCAGAATAATGTAAAAGACCAAGTTGATAATATGCTCACAACATCGAGAGAGAATATAGCCGATACTAAAGGAGGAATACGCGATGAAGAAGGCAGCATAAATAAACAGTATTCTGATCTGCAAAAACATCATAATTCAGAGCAATCTTCGCAAATGAATACGTATAATAAGGAAAAGGAGTCTCAAGAACGAGTGCCGGGGGCTGACAGTCCTGAAGAACTGATGAAGAAGGCAAAAAAATATCAAGATAAACATAAGCAGTAACAGGATGCCAGAGAGGGTGCGATGAGAAATCTGCTTCAGATATTCATGGTAGTGTTGTTTCAGTCTATTGCTTGTTATCTGGCTGGATGGTTAGTTACGGAGGTGGTATTCATTGGTGCAACTGTGCTCTTATGGCAAGGATTGTTCATCTATTTGTTTTATAAAATATCTAAGAATAAAGGCAGTGTTGAACCCTACACATACAACAGGGTAGTTTGGTATGTGATAATGCCTATATGTTCACTGGCTCCTCCTCTTGTTACTTTTTTTGTATTCATTGTGGGTACATTGATGGATTTATATAAGGTTAGCGGGTGTATAAGCATCAAAGAGTGGCTTGAAAAAAACAAGGTAGATGGCGCCCACTCTATAAATAATGACTTTGAATCCGTGGACTTTGATAATGTTAATTATAATCCGGAAAGTAATTATCCAATGGGTTGGAAGCGTTAGATTGAGTTGTAGGATTTCATAGTCAGTTTCATGGTTGTGTATGGATATAATATTTAGTTTTATGGAGGTAAACAATGCGAGTGTTCTATGGGATGTTGGGAGTTTTTGTTTTCCTGTCGTGTACCTTGAGTGTAAGGGCTAGCGACGACTACTACACTAACTTAAAAAAAGATGCGAATTCTGGAAACGCATTAGCTCAATATAAGCTAGGTGCAATGTATTTGGTCGTATCTGGTGATTATAAAAAAGCTTTTTATTGGACTAATAAGTCGGCGATTCAGGGTAATTCAGATGCCCAAAATAACCTAGGTCTGCTCTATTATTATGGGCAAGGTGTTGATAAAAATATAAAAAAAGCAGGCTATTGGTGGGGGAAGGCAGCAGATGCAGGGAATGCATCTGCTCAGAATGACTTGGCAATGCTTTATAAAAATGGATTATTGAAAGATGCCCGTTGTGATAAAATAATGGATTTGCTTAACTCCTCAGCTCAAAAAGATTTTGAGTTGGCATATTTGAATATTGGAAACCTGTATTCTACAGGTGAGTGTGTTAATAGGGATATGCACGAGGCGGTGATCTGGTGGGAGAAAGCATCCATTAAAAATAACGGACAGGCTGAGTTTAATTTGGCAGGGGCTTATATGAGAGGTGATGGTGTATTTCCAGGTTCTGGAATGGCAGATATCTATTTGAAAAAATCATGCTCACATGGATATGCAGGAGCGTGTGATTTACTTAAAAAATAACATTCATTATTAATAATCTCCCCGCCTTTAGTTAAATGATGTCATCCTAGTGTTTTGTAACGGATGACATTAAATCAATTGCTTTCTGAAATCATGGTCGCTATACATATAGACCAACCTCTATGAGGCTAATATGAGTTTTAATGCTAAGGATATGACCCAGGGCGGTCAGATCGCGAGCATGCGTATCCGTATGTTCAGTCAAATTGCCAATATCATCGTGTACTGTCTCGTCATTCTCTTCGGCATCATTGTCGCGATTACGCTGTCGGTTAAACTGACCTGGCAGACGTTCGTGAACGGCATGGTTTATTACTGGTGTCAGACGCTGGCCCCCATGCGCGATATTTTTAAATCCCAGCCTGTCTATACCATCCGTTATTACGGCCATGAGCTGAAGTACAACGCGCAGCAAATACTGCAGGACAAATATATCCAGTGGTGCGCCGACCAGGTCTGGACGGCCTTTATTCTTGCTGCCATCATCGCGGCCGTGGTGTGCGTTATTACCTTCTTTGTCACCACCTGGATTCTGGGCCATCAGGGTAAGCAGCAGAGTGAGGACGAGATAACGGGAGGGCGCCAGCTGACTGACGACCCGAAAGCGGTGGCGAAAATGCTCAGGCGCGACGGTCTCGCATCCGACATCAAAATCGGTGAGCTGCCGCTTATTAAGGACTCGGAGATCCAGAACTTCTGTCTGCACGGTACCGTCGGGGCCGGTAAATCAGAAGTTATCCGCCGTCTGATGAACTACGCCCGCCAGCGTGGCGATATGGTCATCGTGTATGACCGCTCCTGTGAGTTCGTCAAAAGCTACTATGATCCGGCCACAGATAAAATCCTTAACCCGCTGGATGCGCGCTGCGCTGCATGGGACCTGTGGCGGGAGTGCCTGACGCAGCCTGACTTCGACAACGTTTCCAACACGCTTATTCCTATGGGCACGAAGGAAGACCCCTTCTGGCAGGGGTCGGGACGTACCATCTTTGCCGAAGCCGCATATCTGATGCGCAACGACAAGGACCGCAGCTACAGCAAGCTGGTCGACACGCTGCTTTCCATCAAGATTGAGAAGCTGCGCTCGTACCTGAAAAACTCCCCGGCGGCGAACCTGGTGGAAGAGAAAATCGAGAAAACGGCCATCTCCATCCGCGCCGTGCTGACCAACTACGTCAAGGCTATCCGCTACCTGCAGGGCATCGAAAATAACGGCGAGTCATTCACCATACGCGACTGGATGCGCGGCGTTCGTGAGGATGGTAAAAACGGCTGGCTGTTTATCTCCTCCAATGCTGACACCCACGCTTCCCTCAAGCCGGTTATCTCCATGTGGTTGTCCATCGCCATTCGCGGGCTGCTGGCGATGGGGGAAAACCGTAACCGCCGCGTGTGGATCTTCGCCGACGAGCTGCCTACCCTGCACAAGCTGCCGGACCTGGTTGAGATCCTGCCGGAGGCGCGTAAGTTTGGCGGCTGCTACGTCATTGGCATTCAGTCCTACGCCCAGCTGGAAGATATTTACGGGCAGAAGCCGGCGGAAACGCTGTTCGACGTGCTGAACACCCGTGCCTTCTTCCGCTCGCCGTCGCGCAATATCGCCGAGTTCGCCGCTGGCGAAATCGGTGAAAAAGAAATCCTCAAGGCGTCCGAGCAGTATTCCTACGGTGTGGACCCGGTACGCGACGGTACCTCGGTCGGCAAGGACATGGAGCGCGTCACCCTGGTGAGTTACTCCGACGTCCAGACGTTGCCGGATCTCTCCTGCTACGTCACGCTTCCCGGACCTTATCCTGCCGTGAAAATGGCGCTGAAGTATCAGCAGCGTCCAAAGGTGGCACCGGAATTCATTCCGCGCACCATCGACGGGAAAGCGGAGGAACGCCTGAATGCCGCGCTGGCTGCACGTGAACATGAATCCCGCAGCATCGCCATGCTCTTTGAACCGGATGCCGATGTTGTCGCGCCAGAGGGCGGTGCGGAGAATGTTGGTCAGCCACAGCAGCCACAGCAGCCACAGCAGCCACAGCAGCCACAGCAGCCACAGCAGCCACAGCAACTGACGCCCGCGCCCCGCGCTGCAGACGCGGCATCCGTAGCAGGTGCGGCAGGCGCCGGCGGTGTGGAGCCTGAGCTGAAGACAAAGGCGGAAGAGGCAGAGCAGCTGCCGCCCGGCATCAGTGAAAGCGGTGAAGTAGTGGATATGGCGGCATGGGAGGCGTGGCAGGCGGAGCAGGACGAACTGTCTCCTCAGGAGAGGCAGCGTCGTGAAGAAGTGAACATCAACGTTCACCGGGCGCCTGAAAAGGATCTTGAGCCGGGAGGATACATCTGATGATGAGCATCGGATCGGTAAAATCCGCCGGCAGCGCGGGCAATTATTACACCGACAAGGACAACTACTACGTTATCGGTAGTATGGGCGAGCGCTGGGCCGGAAAAGGGGCTGAAGCGCTGGGGCTCAGCGGCGGGGTGGACCAGAAGGTCTTTACGAAGGTTCTGGAGGGACGCCTGCCGGACGGCAGCGACCTCAGCCGGACTCAGGACGGGGCGAACAAACACCGTCCGGGCTACGACTTCACCTTCTCTGCGCCCAAAAG
The DNA here is from genome assembly GCF_030332425.1 of Citrobacter sp. Cpo142. Lineage (NCBI taxonomy): Bacteria > Pseudomonadati > Pseudomonadota > Gammaproteobacteria > Enterobacterales > Enterobacteriaceae > Citrobacter > Citrobacter sp. Cpo142. The sequence goes on from NZ_JAOWHW010000129.1 coordinate 57,650, forward strand.
TGTCTCCGTGATGGCCATGCTGGGAGGCGACAAGCGTCTTATTGAGGCACACAACCGCGCGGTGGAGACCGCCATTAAGCAGATAGAGGCAATGGCCTCCACGCGGGTTATGACGGAGGGCAGGAGCGAGACGCAGCTGACCGGCAACCTGGTGATGGCGCTGTTTAACCACGATACCAGCCGCGACCAGGAGCCGCAGCTGCACACCCACGCGGTGGTGGCCAATGCCACTCAGCATGGCGATGAGTGGCGAACGCTCAGCAGCGACAAAGTGGGTAAAACCGGGTTTATTGAGAATATCTACGCCAACCAGATTGCCTTTGGCCGCCTGTATCGTGCCGCGCTGAAGGATGACGTCGCGGCGATGGGCTATGAGACTGAGACGGTCGGCAAACACGGCATGTGGGAGCTGAAGGGCGTACCGACGGAGCCGTATTCCAGCCGCAGCAGGACCATCAGCGAGGCGGTCGGGGATGACGCGTCCCTGAAGTCCCGCGACGTGGCGGCGCTCGATACCCGCCAGTCGAAGCAGAAGGTTGACCCCGAACAGCGCATGGCCGAGTGGATGCATACCCTGAAAGAGACGGGGTTTGACATTAAAGCCTACCGTGAGGCGGCAGACCTGCGGGTTGTGCAGGGGAATATTCCCGCAACGACGCCTGAAGCCATTGATATTAACAGCAGCGTCGGGCAGGCCATCGCGATGCTGAGCGACCGGCGGGCGCGGTTCACGTATTCCGAACTGCTGGCCACCACCCTCGGGCAGCTGCCCGCGCGGTCGGGCATGGTGGAGATGGCGCGTGACGGCATCGATGCGGCGATAAAAAATGAGCAGCTCATCCCGCTGGATAAAGAGAAGGGGCTGTTTACCTCGAACATCCACGTGCTGGATGAGCTGTCGGTGTCGGCGATGACCCGCGATTTACAGCGGACGGGGCAGGCCGACATTTTTCCGGATAAAAGCGTGCCCCGCAGCCGGTCATACAGCGATGCCGTGAGTGTCCTGGCCCAGGACCGTCCGCCGGTGGCGATCATTTCGGGTCAGGGCGGGGCGGCCGGCCAGCGTGAGCGCGTGGCGGAGCTGACGATGATGGCGCGCGAACAGGGGCGTGACGTGCAGATTATCGCCGCCGACAGGCGTTCGCGCAGCGCCCTTATGCAGGATGAGCGCCTCAGCGGCGAGCATATCACCGACAGGCGGGGGCTGACGGAGGGCATGGCCTTTACGCCCGGCAGCACGCTGATTGTGGACCAGGGGGAGAAGCTGACCCTGAAAGAAACGCTCACGCTGCTCGACGGTGCGCTGCGCCATAACGTCCAGCTGCTGATTGCCGACAGCGGCCAGCGCACCGGGACCGGCAGCGCCCTCACCGTCATGAAGGAAGCGGGAGTGAGCACGCTCGCGTGGCAGGGCGGTGAGAAGACGCAGGTCTCGGTTATCAGCGAGCCTGACCGGCGGCAGCGGTATGACCGCCTGGCCGCTGACTTTGCCCGAAGCGTCCGCGCAGGTGAACACAGCGTGGCGCAGGTCACCGGTCCGCGCGAGCAGGCGGTGCTCGCAGGCGTAGTCCGCGAGGCGCTTAAGGCGGAAAAGGTGCTGGGCGAGCGGGAGGTCAGTATCACCACGCTGGAGCCGGTCTGGCTCGACAGCCGCCATCAGCAGGTGCGCGACCACTACCGGGAGGGGATGGTCATGGAGCGCTGGAATGCCGAAGAGCGCAGCCGGGAACGCTTTGTCATTGACCGCGTGACGGGCCGCAACAACAGCCTGACGCTGCGCAACGCCCAGGGTGAGACGCGGGTGACCCGCCTGTCTGAACTCAACAGCAGCTGGTCGCTGTACCGCACCGGCACGCTGCAGGTGGCCGAAGGCGACCGTCTGGCAGTGCTGGGTCAGGCGCAGGGGACGCGGCTCAGGGGAGGCGATACGGTGACCGTTAAGGCGCTCGGGGAGGCGGGGCTCGTCGTCAGCCTGCCGGGGCGTAAGGCGGACGTGGTCCTGCCCGCCGGCGACAGCCCGTTTACCGCCGCGAAGGTGGTTCAAGGCTGGGTGGAGTCGCCGGGCCGCTCGGTGAGCGACAGCGCCACGGTTTTTGCCTCGCTGTCGCAGCGCGAGCTGGATAACACCACGCTGAACAAACTGGCGCTCAGCGGCCGGGCGGTGCGGCTCTATTCCGCGCAGACGGCGCAGAAAACGACGGAGAAGCTGTCGCGTCAGTCTGCCTGGAGCGTCGTGTCCGAACAGATTAAGGATGCGGCGGGGCATGACAGGCTCGATGATGCCCTGGCGCACCAGAAGGCCGGTCTGCACACGCCGGAGCAGCAGGCTATCCATCTGGCCATTCCGGTGCTGGAGGGGAACGGCCTGGCGTTCACGAAGCCGCAACTGATGGCCGCCGCGAAAGAATTTGAGCAGGACAGCCTCAGCCTGCAGGCCATCGAAAAGGAAGCGGACCGTCAGGTGCGCAGCGGCGACCTGCTGTCGGTGCCGGTATCGCCGGGAAACGGCCTGCAGCTGCTGGTCTCACGCCAGTCGTACAACGCTGAAAAAAGCATTATCCGCCACGTCCTTGAGGGAAAGGAGGCCGTCACCCCGCTGATGGATAAGGTTCCGGACGCGCAGCTGGCGGGCCTGACCGACGGGCAGCGGAACGCCACGCGCATGATACTTGAATCCCCCGACCGCTTTACCCTGGTGCAGGGCTACGCCGGGGTGGGTAAAACCACCCAGTTCCGGGCAGTCATGTCGGCCATCGGCACGCTGCCGGAACGGGAGCAGCCGCGCGTTATCGGCGTGGCCCCCACCCACCGGGCGGTGAGCGAGATGCGCGATGCGGGCGTGCCTGAAACGCAGACGCTGGCGGCCTTTATTCACGACACGCAGCAGCAGCTGCGCGGCGGCGAACGAACGGACTTCAGCAACGTGCTGTTTCTCGTGGATGAAAGCTCAATGGTCGGTAACGCCGACATGGCGAAGGCGTACAGCCTGATTGCCGGGGGCGGGGGGCGCGCGGTCTCCAGCGGGGATACCGACCAGCTGCAGTCCATTGCCCCGGGCCAGCCCTTCCGCCTGCTGCAGAAGCGCAGCGCCATTGACGTGGCGGTGATGCAGGAGATCGTCCGCCAGACGCCGGAACTAAAACCTGCCGTCTACAGCCTGATTAGCCGCGATATCGGCAGCGCCCTGACGACCATTGAGAGCGTGGTGCCGGCACAGGTGCCGCGCAGGGCGGATGCCTGGCAGCCGGACAGCTCCGTCATGGAGTTCAGCCGCGAACGGGAGGAGGCCATTGCGAAAGCCGTGGCGGCCGGCGACCTGATGCCCGGCGGGCAGCCCGCGACGCTGCTGGAGGCCATCGTGAAGGACTACACGGGGCGCACGTCAGAGGCGCAGGCGCAGACCATCGTTATCACCGCCCTGAACGCCGACCGCCGCCAGGTGAACGCCATGATTCATGACGCCCGTCAGGGTGCCGGCGAGGTGGGCGAAAAAGAGGTCACGCTGCCGGTTCTCACGCCTGCCAATATCCGCGACGGGGAGCTGCGGCGCATGGCAACGTGGGAGGCATCCCGCGACAGCCTGGTTCTGCTGGACAGCACCTATTACAGCATTGAGGCGCTGGACGGGGAGGCGCACCTGGTGATGCTGAAGGATGCGCAGGGCAACACCCGCAGCCTGTCGCCCGCGCAGGCGGCGACAGAGGGCGTCACGCTCTACCGTCAGGACACCATTACCGTGTCGGAAGGCGACCGGATGCGCTTTTCGAAAAGCGACAACGAGCGGGGCTTCGTGGCCAACAGCGTCTGGTCGGTCAGTGAGATAAAAGGTGACAGCGTCACGCTGTCGGACGGGAAACAGACCCGTACGCTCACGCCGTCAGCCGAGCAGGCAGAGCAGCACATCTACCTGGCCTATGCCGTCACCGTTGAAGGCTCACAGGGTGCGAGCGAGCCCTTCTCCATCTCCCTGCAGGGTACGGACGGCGGACGTAAGCGGATGGTGAGCTTCGAGTCAGCCTACGTGGCGCTGAGCCGCATGAAGCAGCACGCGCAGGTCTATACCGACAACCGGGATAAGTGGGTGGCCGCGATGGAAAAATCGCAGGCGAAAAGTACGGCGCATGACATTCTGGAGCCGCGCGGCGACCGCGCCGTCGCGAATGCCGCCCGCCTGACGGCGACGGCAAAAGCGCTGGGTGAGGTGCCTGCCGGTCGCGCCGCGCTGCGCCAGGCCGGGCTGCAGCCCGAGGGCTCGATGGCGAAATATATCTCGCCGGGGCGTAAATACCCGCAGCCGCACGTGGCGCTCCCGGCCTTCGACCGCAACGGCAGGAAGGCGGGCGTCTGGCTGAGCGCCCTGACGTCCGGAGACGGGCAGCTTAAGGGGCTCGCTGGTGAAGGCCGGGTGATGGGCAGCGGGGACGCGGCGTTTGCGGGTCTGCAGGCCAGCCGTAACGGCGAGTCGCTGCTGGCGCGGGATATGGAAGAGGGCGTGCGGCTCGCGAGGGAGAATCCGCAGAGCGGCGTGGTGGTGCGGCTCGAAGGCGAGGCGCGACCGTGGAACCCCGGCGCCATTACCGGCGGTCGGGTCTGGGCCGACGGCCTGCCCGATGCCACTGGTACGCAGCCCGCAGAAACGGTGCCGCCGGAGGTGCTGGCACAGCAGGCCCGGGAGGCTGAGGTGCAGCGGGAGCTGGATAAGCGTGCCGAAGAGGCGGTCCGCGAGATGGCCCGCAGCGGCGACAGGCCGGCCGGAGGGGCTGACGTCGCCGTCCGGGATGTGGTGCGGGATATGGATCGGATAAAAGAAACGCCGGCATCTCCCCTCACGCTGCCGGATGCGCCGGAAGAACGCCGCCGGGATGAGGCGGTGTCTCAGGTGGTGCGCGAGAGCGTGCAGCGGGACCGCCTGCAGCAGATGGAGCGCGAAACGGTGCGAGACCTTGAGCGTGAAAAGACCCTGGGAGGCGACTGATATGCGCGCTGAAAACCATCCGCTCTTCCCCCTTGTGGTGGTGGCCGACTGCTGGCTGCAGCGTCTGCTTGTGTGGACGCCGGGCCAGACCGACCTTATCAAAACCGTGGCGCTGCTGCTGATGGTGGCCGACCACATCAGCATGCTGTGCGGACTGGATAATGACTGGCTGCGTCTTGCCGGTCGGGGAGCGTTTCCGCTCTTTGGCCTGGTCTGGGCCATGAACCTCGCCCGCCATCCGCAGATTCAGCAGCGCGCCCTGAACCGGCTCTGGATATGGGCCGGGGTGGCGCAGGGCGGCTGGATACTGGCCGGGCTGCGCCCGGACCTGGGCAATATTCTGTTTGCCTTTGCGGTCAGCGGACAGGCACTGGCGATGATGCAGCGGCACGGGCCGCGCACGTGGCCGCTCTCCCTGATGCTGGTTCTGGCCTGGCTGCCGTTTTCGGCGGGAAGCTACGGGCTGGCGGGGGTAGTGATGCTGATGCTGGCCTGCGGCGTATGTATGACGGGCCGGCGCACCACGCGCACGGGGCTGGCGCTGTGTCTGGCACTGGCGATACTCGCGCTGAATGCCGCGGACAGCCCCGCCTTTGCCATCGCGGGTCTGGTAATACCCGGCGTTACCCTGACGGTGCTGAGCCGGACCTGTTGCCGCGTGCCGAGGTTCTGGCCGCGCGAATTTTTCCCGCTGTTCTACGCGGTGCACCTTGCCGTCATCGGACTGATGGTGATGTGATATCTGCCGTGTCAGAATAGGGTCAGTCAGGGGAGTATACGTGAAACAGATTTATCCGGAGGCAGGATGACAGAGCAGGGGCGCCCCACGCTGACGCTGCGCCGCAAAGCGGAGCCAGAAGGTCAGCGTGCCGTAAGCAACAGTGAACCGGACGGTGCGGGTCCGGGCCGGGTCACGCGTAAAAAGACCGTGGTGGTGAACACGACGCCTGCCTGGAAGGTCAGGAAGCAGGCGGTGGATGAGAGCGCGAAAAAGGCGCAGGCGGACGAGAAGGCCGCCAGAAAAGCAGAGAAAGCCCGGCAGTGGGCTGAGCGACAGGCCCAGGAGAGGGAGGCCATGCGGGCGGCCAGGCGCAAACCTGCCCCGGAACCGGTGTACCGGAAGGTCATGCCGCTTGCGGACGCGCTCGCGCTCCTGAAGCGTTGCTGGCCAGCCCTGGTGACGGACGGCCAGCCGCAGCTCCTGGCGGTCAACATCCGGGAGGCAATGGTCAATGACATTCGCCGGCGCGGGCTGGAGATTTCCGTGAAGACGCTGAAACGCTGCCTTGCCGCCGTCACCCGCTCGGATGCGTATCTGGGCGCCATGACGGTGGGCGCGTGGCGTAAAAACCTTGCCGGTGAACCGGTCGCAGCGGTGAGTGCGGAGGAGGCGACGTATGCCGTGGAGCGCAGGGCTCAGGAGCACGCTAAACGACAGCGCAGGGCGGTTAGAAGCGTCGCCACCCGTGCACGGAACGAACTGATAACAACCGAGAAGAGAAAAACACAGGATGAACATGAATAAAACCCTTTCAGTCATGCTTGCCGCAGGCCTTCTGGTCTCCGGCGTGGCGGGGGCAGCAGAGAAACCTGCCGTTGCCTTTACCCCGGAACAGGAAGCCCGCATTGGTGAAATCGCGAAAGACTACCTGCTGGCTCATCCGGAAGTGCTGGTTGAGGTCAGCCAGAAGCTGCAGGCCCAACAGCAGGAGAAGCAGCAGCAGGCGATGACGGCCGCCGTGGTTCAGAATCAGGCAGCGCTGCTGAACGATAAAGGCACACCATCATATGGTCCTGCTGATGCGAAAGTGACGGTCGTTGAATTCTTTGATTACCAGTGCATCTACTGTGCCCGCCTGGCGCCGGAACTGGAGAAGGTAATAAAAGCTAACCCGGACGTGCGCTTTGTGTTCAAGGAATTCCCGATATTTGGCCAGCGCTGGCCGGCGTCGCTCAGTGCGGCGAAAACCGGGCTTCAGATCTGGAAGCAGAAGGGGGCCGATGCTTACCTTAACTATCACAACGCGATTTACGCTACCGCCCACAACGAGGGTAAGCTGACCGATGCTGATATCAGCGCGGCCGCAAAAGCCGTGAAGTTCGATGCGAAAACAGCCCCAGATGTTCAGGGGACCCTGGATGGCATAAACACACTTGCGCAGCAGCTGGGCTTCAGCGGTACCCCGGCCCTGGTGGTTCTCCCGTCAGCCGGCGCCAGTGCTGATAACGTGACGGTTATTCCGGGATACACCAGCGCGGAGGCCCTGCAGCAGGCCATCAGTCATGCTGCCGGTGATACCAAAAAATAATCAGGCGTCCGCCAACTGATACCGCTAAAAGAGACTGACGCCTTCGCCGTGCTCAGTTGTCCAACCCCGGAGAAGGGTAAAAGCAAGTTTTCCCCGTCTCCGGCGTTTCTGGTTAACACATCCGAACAGTATTTCTGAGGTTATTTAATGCGTAAGTTCACCTTTCGCCAGCTGGCCGTGTCCGGTCTGGTATGTCTTTCGCTGAGCTGTATTCAGCCCGCAGCAGCGGCATCCTCCGTTCAGGTCGGCTTTTCACCTGAAGGCAGCGCGTTGCAGCTGGTCCTTAAGACGATTGAGTCAGCACAGCAGGAAATTCGGCTGATGGGCTACTCATTTACGTCTCCGGAGGTGGTTAGTGCGCTTGTCAGGGCAAAACGTCGTGGTGTGGATGTGAAGATAGTGCTTGATGAAAAGGGCAACCGGAGCAAAGCCAGCCAGGCGGCGATGAACATCGTGGTGAACGCGGGAATTCCGCTGCGCACCAACGGTCGCTACGCCATCATGCATGACAAAGTCATTATTGTTGATAATCATACAGTTGAGGCTGGTAGCTTTAACTACACTCGCTCTGCTGCATCGCGGAATAGCGAGAATGTGCTGGTTATTAATGAGGTGCCGGAAGTGGCACAAACCTACCTTCAGCACTGGCAGTCGCGCTGGGACGGAGGAACGGACTGGCATTCTTCATACTAAGTCGCATCGTCATTTGATCCGCAATCTACATCTATCCTGGTGAACCATGCGCCAACATGGCTCACACCTTCGCGTAAAGTTAAGTCGCTGATTTCAGATATCTGTAGTATTCTCTGCAAACGATCCAAGTTTGATCCTTGAGGAGGCAGAGATGTCGCAGATCGAAAATGCAGTAACTTCCTCATCGAAAGAAAAGCGTTCTTACCGAAAAGGTAAGCCGATGTCGGCGAGTGAAAGACAGCTTGCCGCGATTGCGCGTAAACGTGAAACACATAAAGAAGTGAAGGTTTTTGTTAAAAATCCTCTTAAAGATTGGATGATTACGATCTGTGAAGAGGAAGGGCTCACTCAAGCTCAGTTTATTGAGACCTTACTCGAACGTGAACTTTCTGAACGCGGCGTTCTCGATGTAAAGACTTCACATTCTTGAACGTTTTCTCATTGGATGCTAGATTACTGATCGTTTTAGTGAATTCTTGGTTGGCCACGCCATAAGGTGGCAGGGAACTGGTTCTGATGAGGTGTCTACCCGGGACCAGAAAAGCAAAAACCCCGATAATCTTCACCAGGTTTGGCGACTAAGAGAAGATTAACGGGGCCTACTTAAACTGTATAGAAGCTGTTGCTCTATGCAGGGAGTATAGTTTTATGCTCAGAAAACTGCAATACCCGTTTCTGTGCCATTTACTCCTTCCGTGCAACATAAGTGCGGGAAGGTGTGACTGACGCCCAGACCCTGTTCTCCCATTACCGTCAGGTCAAAAAACCGAACCCGGCATTCACGCCGCGTGAAGGCAAAAAGACACTGCCGTTCTGTCGTAAGCTGATGGCGAAAGCCGAAGGCTTCACGTCCCGTTTTGACTTTTCCATCCATGTGGCGTTCTTACGCTCGCTGGGTAAACGTCACCGGATGCCGCCACTGTTGCGCCGCCGGGCCATCGATGCCCTGCTCCAGGGGCTGTGTTTCCACTATGACCCGCTGGCCAACCGCGTTCAGCGCTCCATCACCAATCTGGCCATCGAGTGCGGTCTCGCCACCGAGTCGAAAAGCGGTAATCTGTCCATCACCCGCGCCACGCGGGCGCTGACGTTTATGGCGGAGCTGGGGCTGATTACCTATCAGACCGAGTATGACCCGCAGATTGGCTGCAATATCCCGACCGATACCACCTTCACGCCGGCACTGTTCTCCGCGCTCGACGTCTCTGACGTGGCCGTTGTGGCCGCGAGGCGCAGCCGTGTGGAATGGGAGAATCAGCAGCGTAAGAAGCAGAACCTGAAGCCGCTGGAGATGGACGAGCTGATAGCGAAGGCCTGGCGGTTTGTGCGCGAACGGTTCCGCAGCTACCAGTCCGAACGTAAACAGCATGGCCTGAAGCGCGCCCGCGCCCGACGTGACGCGGACAGAGCCCGTAAGGACATTGTGACGCTGGTGAAACAGCAGCTGACGCGTGACTACGCCAAAGGGCGTTTCGTCGGCGACAGGGATGCTCTCCAGCGTGAGCTGGAGCGGCGCGTGAAAGAGCGCATGCTGATGTCGCGTGGTAACAACTACACGCGGCTGGCCACCGTCCCCATATAACCCTTCCTGTGTGAAAAATCCGGCTGGCGCCGGAGGGTTTCGCACGTCTGCAGTCCATCGTTGACGGTTTTCTGCACGAAATGACGGCCGTCCTTCCTGACATTCACCCCATTCCGCCATCAGAATGGCCAGAAATTGCATCAGAGTGGCCACATCTCGTCGCCAGATTCAGTTACCCACAAATAACTGCAAGGGACCTTTCCATAAGGTTACAACCGTTATGCTTACAGAGCGCCAGCCGACCTGATTTCAAAGTGCGTGGCTTCCTTTAAAAACCTGCTCTGTACTTCTTTTAAATATCTTTTATTTCATTCATATAAATATATAACCTGTTCGTCGCCTGACCTGTGGACAGGCTCCTGAAAATGCCCGCCCTTGCAGCGGACTCACGTCCGCGCCGGTTCGGCAACTGCCTAAAGTAGCTCCCATCGCTACGCGACGGGCCCCGGCACGGCACATATAGTTACAACATTCAAAATACTCACTCAAAAGCAGGAACAGTGCCTGCCTGAACCCTCACAGCCCCTCCCCACCACTGAAAAGCGAGGCCGCCCCGGGCCAAAGGCCCGGAACAACATCGCTTTAAATGCTGGATGATGTAACTAAACATTTAAGTTGCTGCCAGTAACATCGCGGCAGGTTCTCAGTACAGCCCCCGGGCACCGGCTTCGCCGGCACCACGGCTCCGGAAATCACGCCCTGTACGTCGCAAGCGCCGTACAGCCCGCTCACCGGAGTTAAAAGGGCTTAATGAAACCACATCATGGCTATCAGCGGGTTATGGCTTAGCAGGGCGAAGGGATGGATTGGTGGAACCTGTCAACAGCGTAACCGGCTGCGCCGGGCTACGGCGCCATTAACAACCGTGCTCTGGTCAACTTCTGAGGGCGCCTCTATGCGCCTCTGGCGCATTCCCGGAATGCCTGCGCACTGCTCGGCATTCTTAACCCGAATATTGAAGCTGCATTTCCGGCTACGCCGGGTCCCGGCGCCACTCACCATCAGTATTCTGTTTACCACCTGATGGCGCCTCCATGCCGCCTCGCGGCATTCGTGACCACCGCTTATGCTCAGCAGTAGAAATACTGACGTTAAGCCTCTGCCGTAGTATATTTTCGCGATTATCCTTAGCTACGGCTAAGGCTGGCCGGGTAATGACTCCAACTTACTGATAGTGTTTTATGTTCAGATAATGCCCGATGACCTTGTCATGCAGCTCCACCGATTTTGAGAACGACAGTGACTTCCGTCCCAGCCTTGCCAGATGTTGTCTCAGATTCAGGTTATGCCGCTCAATTCGCTGAGTGTAACGCTTGCTGATTACGTGCAGCTTTCCCTTCAGGCGGGATTCATACAGCGGCCAGCCATCCGTCATCCATACCACGACCTCAAAGGCCGACAGCAGGCTCAGAAGACGCTCCAGTGTGGCCAGAGTGCGTTCACCGAAGACGTGCGCCACAACCGTCCTCCGTATCCTGTCATACGCGTAAAACAGCCAGCGCTGACGTGATTTAGCACCGACGTAGCC
>NZ_JAOWHW010000130.1:0-6992 GCF_030332425.1 Citrobacter sp. Cpo142
ATAGATTCAAGCAAGCCAACTTGTCGTCAAAATCGGTGTTGCAAAAACGGGAGTGACCATAGATTCCGTTTTCTGAGACGTCCCCTAGCTGGCTTATCAGGCAGATTCCGGACCGCTTTTTTGACGTTTTATCCGGAACCGAATGCGCGGAAATTGATGGTATTGCGCATGACGGTTTACTGCATGATACTGAACACAAGACAGCATACCCTGTTGCAGGAAGAGGTTTCCGAAAGGTGGATAACTGATCGGATGCTATCAGTCCATCACATCATCATGGCACCGACAGTTCCCGGACCCCATCCCCGACAGCATCAGAACCAATATCCTCCCGCTATGCGGTGTATTTAACGAGAGAGTCATAAATGGAGCAACTGAACGGCACGCCGCCTTGCCTTATGAAGGCGTGGAAGAAGCATGAACACGAACTTCTTTGCTGGTTACTCAGACAAGTGGGTAATGAGGCTGATGCTGATGATCTGATACAGGAAACCTTTCTCCGGGCAATACGACAACATGGGAAATTCTGTGCCATCGTGAATGCCAGAGCCTGGCTGTTTGAGGTTGCCCGGCATCTGCTTATTGATAAAAGCCGCCAGCAGCGTCCATTTATGCCTCTCCACGATGATTTATCATTGCCGGATAATACGCCTGAAACTGTCGACTCACTGGCTGGTTGTCTGCCCCGCATCCTGGATAAAATGGCAGAGTCTGATCGGATTATCCTTACGCTCTGTGATCTTGAGGGGATGAAACAGGCTGATTTTGCAGACCGAAATGGTCTGACACTTGCGGCAACCAAATCGCGTTTATCCCGGGCGAGGGATAGGCTGCATAGGAAACTTTCCAGCAATTGCCAGATCAGACTGGATGAGTATGGTCGGGTATGTTGTTTCACTCCCAAGTGAAGAATCTGTTTCCCCTTCTGGGGTTACCGATAAGCTATTGCAGTGAAATCCTGTTCAATAACATTTCTCAGCAAATGAAATAAATCGAAAAAAACTGCATCCTTTTCTGTCAAACAGCGTCTTCCCGAAAAACAACCGTCGTGAGGCCTGTCCGTTATGTTCCAGATTTTCACTGATTTTGCCACCTAGCTGGTCTATGAATGCCTTAGTCTGAGTCCTGCAACCAAACTCGGGGAGGCGATCCACTTTTTTGTCGAAGACGTGAGCAAAATTTTCGTTCTCTTGCTGGTCATGATCTACTTTGTGGCCATACTACGGGCCTCGCTGGATATTGAGAGGGTAAGAAACTATCTTGCAGGTAAGCACCGTGGAATGGGGTATTTACTGGGCTCCTGCTTTGGCGCCGTTACTCCGTTCTGTTCCTGCTCAAGTATCCCGGTATTTCTGGGGTTTACTTCGGCTGGTATCCCCCTCGGGATTACCATGGCCTTTCTCATCACATCCCCCCTTATCAATGAAGTCGCCGTCCTGCTTCTGGTCAGCCTGCTCGGATGGAAGTTCACGCTCATTTATATTGCTGTCGGAATGGCTGTTGGTATGGCTGGCGGTGCTTTTCTTGATCGGATTAAGGCCGAACGCTGGTTAGCCGATTTTGCCGCCGATGCCCTCAGAGACGGGCAGCAACATCAAACTGATGAGATCCGACAATCTACCATGGCACCGCATATGCCTCTCTCAAAGCGACATGCCTTTGCTAAAGAGGAAACTCTCACCATTTTTAAGCGTGTCTGGCTCTGGGTCATTCTCGGAGTAGGACTTGGTGCGGCATTGCATGGATTTGTGCCCGACGGATGGATCGCGTCGCATCTCGGTGCCGGTCAGTGGTGGACTGTCCCTGTAGCTGTGCTGGTTGGCATACCTCTCTATTCCAATGCTACCGGTGTGATCCCTGTGATGGAGAGTCTGATCACGAACGGCCTGCCAGTGGGGACAACTCTGGCTTTTTGCATGAGCACTGTGGCTGCCAGCTTTCCTGAGTTCATTCTGCTCAAACAGGTGATGAAGTGGCAATTACTGTGCACCCTGCTGTTGCTGTTGTTGACCTCTTTCACACTGGTTGGCTGGATTTTTAACGTTGTATTCCCGTTAATTCCCTGAAGAGGATTATAAAATGAAGCATGTAAAAGTACTGGGTACAGGCTGTTCCGGTTGTAAAACAACCATCCGCCTTATCCAGCAGGTGGCTGATGAGAGAGGCGTCGCTATTCAGCTTGAAAAAGTGGAGTCACTGTCTGAAATAATGAAACACAAAGTGATGGCGACCCCGGCGGTTGTCGTTGATAACATCGTTGTACATACCGGAGGAATACCATCAAGAGACATTATCGAAAGCTGGCTCTGACCTGCAGGCAGGGAAATAATTCCTGTTCGTTCATTGCCTGAAATATCAAGCTCTGATCTCTGTAGAGGACTTCCGGCAGCCCCTTTTTTAATGAAAAGTTCAGACCCAGAGATGAAGGTATACCTTCATCTCTGTCGCGGAGCTCCGCCACAGCAGGTAAAGTTTACACTCTGATATCTCACTTATCACAGTCAGTTCAGGTCCGTTTTTTGCTCTCTGACAGCTGGCCGTCTTACTGCAGTCCCTGTTCAGCCTTTAGTTATCATATTCCTGACGCTTATTCGTTTAAAGTCTGAAACTTCGCTTCAAGCTCAAGTATTCTGAGACACATCTGCTCAATAAGTTCTGGTGTGATGGTTTTTTTAAAACGAGCGATGAGTTCAGCATCCGTGTCATCCATATATTTTATGGGTTTATCAAATGCAACCTGGCTAAGCCGGGCAAGCGCAAGAACTTCATCAATCATAAGGATTTTCTTCATAATGTCGCCTTTTCTTCCCGACTCAGGGTTTTAATGCCAGTCTGGAATTAAGTTTTCCCGGAGTTTCCTCCGGGTTCCGACTTATCTGAGCATTAACAGCGGGACTCTGGTCTGTTCGAGCATCGCAGTTGTGTTACTGCCGATGAAAAAACGTCGCAGGGAAGAGTGCCCATATGCCCCCATGACAATCAAATCCACGCCGTTGTCTGCGGCGTAACGACAAAGCGCCTCCGTTACCGAGCGTCCTTCAGCTAACCGGGATATCGCACTGATGCCAGCGCACTGCAGACTACGCTTTGCCTCTTCGAGGGTATGAGCATCGCCGTTAACCATTACGATATGACATTCCAGGCTCTGCAGCAGAGGGCTGAGCGTCAGTCGACGCAGGTTTCTCCGGCTTTCCTCACTGCCATCAAACGCAAACATGACTCTTGAAGGTACAGAAAAAGTTTCAGGTACAATCATTACCGGCTTTTTCTGCAGGCGGATAATGCTCTCCAGATTGCTGCCAACCGGGTTCTGTGCTCCCCGGCGACCGAGCACCATCATACGAATACCCTTCAGGTCAGCCAGGATGATATCCAGTGCGCCATGTTTCTGAAGTTGCTGAACATCCGGGATACCGATCTGGCTGAGCAGTTCCGCGCATCCGGCAAGAATGGCGCGTCCCTGAGTCATCAGCAGGCGGTTACGCTCCCCTTCTATTCGGACAAGGTCCTGCGTCAGTTGCTCCCGGCTGTCAATACCGATAGTCCCCGTAAGGTCAGAAACTGCCGGTTGTTCATTTTTTTCAAGCACATGCAGCAGGGCAAGAGGAACGTCAAGCTTCCCGGCAATCCAGGCTGCATACTCACACACGGCGCGTGTTGATGACGATCCATCCACGCAGGCAATAACGGTGTTGTCCATAGCATTAATTCCTGACATTAATGACCTCCCATCAGTTTTTCGATTTCTTCGGGTTTATCGTGAACACCAAAGCGATCAACGATAGTACGGGTTGCTTCGTTCATCCCGCGGATCTCAACGTCTGTTCCTTCTCTGCGGAATTTAATAACCACCTTATCCAGTGCGCTGACCGACGTGATATCCCAGAAATGGGCATGCGTAACATCAATGACAACTTTCTCTGCAGCTTCGCGAAAATCAAAATACGCCATAAAGCGGTCGGCGGAGGCAAAGAACACCTGCCCGGTGACCTTATAGAGCCGGGACTCTTCCCTGAGTTCTGAAGAGACAGCCAGAAAACGCGCCACTTTAGTGGCAAAATTCAGGGAAGCGATAAGCACACCGGTCAGTACCCCGAATGCTAGATTATGAGTGGCCACCACCACCACCACTGTTGCCAGCATCACCACGCTGGTAGAAATGGGATGGCTTTTAAGGTCGGTAACTGAACGCCATGAAAAGGTACCAATCGAAACCATGATCATTACGGCGACAAGCGCGGCCATAGGGATTTGCGAGACCAGGTCCCTCAGAAAGACTACCATACACATCAGGACCACACCGGCAGTGAGGGTGGACAGACGGCCCCGACCGCCGGATTTCACGTTGATAACAGACTGACCAATCATTGCACAGCCCGCCATTCCCCCGACAAATGAGGTGCAGATATTAGCGATGCCCTGAGCCTTGCATTCCCTGTTTTTATCACTGGGGGTATCCGTCATATCGTCCACAATCGTGGCTGTCATCATTGATTCCAGTAACCCTACAATGGCGAGGCCTGCGGAGTAAGGGAGAATAATCAGGAGCGTATCAAGATTCAGCGGGATATCCGGCACCAGGAAGACCGGCAGACTGTCAGGCAGTTTGCCCATATCCCCGACCGTACGCACGTCCACATGCAGCCATATGGCAATCGCCGTAAGCACCACGATACAGACAAGGGGTGAGGGGATTGTTTTATTCAGATACGGGAAGAGGTAGATAATGGCGAGCCCTACTGCCGTCATAGCATAAACATGCCAGGTCACATTGGTGAGCTCAGGTAACTGCGCCATGAAAATCAGGATCGCGAGTGCATTAACGAATCCGGTCACCACGGAGCGTGAGACGTAGCGCATGAGACCGCCGAGTTTAAGATAACCGGCTATCAGCTGGAATACGCCGGTCAGTACGGAGGCAGCCAGTAAGTACTGTAGTCCATGATCCTTCACCAGGGTCACCATCAGGAGCGCCATTGCCCCCGTTGATGAAGATATCATCGCCGGGCGACCACCAAAGAAGGCCATAATCAGCGGGATACAGAAAGCGGAGTAAAGCCCCACCTGAGGGTCAACACCGGCAATAATGGAAAAGGCGATCGCTTCTGGAATGAGTGCGAGCGCGACAACAATACCAGCCAGCACGTCACCACGGACGTTACCCAGCCAGTCCTTACGCGTCGAGGACAGCAACATAGTAATTTCTCAGTTTTTAGATGTAGTTAGCCCCGGAGGACATAAGTTTCAAATACGATAAAACACATCCGCAGACGGGATGTTATTACGTGCGTTCTGAGGCTCGCTCAGTACGGCGGAGGAAGGGAAAACTCAGGGTGGCGTAATGCGCATGATCAGCAGATAAATCCTTGAAAGCAGGTACTCAGCCCTCAGTGAACAGAATAAGTCAGCGTAATGTACTTTAGTGCTGACCACGTGCTCTGTATGATACAGAATCTATCTACTATAAACGAAAATACAGCACGATCAATGCTCACACTCTATATGGGACGTTCGTACCTGGACATGATTATCTGTGTTCAATGTCCCCGCATGACCGTCTTAACATCCAGAATATTACGTTTCCAAAAAAACCAGAAATGATTAAAAAATGAGCTTAACGAATGGAAGGGACTTCCCCTGATTATGCGCCTGATTAACTCTTGTGCAATCATGGGGTACACATCGTCCCGGAGGAATTCGTTATGACTATCACGACTGTCGGTATCGATCTTGCTAAAAATGTGTTTGCTGTTCACGGTGTTGATCAAAATGGTAGAACTGTTCTGGTTAAGCCTAAAGTATCGCGTGCTGCACTTCCTGAGTTAATTGCAAGTTTGCCTCCCTGTGTTATCGGGATGGAAGCATGCTCCGGGGCTCACTACTGGGCAAGATTGTTTCGGCAGTATGGTCATGAGCCACGTCTGATGGCTGCTAAGTTTGTATCGCCTTATCGTATGGCCGGAAAATCAGGAAAAAATGATGCAGCTGATGCTCAGGCTATCTGTGAAGCTGTTCGTCGTCCGCATATGCGGTTCGTACCAGTGAAAGACGAAAGCCAGCAGGCCATGCAGTGTTTACATCGTACCCGTCAGGGTTTTATCGAAGAGAAAACAGCAACGTATAATCGTCTGCGAGGATTGATATCTGAATTCGGTGTCATCGCGCCACAAAGTGCTGATGCCCTGCGCCACATGGTTTCTGTGCAGAAGAGCTCTTTACCGCTTCAGGTTCAGCAATGTGTTGATGATTTGATGGAACACGTTGATCGCATTGAAGCTAACATCACTGAATATGACCGAATTTTGTCCCACATAGCCAAAACAGATCATCGCAGTCAGCGGCTGATGGAGCTAAAGGGCGTTGGTCCCACAACGGCCTGTGCACTGGTCGCCAGTATCGGTAATGCACATGATTTTAAAAATGGACGTCAACTGGCAGCCTGGCTGGGGCTGACGCCATCACAATACAGCAGCGGGGGAAAGTCGAAACTCGGCAGGATCACAAAAGCCGGTGATTCGTATCTGCGAACGCTTCTGGTTCAGGGGGCTCGTTCAGTGCTTATTGGCGCCGGGAAAAGGACTGACTCATTCAGCCGTTGGGTTTGTATGTTGGTTGAGCGCAGAGGGTACTGGCGGGCTGTTGTGGCCATCGCCGCCAAAAATGCGCGGCTGTGTTGGGCATCACTACATTACGGTGATGATTTCCGGCTGTACTCAGTCAACTAAAGCTCGAAGCTGTATAACCATCTGACCTGCAATTCGTTGATGATAAAGGGTTAGACCCCGTGAGGCCTATCTGGCTATTGTACAGGATATACGTATCCGCTTAACGAACAAGAACCTCACGCGCGTCTTTCATCAGGGCCCGAATCGATGACGATTCATCATGGCCGTTTATAGTACCGCAGTCTCTCCCCTTTATTTTTACTGAAGAGCAGACAGAAACCATAAATACCGGCTTTGACATGCCGGGGAAGTCCTTATAGTACAATA
>NZ_JAOWHW010000131.1:0-20938 GCF_030332425.1 Citrobacter sp. Cpo142
ATAAGCGCAGCGCATCAGGCACATCACATCGCAGCACCATCGGGTGCAAAGCAATATCCAAAACCTCCATAACACAAGCCTTCCTGCGGCATATGCGGTAAACCCCCCAATCTGAATTTTCTGTATTACCTCCCGAAAATATCAGGATCGCCTGCGACAGTTACGTGTACCTTTATCTATTAGTAAGGGTCTATCCGGAGAATAAAGTGTTCGGAAAAATGGTATTAAACTACATGCCGGGGCTAAAAAATTTATTAGCGTACGATAAAAGCTGGCTAAAACATGATGTTAAAGCCGGGTTATCCGTTGCTGCCGTAGCACTACCGGTTGCGATTGCTTACGCTGAGTTAGCGGGAGTCGGGGCTATCGTCGGGTTATATTCCTGCGTTTTGCCAATGCTAGCTTATGCGCTGTTTGGTACTTCCCGCCAATTGATTGTTGGTCCTGATGCCACGACCTGCGCGGTAATTGCAGCCGTTGTAGTTCCTCTTTCTGCCGGAAACCCAGAACTTCACTGGCAGTTAACAATTGTCATGACTGTGATGATGGGGGGATGGTGCCTGCTTGCCAGTAAATTTCGCCTGGGGGCGCTTGCTGACCTGCTTTCTCATCCCATTCTAACGGGTCTGCTTAACGGCGTTGCCGTGACGATTATTGTCGGGCAACTCGGTAAGGTATTGGGGATTACGCTTGATGAAGAGCAAGTTATTGAGAAGATCATTGCCCTGCCTGGTCGACTCTCAGAAATTCATTTATTAACCTTAGGGATCGCCATCCTAACGTTAGCGATTTTAATAGCTATCAAGACGTTTCGTAGCCAATGGCCAGCACCGTTGATTGCTATTGTGATAACAACGGCGCTGGTATGGATTACATCTGCGCAGCAGTATGGGATTGCCACTATTGGGGGATCGGGCTTTCAGTCTGGTTTGCCCGTCGTTCACTGGGGATCGTTTCAGCCTGGTCTGGCGCGTGATTTATTGATCCCTGCGCTGAACCTGGCGTTAGTCAGTTTTGTTAGCCTGATGCTCACCGCTCGCAGTTTTGCCGCGAAAAACGGATACGAAATAAATGCTGATGCTGAGTTCAGGGCTTTGGGGGTCGCGAATCTAATGTCTGGCTTATCTCAGGGGTTTGCGATTAGCGGAGCCGATTCCCGGACTGCGGTAAATGATTCCTCTGGAGGGAAAAGCCAGCTTGTTTCCGTTGTTGCTGCCTTAATCATCGGAATCGTCGTGGTATTTTTCACGCAGCCATTACAATTTATTCCGGTATCTGCATTAGGCATTGTTCTAATTTATGCATCGTGGTCATTAATTGATTTACGCGGACTCTGGAACCTGAGGCGAAGAAATAAACCCGCATTTCGCCTGGCGTTTTTCACCTTTGGCTGTGTTCTGATTATTGGTGTTATTCAGGGAATTGGCCTTGCGGTATTGCTAGGTCTGTTGCAGTTCCTGCGCACAGTTTTTCGTCCCACTGAACACTTATTGGGAATTGACGAAAATGGGATGATTCACTCATTAGGTAATTCAACTGATGTGAAAATGATCCCTGGCGTGTTGATGTACCGATTTAACTCACCGCTGACCTATTTTAATGTGGCCTATTTTAAGCGCCGTGTTTTGAATTTAGTCGATGGTGCTGCGCTACAACCGAAATGGGTGGTCATTGACGCCGTTTCTTGCTTTACCTATTCAGATATCAGCGTCCTGGCAACCATTAATGAGTTAAAACGGGACCTGAAGGGGCGGCAGATTAAGTTAATTCTTGCGGGCCGGAAAACGGAGTTAACACGCTGGTTTAAGGAGAGTCGACCGACAATGAAAGACGACGACATGATTCTGGCACCAGACCTTTATTTGGCGCTCCGGTTCATTCAAAGCAAAGAAAGCATGAGTGAGGATGAATCTGGCGTTGTTGAATAAAGCAGATTTAGGTAAATGATCAGGCTGGATGGAAGGTGCCTGTGGCGATGAACATGCCCAGGCACCCATTTGCTAAAGGGCGATCAGCATCCGCGCGGGGACGGTGAGATCCCCGGCAGAGCATTGATACCGACATGCTACCTGAAATATAGACAGCGTGACTGTTGTTAACCTTACGCTATGAATGCGACAAATCGCTTAAATGCTTTCCTTCCCATTGCTGGCTTCGAGCTCGCGGATCAAGCGCTTGTTGATCTTGCCGACGCTGGTTTTGGGAATTTCTGGGACTATCCTTATCTGTCGTGGGATCGCCCATTTAGTGATGTGGCCGCGGTCGACGAATCCTTGTAGATGTGCCGCTATGGCCTGCGGCTCCAGGTCTTCCCCTTCCTTGCAAACCACCAGAGCCAGGGGGCGTTCGCCCCACTGTTCATCAGGTATCCCGACGACGGCTACCGACCTGACAGCCGCGTGTGAGCTGATGAGGCTCTCCAGCTCCAGCGTGCTTATCCACTCACCGCCCGTCTTGATTACGTCTTTGATGCGATCCTTTATTTCCACTATCCCACGGGGATCGATAGAGGCAATGTCGCCGGTATGCAGCCAACTGCCATTCCATAGCTCAGCTCCTTTCTCGGGTTCCTTCAGGTAGCCCTGAGTCAGCCAAGGGGCTCGCACCACTATTTCACCCAGGGTTTCGCCGTCGTGCACTACCTCCCGACCTTCGCCATCGACGATACGCAGATCCACCAACGGAACAGGCAGGCCGGTCCGAATCCGCAGGGGTAGCTGCTCATCCATGGGAAGGGCCAGCTCGGCATCGCTTAAGTGGGTCATACAGAGCAGGGGACAGGTCTCAGACATGCCATAGCCGGCGTGAATGCGTATGCCCTTATGGTGGGCCTGTGTTGCCAGTCCAAGGGACAGTGAACTGCCACCCAGCAACATCTTCCATCCCGACAGGTCGGTCTGTGTGGCTTCGTCGCACTCAAGGATCATCTGCAAAATGGTTGGCACACAGTGCGAGAAGGTTACACCCTCATCGCGATAGAACCGCACCAGCTTGTTGGGTTCGTAACGACCGGGGTATACCTGCTTCACACCCAGCATTGTTGCGACATAGGGAGCGCCCCAGGCGTGCACGTGAAACATAGGAGTGATCGGCATGTAGACATCGTTCGATCGTAGCAGCGACTGTCCCTCGTGGGCTGCCAGGAGGCCCAGTTCATTGAGCGTGTGCAGGACCAGCTGACGATGGCTGAAGTAGACCCCCTTGGGGTTGCCCGTGGTTCCAGTGGTGTAGAACAAGGTCGCTATCGAGTTTTCATCGAAGTCGGGGAAGTCAAAGCGATCTCCCGCTGCGGCCTGAAGGGTCTCATATTCCCCCAGCACCGGCAGGCTGGTTGCCGTCGATTCTTCGTCGCTAAGCTGGATGTATCCCCGGACAGTGGTTAGCGTTTCTGCCAGTGACTCGACAACCGGCAAGAAGTCGTCGTGCACCAGTACCAGGTTGTCCTCGGCATGATTCATGGTGTAAGCGATTTGGTCCGCCGAGAAGCGGACGTTCACCGTGTGTAGCACGGCACCAATCATAGGCACCGCAAAGAAGCACTCGAGGGCGCGATGGCTGTCCCAATCTAAGAGGGCGACGGTGTCTCCAGGCATGACACCGGCCGCTGTCAGCATGTTTGCCAGGCGATGGATACGCTGTTTGAGGGTGCGATAGTCGTAACGCGACTTGTCGGCGTAGACGATTTCTCGCTCGGGATGAGAACGCCCACCCGACAGCAGCAAGCTCTTGATCAGCAGCGGATAGGTATGGGCTCCCTGCGCTGACTGTATGACTCTTGTTTTCACCATCCAGGTTCCTCGTTGACTCATTATTTGCTCGGTATGATGGCAATTGTAGATGAAGGTTGGTATTTACTCCCTGGCGTTTGCTTCAGATGTCGAGGCGGCGCACCAACTCCAGCCCCTGGGGATGAATGTGCGTACCCTGCAACGCCATCTGGAAGAGGGTGGTGCGACCTTCAGCGAGCTTATCAATGAAATGCGGCGCGACCTGGCGCTCCCGCAACAGTATTGTGCCCAAGGTTGTTCAGATAAATTACTCAAATCTGGCCTACGGTTAAGCACGCCAGAAAAAGAGGTGTGTCTGATACCGCTATATTTTTTGCCGTACTATGGTGGTTCCAGTGAAGGTTTAAGTGTCGTGATGAGGTGGGGTAGGAGTTGCTGTGGTCAGAAAGATAAGAAATCTCGCGGAGCCCAGAAAGCAAAAAACCCGCCATAGGCGGGTTCTTCTAAATAGTGGTGCCGGACTCGGAATCGAAAATTTCTTTTATAATATTGATATTAATATAATTTATTTGGTTTGATTAAAAATGTACCCTCAATTATACCCGCAGTCCCTTTTGATATCGAAAGGGAATCACACTCGGGATCAGGCTGAGAGCACAGAAGGAAAGTACCTGGCTATTATATCGTTAATTCTGTCAATCAGTTCCAGCCTTTTGAAAGTGATGTGTGCAGATCCCTTCTTAAAGTATTTAATGATGAACATCTCGTCTTCATAGCGCTCTTTACCCTGAACGGACTGGATGTGACCATCCAGACGAATAGTGATGTTTTCCCGGTTGTCGGGGATCGGTTTGCCGCTGAACAGGTGTAGCATTCTTTCCAGATCGGCAAGTCGATCGGCCTGTTGCCCGCTGTTCAGATGAAGCCCCCACCGGTCCCACCTCACCAGATTGTTGACGATAATTTTACTGCCAAATTTACAGGGTGAGTTGGTTTTGTAATCCCAGCTCAGTCCCCTGAAGACGTTGATCACCCCTCGCTCAAACACCTCATCCTTATTCTGGTGCAGTTGTTCGAATGTACTCAGGATATTCGCTTCACTGATTTCCGGAAAATTATCATATTCCAGTGATCGGTACCATGTGTCCCGGGCCTGCGCATCCATCAGACTCAGCATCCCGGAACGTTGCATCAGGTCACGCCAGATTTCTCGATCGAGATTGCGGGTGATGGCTTTCATTGCTGCTTCCGGTTTTTCCATCAGCCAGCAGCCACAGCGAAAATTCTGTTTCATCGCCCAGTCCAGGGCGGTTTTGCCGCCAATGCCTGCTGTCAGCACTGAGATTTCTGCCAGTTGCCGGATAAGCGTTTCGGTTTGTTGCAGTGCTGCATTCCGTACCGTCACAACGTGTTGGATACTGGTGGAGCAGATAACGTCCGTATGCCCGGTGACCACTTCCGGACGGGAGATTGTGATGTCTGACATTATCGGTTTTCCTTTTGGTTTATAAACGAAAACGCCAGCTGTATTCAGGCTGGCGTCAGGGGAATGAAGTATGGTGAGTGATATTCACCGGTTCTGGTGCAGAAGCTGCAGATGACGAAGAGCACGGACATCCTTCCGGGCCTGTTCGATGCAGGGCAACAGTGCTGCTGAATCCGTTCTATCCTCATCGTTGTCAAAGATAATTCCCGATTCGCAGTCGATATTGTCCTGTAGCCACGCAATCAGAATATCCAGTGCGGTTTCCGTGGTTAATGATTTCATGTTGTTCCTGGTTACCAATCGAAAGTGGGCTGGTCCGGCAGACATTCAGCGCTGGCATCCAGATGAATGAGACTGACGCCATAACGTTGGATGAGTGTGACAACCAGACGACGGAACGTTTTTGACAACCCCAGGCGTTTAAGCCGCAGAACCGGATATGACCACGCATCGGTACGTAACAGATATCCGCTACCTGTGAAATGAATCCATTCTGATTCACCGAAGTCACTGGTCTGGTGTGACAGCGAGTACAGCCAGGCGTTATCCTTTTCCGTGATATGTGCGGTACTGCAGCGTATGCCGGCAAGGGTTGCAAACGGTGGTAGTGTGCAGGTTGACTGTTGGTCGGATTCCTCCACCACGCGGAGTGAATAACCGTTTTCAGCGACCTTGTTAATCAGTTCAGTGAGATTAACACCATCGACATCAACGACAATTCGCCCCATGTTCAGTGCCTGCACATTAATGCTGTCGGCTTCCAACGTCAGGGCCAGTTTCATTGTTTCGCCTCCGGATGCTTCCCCTGGGTAATGTTATTTACCGTTCTGTAGTTATCGCGGGTCATCAGGCCGGTTGCCCTGCGAGCCCGGAGAATATCAATACTGTTTATTAACTGAGAGCGGGTACAGGCGCTGAATCCCGGCTGGTCGGTACGTACCAGTGCGTATTTTTCAACGAGAAAGTTCACCGCATCACACAGTGAAATGCCAGCTTCAATATGCTGCTCAATCACACGTTCATCGGCGAACGGTGTGTCATTCAGCGTAAGGCCGTAATGCTGGTCCAGCAACCGGGACAGCAGTGTCTGCCAGATGGTGACGGGAGACGGGCAGCGCGATGCCTCCCGTACGTGTGTGTCGGGTAATGTTTTCATACTGAAGATTTTCCTGATATGCAGAGATGAAAAATGGAAAAGTGGCGTGGTGAAAACACCAGGCCGGAGCAGAAGATTATTCTGATGATTTACTTTTTCGTTTCGGGCGTCGGATAAACAGCCAGATAAACGTAACCACAGGAGCCGAAGGTGTCGGCTTCGCAGGTTAAATCGTTGTGGTACAGGGTAACGCAGTGGGCATGGTGGGGGCTGAGTTCACCGGTGGTCAGCATCGATTCCATCTGGCGGATAAAGTGCGGGAATGTTTCATCCAGCTTCCGGCATTCGATGTCACTGAACTTGCCGGTGATGCTGGCCCGGTCAGCCAGATAATGCAGTCGGTTGCCTTCCTGCACCAGACGGGCTCCCAGGCGCAGTGTAATCTCCCGCTGCAGGCCCCTGGTAGGGTTGCTCATTACAGTTCTCCACTATTGTCAGTTCAGGGTGATGCTCATCAGGCAGGTATAGGGCCCATTGCGGTCCTGGCGGCGTTCGGCGTATACCGCGAGGACTCCGGCGATATCCGGAACGTCCCTGCCGGTGTAATGACAGACGCTACCGTGCCACTGGTATTTGCCGGTGCAGTAGCGAAAGATTCGGGACTCAGGATGCTGGCGGTATATCGTCATTGCCCTGCGTTTACTGATAATTTTCATGTAATACCTCAAAGCAGACCGTGTTCTGCGAACGAATAGATTTGCCTGCCACCGACAATCAGATGGTCAGGGACACGGATATCCACCAGCTGAAGCACCTGAACCAGTCGCTGCGTGAGGGTTTTGTCGGCCTGGCTAGGTGTCGTCTCGCCGGAAGGATGGTTATGCGCGAGTATCACCGCCGCCGCGTTGAAGTGCAGAGCACGTTTGACCACCTCCCGGGGATGCACCTCGGTGCGGTTAATCGTGCCGGTGAAGAGCGTTTCATGGGCAATCAACTGATTCTGGTTGTCCAGATACAACACCCGGAACTCTTCCCGCTCAAGCGCGGCCATATGCAGTCGCAGCCATTCACGTACGGCGTGGGTAGAGGTGAAGGCTACGCCGGGCTCATGCAGATGTCTGTCCAGAACCCTGAGTGCCCGCTGGATGAGACACCGGTCCTGTGGCGTTATCTCGCCGGGTAAAAAGGAAAGCTGTTTCATTCGTTGTTCCTCCGGTCAGTCAATGATGCGCAGAATGGCGTGGGCTTCTGGATGCTGCAGGGCGTAGTCCCGCAGACGGTAATAGTGCGCGGTCATCGCGTCACACTCTGTACGGCAGGCGTGATGGCTGTATTCAATCAGGCAGACGGCAATACCTGCGGCTTCTGCGCTCATTTCCACGCCATTACCGTTCAAGTTATTGAACAGACTCCATGTCTCATTGCGGTCAGCATCGGGTGCCATAAAGGCCCCGCCGTTGCTCAGCGTGTAAAACTGCCAGATGCCACCGCTGTAATCCGCGCAGAAGCGGTTCATCCAGGCGAAGATGCGGGGCTCCAGGGTTATCCACTGCGGAATAGTGCCGAAGTGCTGCGGCCAGAAGCTGATACGCATTCCATCGGGCATCACAGTGGCATGAAGTAATTTATCTCCGGTCGGCTCTTTCTGGCTGTGATTATGATGATCATTGTGTTTTGACGTTGTGTCGTTATACATAGTGATTTTCCTTTCGGTTATTACAGCCGCAGATATGCCGCAGGCGGGTTTCCTGTCAGGGCTTACAATGCGGTATATGAGAAATTCCCGCGAACGGGATATGGATTTGGAGAGAATGGAGAGAATGGAGAGCGTAAAGTCAGGCTATCTGGCCCAAGTACCGGTGTGTTTTTTGCCTGCAGCTGACTGAACAGAACGAGCATGTTCTCCGTCATCAACCACAGTGCACTATTGAGCTTCACATCCCCGTCGATACGCCAGCGTGACGTTACGATAAAGTGTTTATCCACCGACAAGGGGCGATCATCGGCTCGTACTGCTTAGGGTGTGAGGTATCGAAGTCAGCAATTGCTCAAAGGCCTGAGAGCAGCCAGACTTTTGCATACGGAGATCTCTGCGTGAAAAATAAAAAACCTCGCAACCAATAATGGATGCGAGGGATTCACAGAGATAATATCTATATGAAATAATTTATAATTCAAGCAGATAACTTAAAGCTGTAGTTGCGTCAATTATAAATTTCAGATCGTGGGTGACTGGCAGCCATGTGCCAGAAGCGGACACTGTTCACAATATCGAGTTAATCATTGGATATGTTGATCGCTCCCATTGAAAAATTTCACATTATCCAATATATCAATGTTGAGGCTTCCCTCTTACACCTCTAAAGGATAACTATCATGGGTCTTAAACCTGGTCCAAAACCAATTGCTAAATCGACAGGAAAACCGGATCAACGTCGACGTGATAATAAAGATACACCTGGTAATACCCCGGGACTAAAGCCTAGTAAATCTACAGGGAAATAAAAAATTCAGGGTATATATGTCTTATTTATACCCTGATTACATATCCAGATTACTAAAGATGTTTCTGCAACCAGATGCGCGTACCTTCTGTTTCATACGCCTTTGCACCATACCCTTTCGCAAGAAGGGACCCTGGTAAATACTCGTCATATTTATCTAAGTACTTTTCTGGAACATCTGTGGCAAGATCAAATGCAGATGGCAAGCCTGACAACAGCATTTCTTTGAGCGCGTGCTGAACGGAAGCTACACTGGAGTTATCGATTTCTATAACGCCAGCAAATGAATTTGCTTTAAAACCACAACGTATGAGCAAGGCTGTAATCGTATTGACAACTTTATCCCCCATCCAGGGTATTACGTAACAGTGTTGTCCACTCGTAATAAAACACTCATTTTGAAGTTTAAAACGCTGAAAGTTACTACAGCCTTCCGCAAATAGGTTTCTGGCGGCAGTATCGGCATAATCTACTTTCTTGCTACCTATTGCTATGCGGTAATCACCTTCCCTATAGATAGCGAGCATTTCCTGACGAACGGCATCATGAACAGACATACCTCCCCCACTAAATTGTGGTGGCTGACCGCCTTTGGTTGCCTCTACATAGATAACTTTTTTCTCTGTCTCGATCTCTGTCACTTTCCAGCGCCGCCCACCGAAGATGATGTGTTGGTCTGGTAGCAGTGGGGAGTCCACAGGCACTGTTCCAAGGGTTCTGTTTCCGGTGACAATGCGGAACTCTTCTGGTGTATTGAACACGGCATAAAAAGTGTAATGGTTAGTCAGTTTCTCCCCCTCTGCCCCAACAACCATTTCACCGCTAGCAAGTTGAGTGAGCAGGCCACATGCTCCCATATGTTTAAGCAGGCTTTTGAAATCGTTTAAATCTACATTTCTGAACGGCCCTGTCTGGCATAGTTGTGACCAGAGCTGGTCGGCACGAACTCCACCCCATTGTGCGGTAATTGCAAGAATTTGGTGTAGCAGCGTGGAGTAATGCATCTGCCGGGAATCGGCAGGCTCAAACCATTGTTTAGAGATCATCAACCTGATCATTGCCATCGACTGCACCAACTGGAGTCGTAGGTGATCAACGATACTGCTACTCACAGTAAGCTCATTTTCTGTAATTAGCATTCTGAGTACTGACGGGGAATCGCGACGCCCAGAACGCCCCATACGCTGGCGCAAACTGGAAACAGAATGCGGAGGCGTAACTTGGATAACCGACTTAACCTTACCGATATCAATTCCCAACTCAAGCGTCATTGTACAAACAGCTGTTGTGGGCAAATTTCCTTTCTGAAGACGAGATTCAAGCGCCTCACGTAATTCCTTGGCAAGGGAACCATGGTGGGGGAAAAATTCATTCGGAACAATTTGTTCCTCACACATGTCGCTCAGCGTTGCCGCAATGCTTTCAGTGCGTTTTCGGCTGTTTGCAAAGACCAAATGAGAATCGCCACGGCAAAGTCTAAAAATGTCAGCGCAAACGTCATGTTCAGCTGAACTCTGAAGTTCTTCCTCTTTTTGGATCACTCGCTCCAGGTACCCTTTGACCTGTACCTGAAGAGTGGCCGTGCTATTACTATCTGTAACAGTTACGCAGGGGAGTCGTTTGTCCGGGCGCAACATTTCGGGCACTTTCTCCAGTTCCCCCAGCGTGGCACTCAACGCAACGCGGGGAATTGGATTTACCTGGCATCCTAGCACATGGTCAATTCTATTGAGCAGAGAAAGCAGCTGTACACCACGCTCTGAGCCAATAAAAGCATGAAACTCATCAATAACGATGTATGCGACTGAAGAAAACGCCTGTTTGAGCCAGCCCATTGAATTTATGAGCAAAGACTCAAGTGACTCAGGTGTAATCAGTAAAATGCCAGCAGGGTTCGTCCGAGCCTTCTTCTTTTTGCTTTGTGGTACATCCCCGTGCCAGGGAGTCACTGGCATTTCCAATGCATCTCCAAGGCTCCCAAGACGACGGTACTGATCGTTAATCAATGCCTTCAACGGACTGATATAGACGATGCCAAATCCATTCGTGAGATCTGCAACTGCCGAACAGGCAGGAAGAAAGAAAGCCTCTGTTTTACCCGCTGCTGTACCTGCACTGATTAGCACGTCTCGATCACGGGCTAAAATTGCCGGGATAGAACTCTCCTGCAAGGGCCTTAATGTCGACCACCCCTGCTTGTAAACCCACTTACGGACGCGGGGATCGAGGCTATCGTAGGCACTGCTCATAGTTTGAAGTTCGCCAGTCCGTCGTCGTCATCGCTTTCCTCCGTAGTGGTGTCATCCATATCGCTGGGCCGGTCCTCTTCAATCGCCACACCCTCGATTAGTGTTTGCCAGTTCATCGTTCTGTTTTGTTCCAGCACGGCCAGCATGTCCAGGAAACCTTTTATGGTATTACGGGGGGTACGGAAGTAAGCGTCTCCAATGGTTTTACTACAGTGATGCAGGAATCCAGTCAGTGCCTCATCTGGTACCAGATAATTCTCTGGATCTCCACCTGCATAAACATGACGAAGATTTCTCAGCAAAATATACAGTTCCTCAGGGGTGAGGCTGGCAAGATGCAAAGTGGGGGATGAGTAGTCAATCACTCCTGCTTTTTGCGCGAACCGGTTTTCCGCCAGACGCGACTGGAGCGCCTCATAGCTGTAAAGACCTTTACGCGGATCGAAAAGAAACTCTGGCGTACCCCCGAGGATAAAACCAATGTTCTCGGCTGAGCCTTGCAGGCAGTCATTCAGGATCCGCAAAATCTGTTCGTAGTTCGCTGTTCTTGCTTGCGTATTATTCAGCTTAAAGAGGTTCACCATTTCGTCGAGGCTGACCAAAAGACCGGCATAGCCTGCCTGGCGGACAAAAAGGCTCATCAGCTTCAAAGAATCATAGAATGATGCGTCTGAGATAATAGTCCGAACGTCGAGATCGTTACGGGCATCAGTTTTGGTGGTGTACTCTCCCCGCAACCAGCGAATAGCATTGGATTTTAGCGTTTCGTTATCCTGCTCATGCCCGCGCCAGAATGCATCAATGACCTTCGCAAAGTCATATCCACCCACCATATCTGACAGAGCTGCCAGGCGTTTATGAATAACTGATGAAACCTCGGAGCCGTCCGTGTCCGCTTCCTTTCTGGCCTCCGTAACGAATCTTTCAACAACGCTAAGTAACGCATTACCATCTGGCTTGTTTCTGGTGGACATGTTTTTCATAAGCTCAGAATAGAGATTACGAGCCTGACCTCCCGATGAGTGAATGCGTCTGTCAGGAGAAAGGTCTGCACTGACTGACACCAGCTTCTTCTCTAGCGCAATAGAGCGCACAACACTCAGAAAGAACGTTTTACCAGAACCATATTCACCGATGATAAGTCTGAAGCTTGCACCACCGTCAGCAGTCCTCTCAATATCCTGGTGGAGAGCGGTGATCTCATTCACGCGGCCAACCTGGATATGCTGAATGCCTATCCTTGGCGTTACACCTGACTTAAGTGACTGAATAATAGCGTCACGTTCTTTCACTCTTATACGTGTTACAGACATTCACTATCCCTCTAATTCTTTGGCAATTTCCAGGTCAACCCAGATATCATCATCGGCATCGTCCAGTACTGGAGCATCAACCACCGCATAGGACCAGTCATTGATCACCTCAAGCGCACCGCCGAGCATCAAATTCAAATTTCCGCACAATTCTGTCGCCTCTTTTCGGGACCACTGTTCTTTCTCCAGCAAACTGCGATAAAGCTGGCTATGTGCGGAGTCAAGCCCCCCCGCCTCCGTTGATGAGGCTGGAGCGCTTTCTGGCTCTTCCGGTTCTTCTTCGGTGAAAATTGTGTTCAGCAATTTACGAACATCATCCGTGGCAGATTCGTGGCGGGCAAGTACATTAGCATCCAGTGTGAACCCTGCTGCTGGCTGATCAGTTGGTACAGACGAGACGAGATCATGTTCAGTTGCGGAATGCTGATGGATATTGCTCGAGACAGATGAGGGATCCAGCCCCAAACTTGAATAAATCTTCTCAAGCTGTTTGATTTCGGCAGGCGCTATTGTCCCATCCGAACAGGCAACACTAACGATAACCTTACCCACAGCAGCTTTTTCTGCGGCCCCCATCAACTCAATCCTACTTTTCATTCCTGTCATATTAGCTGGGGTATGAAGTTGCCACGTTAAATACGCATGTAGAGAGCGTTTTTCATCATCGGTGAAGCCAGGATTGTTGTTGATGGCATTCTCAAGCACTTTCTGTTCAGCTTGATCAAGAGAATCGTCAATCAAGGCGACCATCGCCCCTAATCTGAGCGTCATTACGGCTGAGATAAATTCAAGAGAAGGTGAGAAGCGTCCACCTTCGGCGGCAGGAAATAGAACAAGTGTCCCATCAACATCCGCCTTCACATGGTGATAATACGGGTCAGGTGCCAGACCGTAACCCATTTTCAGAGCAAAGGTCTGCATCAAATCGGCCTCTTTTTTATTGATCTTATTGGGGCAACTGGCATTCATATGTGCCCAAAAGTCAGCAACTGAGACTAACCCCTCCTTGACGAGGATCGCCTCATCAGCCCAGCGTTTGAATGAGCTTAATATTTTTTCTGCGCTTTCATTAACGATCTCTGAAGGGAGCAGCATAATTGCAGCCGTATCATTGACTGACGTACCTTTCCTACCAAGGTAGCGACTATAAGCATCAAGTTCATCTGTACATATATCGGCAAGAGCCATAATTTTCTGGACAGGGCTCTTCAACGCACTTGGATCAGGCAGGTCGGGAACAGGAAGTCGAACACCTCGCAAACTAGGACTTGCTGGTGTGTAATCTAACCTTAGGCGCGTTTTATTCGCCTTAACGACCATCCCTTCACCATATTTGAGGGTGTAACGCCGTTTGAAAAGCGCAGCAAACTCTTTAGCACAGCGGCGAGCCGGGGTACGCAGCGAATACTCGGTGTGGTTTATTACCCAGTTCAACGCCAGTTCAGCTGATACAGCAACTCCTTCATGTACAGTTTTTGCCAGAGCCAGCTTAAATTGCATGCTGTTGCTGAAACCTGAATTGCTATCGAGCTCAGTGGCTAAGCCCATGTTCGGGCGCAGAATAGACATGGCTTCGAGTAATTGGGTCGAATATCCACGGAAGGAGCGGTTCTCAATGAATACCGATCTTAACCGAGCGACTTCATTGAACAGATTACGGAACTCAGCATCAGGGAATTTTGGATCAGTGGAATCTACGAGCGCTTTTCTTTCCAGGCCGTAGAGGTAGATAAAAACATAGCCGATAGGACACAATGGATCAGACCTATCGCTGGCAAGCCAACTGACATACGCACCGCGGGCTTCTGGGGAAAGAGAGGAAAAACTGGGCCAATATCCTAATGAACTGTCCTCGTAAAGATAAGAAGTAGGTTTTATCTTACATGTGTCATCAATTAATGATGCCTCACTTCCATCGTCATAATAGCCGCCTGATTCCTGACCGGAGGGCTTCATACGTTGCCCCACGTAAATGTGGCCACCGCTAATTGCTACACCAGCTACAGTTATCATCTCACCCGGAAGTACCCATCGAGCTAGTGCACCTGCTGACTTTGAGGTGTTCCGGTAATGATTGGTTGTCACCCGAAGTTCAACAGCCCGGCCACCGCTCAATGTAAAAGTTGCAAGGTTATCGTCTTCAATATCATCGTTTCGCACAACAGCCTCTTTTTTCTTGATGTCAGCGAGCCATTCTTTTGGCGGTGCTTTCACGGGGTCTGAAGCATAAGACTTTGGAGATTTACGTTTTTTCTTTCTAAAAAACAACAAGTAAATGACAAAAATCGCCGCCAAAAACTTCAATAACTCCATGATATATAACCTTAAAATTATTCTTCACGCATATTTACAAGCAGTGATGAAGGCAGGGCAAGTGGATTAATCTCAAAATAATACTTCTAAATTGCGAGGGTTAAAAGCAAATCACAATTAAAATTAACCCAATGATTTAAATGATAAAAATTATTTAATAATGTGTTTAACCAGCAGTGAAATTTTAAGGTGTTAAAACTTGTTAGGCTATTCGTCTCTAAATGATGTTGTACTACTGCTACGTTAACATGCGAGCAAATGTACTGCGGATGCACATCTGACCACTGTATGATGATACTTACCTATTCGCTGAGAATGTCGGCAACTTTATGGCAGGGAAGCTTTTAGAGACTATACCGTCTCGAATTTCCGTTTATCGCTCTAAGCGGACCTTGACTACGGCCCTCCACTTTTTGCCAGAAACGGACGTTCATGCAGATATTGCCGCTGTAAAAGCAACTAAATTTGCAAAGCAGGATTTGCTTAAAGCAACATAGCCACCAGAACCATGCACAACAGCATCACGTAGATTCGCGCATGCCAGACATCAGGGACGGCGGGGATCGCCCGGCGGCTAAATACTATACCCACCCAGCCAGCCACCAGGAGCAGGCCCAGAATCTTCAGGCTGATAAAACCTACAAAACCGCCTGCCGAAATTTTGTGCCAACCGCTTATCGCATAGGTCACCGCACCGCACAACGCCACCGGCAGGGAAAGCGGGTTGGCCGCGCTAATACACTCTCGCATCGTATGACCGTGTCGCCGCAACAACGGCACCGTCATTACGCTGCCACCCACGCCCAGCAATGCGGCAATCGTGCCGATTAGCATACCGCCACCGGTGACCGTCAAAAGCGACAAACGACGCGGCGCATTGCCGCTTAAGAAACCTTTGCGCAACAGACAGTCCCCAATCGTCATCAGCATATAAAAAATAAACAGCTCGCGAATCACCACCTCGCTTAATATTCCCGCCAACCACGAACCGGCCACTGCGCCCACGGCGATAAACCACAACAGCGGGAATAAGATGGGCAAAGAAAGCCTGCCCGCACGCCAGTTTTGAAAGCTGACCCAGCCCGCGTTAAAAATCATCACCGCCGTTGAAGTGGCCACGGCGATATGCATCGCATCACCTGCCAGCGGTGGCTGCCGCACCAGCAGCTGGTAAACAAAGGGCACCACTACAAAGCCGCCGCCAAAGCCAAAAAGCACTGTTGTCATGCCGGTAGTAAAACCGGCCAGTGCGATAATCATCAGATCGTTCAAAGAAATATCCCGTTGTGAAAATGAGCCAGCAGCTTATCGTGCTTGCGTCCCGCTTCCCATTTGCATGGCGCTCAATTATCCTTTCAAACCGGTCAGAAGGAGGCGGATGTGCGAAACGGAAAAATTGACGATTTTGATCAGCTGAATCGGGAGGTAGTAGCGCTAGGAAACGACTATGCGAAGGGATTTTTCCTGCCGCCACACCAGCACCGCCGCGCGCAGCTTCTGTATGGCGCAACAGGACTGATGCACGTTTCAACCCGTGACGGAGAATGGGTGGTACCGCCCCAGCATGCGGTATGGATCCCTGCCAAAACACTGCATGCCGTAAAGTTTGTGGGCGTCACTACGCGCAGCCTGTATATCGAACCCGCCTGCGCGGACAAATTACGTAACAGCAGCCGGTGCGAAGTGATCAGCGTATCGCCGCTGTTGCGGCAGCTACTGCTGGAGGCGGTGGATCTGCCGCCATGCTATGACAGCGTACGCGATCGGGCGCTGACGGATTTGATGCTGCTGGAACTGACGGCGATGCCGGTGCGCGAGTTCGATATCCCTTTGCCACAGCAGCCGGCGTTGTTGGCGCTGTGTCAGGCTTTTTTACTCGCCCCAGCCATCCACGATCCGGTCGAGCGCTGGGCCAGCGCGCTATTTATGAGCGCCAGCACCTTTCGTCGCTGTTTTCGACAGCAAACCGGCATGTCGTTTTCCGCCTGGCGCCAGCGAGCCTGTGCGGTTAGTGCGCTGGCATTGCTGATAACAGGCAAACCCGTGAATGAAGTGGCTTTGTCTCTTGGATATGAGAGTGCCTCCTCTTTCGCAACGATGTTCCGCCGCGTTACGGGGCAGCCGCCGTCATATTACCATCCTGCTTGATTTCAAAAGTTACACAGGGTTACGGGCATCGCGGCAGCTTTGTGTCAGAAGCAAACATAGCCAGTAAACTGGCACTATAACAACTGGAGACCCTATCGGAATATAGCGGCTCCATTGATGTCGAGACGAAATTAATTTCACAGGACCGGTCAGCTTGAACTGTGTGAATGCTGCGAAAGCAGGAAATTCATTTGCATTAAAGCATCCTCATTAATCCGGCTTCCCTGTCGCGGAATGTTAATAACAGCCATATCCGGTCGCTATGACCGTGCATCAACATTAGCCAATCAGATGGGCTATTTCGCCATCAAGACGATCTTCTGTCACGACCCGAACCGGATAACGGCTAAGGCACAGTCGTTAAAAGAGCCGTTGTCCCAGGCACTGCTTGCCATATCGGCTGTTGTAGAGACACCACAAACTAACTTGACGCATATTCGTCAAACTGTTCATCTGGTAATGGCTGATCAACCAGGCCTGACGGTCATGACCCATCTTTTAACCAAATTAAGTACCAGCGCTCCGAAGGTGAATTTAGCGCTATTGCCATGGCGCAGCAGTAAGGATGCCCTCCATCGTCTGGAGAATGGTGAGGCTGACATTGCGATCTCAACGTTTCCTGCGCTTCCTCCAGAATTTCATCGCCAGGAAATTGGACATGAAGGCTATGTTGTGGCCATGCGGGCCTCGCATCCTGCCGTTCAAAAATTTAACGTGGATGAGTGGTTGGCATGGCCCCATATAGTTGTTTCCGGCGAAGGGAATATACGTGGGTCTCTGGAAGAAGTATTAGCTCAACAAGGAAAAGCTCGTCATGTTGGTGCGGTTGTACCGAATTTCACCATGATCGAACCTTTGCTTAAAGCAACGGATATGATTGCTATTACGCCTATAAATTGTCTTTCTGACACCCAATCCCTGGCGATTTTCGAGCCACCTACCCCGTTGCCAGGCTTCAGTCTGCATTTAGCCTGGCACACGCGAAGAGATAGCGATTTGGTCGTGAAACATGTAATCGAAACACTACGATCCTTCTTTCAAAAAGAGGGTAACGTAACTTCTGTTCGATAGTATCTTATCGAACTTTAATCTTTCTGGCATAAGTACGAATGTCGAAAGCTATATCAGTCCCTGAAGGGCTTAGTAGCTGAGACAAGTTGATGTTTACGAAGAAAGACCAAGTTTGTCTGCTATCCTGGACTACTGACCAATATCAGATCTCCTGCAGCCCGGTTGAAGAAATCCAGGATTTTAATACCTCAACATAGCGGGTTCCCTCGTCCTTGAGTTCGTCCCGAGACAGCTGATTGGCACGGTACACGATAAATGGGGTATTCCAGGTCAGGTCACAACGGTGGGCTGTAGCGCGAATAGGAGCAAGTAGTTCTGACATGGTGAACATATTACGTCCGCCCTGGCTATAAGCGTCAGGACTATTGCCTGCGGTAACCGAGACCATTATAGGCATGCCTCGTAGCCTGCGCCCCTCCGACTCGTAGTTAATGTAGAACAATCGAGTTAGCACGGCATCAAGCCATGCCTTCAATATCGGTGGGGTAGCGTACCACTGCATAGGGTACTGCAGGACGATACGCTCCACGCCCAACAAGCGATGCACCTCGGCATCGGTGTCAATCACGCCATTGGGATAGGCCTGCTGTACATCGAAGATTTCGACCTCAGCAAGCTGGGAGGCGGCAGTGGAAAGAGCAGCGTTTGCACAGGAGCGAGTAATATCAGGATGGAAAAGTAACACAAGCGTTTTCGACATGGGAATACTCCGGCTGGTATATCCTGTTAGCTTTATCCTGTACGTGTTATTTGTCTAATGGATTATTGATATGACAGATTATTGATTGTGTGAATGTATGGCATTGAATATTATTGATGCCTTAACGCAGCCATCAGAAGCGCATGATGAGCGAAGACAACCCCGTCAAGCGACAGTCTACAAAACTCAAGGAGCTGTTACAGAAGTGAAGGATACGTGTTTTAGAGTTTAACGATAGCGAACGGGAAGTTGTGTAACTTTAAGATTATTAATTATTTTTTTGCAGTATTTTCTTGATGCTATGGTCACTATATAGTAAAACCTGCCGTTGAAGGTCACTTTACTGCAATTTTTTTGGAGATGAAGTTTCATCCCGTTACCGTCAAGGCTATTTTAGGGTATTGACGCTAAAAAAAATAAAAGCAGTCTCTTTTCTCAATCAATAGTCAATAGTCAATAGTCAATAGTCAATAGTCAATAGTCAATAGTCAATAGTCAATAGTCACATTACTTACGCTAACTCTGCTAACGCTTTCCTGGTGGCTATGGCTGAAAATATGTTTTCTGATAACTGCTCATAATTAATAACATCAGAACGATATTACCGTTTAACCATAATGTCCGCTTTTCGCTCAAAGCAGACCTTATTGACCTTGATTTCTGTCCGCTCTGTGCTGTGAGTTCAACGGGTCAAAGCTCATTCTTATAATGTAAATAATACCGGTCGGGACATTTCAGGCTATGGGTAAAAGAAAACCCCGGCAGCCAGGAGGTTGTCGGGGTTGGTTTGTGGGAGAAAAGGCGGGTATCAGTCGTTACCACACTCTCCGGGAGTGGGCAGGACCTTCGCGGCATTCGTCGAGTCAGCACTGAAAGAGCCCGCTTTGCGGTCATTGACGTAGACCTCAAACTGTCGGGCTTTGCGGATATCGCTGATGAAGTCATACCAGGCGTTATCCCCATTTCGCCAGCCTAGTCTGGACGGAATAACGTATTGCTGGTGATTCATTACCACGGTGATCGTGGTGCCGTCATCGTGCGAACTGACCATCCTGTTATCCGTCTGGGTCAGAAAAACAGAATGCTGGTAGAAACCGTTCTGGTCCGGATTTCCCGTGCAATTGATGGTAAACATTTTCCCACTGGCATCCGTCACGTTGTATTCCGTATTGCCCTGGCCATAGCCCTGCTGCCAGAGTCCAGGAACCGCAGAGGCTGTAAAACTGGTAAACAGTGAACATGCCAGTACAAACCGGCTTAGTGAACCTATTGTCATTTCTGTCTCCTTTATCGTTGTTTTTATTCGTGGTTCTCAGGGTTTGAGGGTATCAGCAGTCGACCCATCAGTTTTCCGTCATGGGAGTACTCAAAGTATTTTTCCTTCGTATACCGGTCCGTAACCTCGTGGTATTCCAGTTTGATATTGTCGGCAATACAAAGCGCATTCATCAGCGGCTGGACGGTTTTTTCCTGCATATCCACGAGGTAGTAGTAACTACCGCCCTCGCAACCATCGGGCGACTGGCGGGTGCGTAAGACCTGCAGAGTGGGGCCAGAAAGAGCAATCTGCGACCATTCTTCCCTGACATCATCCTGACGGCTGACCACATCGCTGAAGCGCGGAGGCGTGAGGTCCTTAAATTTACTGATAGCTTTGAGGTCATCACTGCTGTCATCGCAGGCGCTCAGAAACAGAGAGGTGGCAACCAGCGCCAGCAGAGGTAGTGTTTTACGTTTCATTATTTTTTCCCTGAAATCAGACGAACCACTTTGGCAAAGACATAAATTCCCACAAAAATACCCACTGGCACGCCGACGAACGGCGTCAGCGCGACACTGGCAGCACCGGCTGCGCCACCTCCCGTCAGTAGTGCGGCAACGGTTGCAAGTGTCAAGGCCGTGAGGCTGTCGGACACTCCGGTTTTGTTCAGAATGATGACGATGATAACAATGGCGATAATGGCAATAACGGGCACTGGGCTCCTCCCTGTTGCCGCGTTGATAACAACGCCTGCGCTATTCCGGTGGGCTGTCAGCCGGAACAAACGTAAGCAGTGAATGCTGGATAAAGCGAAAATGGGGTAAGGCCTGAATGAAGACCGGGTCTTCAACCAGGCGACACAGACTGTCATTGCGGCGAAAAGTCTCCTGCAAAGGCTGAATCAGATGGATTTCATCAAGTGTGAATACGGCGATATGCCCTTCGTGTTCAGCCACCAGATACCAGGTCTGCTGGTGGATGAGTAACCGGCAGGGAGCCAGGCGCTCACAGCGTCGCCCCTCCGCAATCAGCGTCACCCGCCTGCGCCCGGTAATGGCCTGAATCAGTC
>NZ_JAOWHW010000132.1:0-5084 GCF_030332425.1 Citrobacter sp. Cpo142
GGCAGTTCGATGGTACCAGTCACGTCAGTAGTACGGAAGTAGAACTGCGGACGGTAGCCTTTGAAGAACGGAGTATGACGGCCGCCTTCGTCTTTGGACAGAATGTACACTTCAGATTCGAACTTGGTGTGCGGCTTGATAGAGCCCGGCTTAGCCAGTACCTGACCACGTTCGATTTCTTCACGTTTGATACCACGCAGCAGAACACCAACGTTCTCACCAGCACGGCCTTCGTCCAGCAGTTTGCGGAACATTTCAACGCCAGTACAGGTAGACTTAGCAGTCTCTTTGATACCAACGATTTCAACTTCTTCACCAACTTTGATGATACCGCGCTCTACACGACCGGTAACAACGGTACCACGACCGGAGATGGAGAATACGTCTTCGATAGGCAGCAGGAACGGCTTGTCAATCGCACGCTCTGGTTCTGGGATGTAAGAATCCAGGAAGCCAGCCAGTTCGATGATTTTCGCTTCCCACTCTGCTTCGCCTTCCAGCGCTTTCAGAGCAGAACCACGAACGATCGGAGTGTCGTCGCCCGGGAAATCGTACTGAGACAGAAGTTCACGAACTTCCATTTCTACCAGTTCCAGCAGCTCTTCGTCATCAACCATGTCGCATTTATTCAGGAACACGATGATGTACGGAACACCTACCTGACGACCCAGCAGGATGTGCTCACGAGTCTGCGGCATCGGGCCGTCAGTCGCAGCAACAACCAGGATCGCGCCGTCCATCTGCGCAGCACCGGTGATCATGTTTTTAACATAGTCGGCGTGGCCCGGGCAGTCTACGTGTGCGTAGTGGCGAGTCGGGGTGTCATATTCAACGTGAGAAGTGTTGATGGTGATACCACGAGCTTTTTCTTCCGGCGCGTTATCGATCTGGTCGAATGCGCGAGCAGCACCGCCGTAGGTTTTAGCCAGAACGGTAGTGATTGCAGCGGTCAGCGTTGTTTTACCATGGTCAACGTGGCCGATAGTACCGACGTTAACGTGCGGTTTAGTACGTTCAAATTTTTCTTTAGACATCGATTGTCCCTCTAAGACACGGATAAATCGGTGATATCACCACATCAACCAAGCAATATACCTGAGCTGTTGAATGCTTTTAAAAGTAAACAGAGAGAAACGGGAAGGAGAAGTGAAGTGGTGCTGATACCCAGAGTCGAACTGGGGACCTCACCCTTACCAAGGGTGCGCTCTACCAACTGAGCCATATCAGCACGTCTGGAGCGGGCAGCGGGAATCGAACCCGCATCATCAGCTTGGAAGGCTGAGGTAATAGCCATTATACGATGCCCGCATCCTGAAACTCGGCTACCCAGTTCTTTCTGCAACAAAAAAGAGATCTCTCTCTTTTCTGTTCGAGCTGATTAATTTTTTAATCAACTCAGGCGGCGATAACGCTGCCAGAAAGTGGTGGTGGGGGAAGGATTCGAACCTTCGAAGTCTGTGACGGCAGATTTACAGTCTGCTCCCTTTGGCCGCTCGGGAACCCCACCGGACTTGATGGTGCCGACTACCGGAATCGAACTGGTGACCTACTGATTACAAGTCAGTTGCTCTACCTACTGAGCTAAGTCGGCATCAAGTAGCGCGCATTTTATGGAGACATGCGCACTCATGCAACTAAAAAATTGCATAAAATGTTCTATCGCTCACATTTTGCACTATACGACCGATAAATAATCTATTTCCTCTTTGGATTGAACAAATTTCCAACGCCAGGTGCCTCCTCAGAGAGGAATTTTGCTCCGGCAGGTACGCTTTGATAGAGAGAAAGCACATCTTTATACATCTGGAATACTCGTCACATTGCATTTCAGAGGATGATTTTTTCTTATTATTCCCCCCCATCTGGTGTTACCCTCCTGCCCATTGTCCAAATTAACTGAAATGTGCGTGCCATTGCGTACCGGGGATGATTTCGTTTTTTACCGCAGACCTGATATAGCAATGACAGCCAGACCATGCGTATGAGTATAAAAGAGCAAGCGTTAACGTCGCCTTACCTACAGTTTGATCGCAACCAGTGGGCTGCGCTTCGTGATTCCGTGCCGATGACCCTGACCGAGGAAGAGATTGCTCGTCTTAAAGGCATTAACGAAGACTTATCGCTGGAAGAAGTTGCCGAGATTTATTTGCCTCTCTCGCGTTTGCTAAACTTTTACATCAGTTCGAACCTGCGACGTCAGGCCGTGCTGGAGCAATTTTTAGGCACGAATGGCGAGCGTATTCCTTATATTATTAGCATTGCTGGCAGCGTCGCCGTCGGTAAAAGTACGACTGCGCGTGTTTTGCAGGCTTTGCTCAGTCGCTGGCCCGAGCATCGCAAGGTCGAGTTGATTACTACCGATGGCTTTCTCCACCCTAACCAGGTATTGAAAGATCGTGGACTGATGAAGAAGAAAGGCTTCCCCCAGTCCTATGATATGCATCGCTTGGTTAAATTCGTTTCCGATCTGAAATCAGGCGTACCTAACGTCACGGCGCCGGTCTATTCCCATCTCATCTATGATGTGATCCCTGATGGCGACAAAACCGTTGCCCAGCCCGACATATTAATACTCGAAGGGCTAAATGTATTACAAAGCGGGATGGACTATCCTCACGATCCGCATCATGTATTTGTTTCTGACTTTGTCGACTTTTCTATTT
Organism: Citrobacter sp. Cpo142; assembly: GCF_030332425.1. Lineage (NCBI taxonomy): Bacteria > Pseudomonadati > Pseudomonadota > Gammaproteobacteria > Enterobacterales > Enterobacteriaceae > Citrobacter > Citrobacter sp. Cpo142. Next base: position 2,664 of record NZ_JAOWHW010000132.1, read on the forward strand.
ATGTTGATGCGCCAGAAGAATTACTCCAGACGTGGTATATCAACCGTTTCCTGAAATTCCGTGAAGGGGCGTTTACCAACCCGGACTCTTATTTCCATAACTATGCAAAATTATCAGAAGATGAGGCTATCAACACCGCCACATCGTTATGGAAAGAGATTAACTGGCTGAATTTAAAACAAAATATATTACCAACGCGTGAGCGAGCAAGCTTAATCATGACGAAAAGTGCCAATCATGCCGTTGAGCAAGTCAGGTTGAGAAAATAAATAAGAAGGGGAGCAACAGCTCCCCTTCTTATTACTCAGCGCTTCTTAGCGATATTTCTCCACCCATCCAGGGTTTGATCTCGCCATTTTGTTCAAGCAATAATGCACCTTGCGCGTCTATTCCACGAGAGATGCCAAATATTTCTTTATCACCAATAATAAGTTTTACCGGGCGGTCGATAAAGTTATCAAGTGTCTTCCAGCGAGACAGATACGGCGCTAAACCTTCGTGCTCAAAGAGCACCAACGCAGCACGCAACTCACGTATCAGTCGGGCTGCAAGGGTATTGCGATCAATGTTAATGCCCGCTTCCTGCAGGTTAATCCAGCCTTGATTAACCACATTTTCTTCAACCCGGCGCATGGACATATTAATACCCGCACCGATAACAATCTGCGCGGCATCCCCTGTCTTACCGGTCAGTTCAACCAGGATCCCTGCCAGCTTACGGTCGAGCAAATAGAGGTCGTTGGGCCATTTTACACGTACCTTCTCTGCGCCCAGATCGCGTAAAACCTCAGCCATGACGATACCAATAACCAGACTCAGGCCAATCGCGGCAGCCGGTCCTTGTTCCAACCGCCAGAACATTGAAAGGTACAGGTTGGCACCAAACGGTGAAAACCATTTGCGACCACGGCGGCCGCGCCCGGCTTGCTGATATTCAGCGACACAGGCATCCCCTGACTCCAGTTGACCTATTCGGTCCATCAGGTACTGATTGGTTGAGTCGATAACCGGCAGGACTGTGATATTTCCACCATCCAGTTGAGAATGAATAAGTGAAGCATCTAATAGTTGGATAGGCTCCGGTAAGCTGTATCCTTTACCTGGAACAGTAAAGACATCAACCCCCCAGTCGCGTAACGTCTGGACATGCTTATTGATTGCGGCACGGCTCATTCCCAACTTTTCACCGAGCTGCTCACCGGAATGAAATTCGCCGTCAGCGAGTAATGAAATAAGCGTCAGAGGGACGGTATTATCCTTCATGCAATGATCTCCACAGCATTCATTTCACCCTGCGGGCCAATAAACCGGACCTCTGGTTCGAGCCAGACATTAAATTTCTCACCGACTTTTTGGCGCACATGGTGTGCAAGTTGCACTACATCCTGACTCGTCGCATTATCTGCATTGATCAGCACCAGTGCCTGCTGCTGATGTACCGCTGCGCCACCAATGCGCATGCCTTTTAGCTGGCATTGATCGATCAGCCAGCCTGCTGCCAGTTTCACAGAGCCATCAGCCTGCGGGTAATGAGGTGCTGTTGGGAATTTTGCCAGGAGCTCCTGCGCAATCTCTGCGGTGACAACCGGGTTTTTAAAGAAGCTTCCTGCATTACCGTTTACTTTCGGATCGGGCAGTTTTGTCGTGCGCATATGGCAGACAGAATCAAAAACTTGCTGAGGCGTCACCGTTGTAGGATCCAGGCGCGTCAGATCGCCATAGGTCAGTACCGGATGCCACTGTTTAGACAAGCGTAAACCAACAGCAATAATTGCGAAGCGATCCTGGTATTCATGTTTGAAGATGCTGTCACGATAACCAAAACGACATTCTGCTGCACCAACACGCAGATGTTTGCCAGTCGACAGCTCAACGCAGTCTACGTATTCGCAGACGCGCTGTAGCTCTACGCCATAGGCACCTATATTCTGGATTGGCGATGAACCCACGCAGCCTGGGATAAGCGCCAGATTTTCCAGCCCAGGCATACCAAGCTGCAACGTATGCTGGACCAGATGATGCCAGTTTTCACCCGCACCTACGTGCAAATGCCACGCATCAGGTTGTTCTGTAATCTCAATACCCTTAATACGATTGACGATCACCGTACCCTGGAAGGTATCAAGAAACAGGACGTTACTCCCTTCGCCCAGGATCAGTACTGGATGATGCGATGCATTGGCTGATTGCCAGGCATTCAGTAATTGTTGTTCATTTTCGGCGCAGACAAGTTCATTCGTTTGCTGATCGATACCGAAGGTGTTCCAGGCTTTAAGGGAGTGATTCATAGACGCTTTCCTGATGCAAAATCGCGCCTAGTTTACCGCATATGCCGCAGGATGGCTTGTGTTATGGAGGTTTTGGATATTGCTTTGCACCCGATGGTGCTGCGATGTGATGTGCCTGATGCGCTGCGCTTAT
>NZ_JAOWHW010000133.1:0-254086 GCF_030332425.1 Citrobacter sp. Cpo142
GGCAGTTCGATGGTACCAGTCACGTCAGTAGTACGGAAGTAGAACTGCGGACGGTAGCCTTTGAAGAACGGAGTATGACGGCCGCCTTCGTCTTTGGACAGAATGTACACTTCAGATTCGAACTTGGTGTGCGGCTTGATAGAGCCCGGCTTAGCCAGTACCTGACCACGTTCGATTTCTTCACGTTTGATACCACGCAGCAGAACACCAACGTTCTCACCAGCACGGCCTTCGTCCAGCAGTTTGCGGAACATTTCAACGCCAGTACAGGTAGACTTAGCAGTCTCTTTGATACCAACGATTTCAACTTCTTCACCAACTTTGATGATACCGCGCTCTACACGACCGGTAACAACGGTACCACGACCGGAGATGGAGAATACGTCTTCGATAGGCAGCAGGAACGGCTTGTCAATCGCACGCTCTGGTTCTGGGATGTAAGAATCCAGGAAGCCAGCCAGTTCGATGATTTTCGCTTCCCACTCTGCTTCGCCTTCCAGCGCTTTCAGAGCAGAACCACGAACGATCGGAGTGTCGTCGCCCGGGAAATCGTACTGAGACAGAAGTTCACGAACTTCCATTTCTACCAGTTCCAGCAGCTCTTCGTCATCAACCATGTCGCATTTATTCAGGAACACGATGATGTACGGAACACCTACCTGACGACCCAGCAGGATGTGCTCACGAGTCTGCGGCATCGGGCCGTCAGTCGCAGCAACAACCAGGATCGCGCCGTCCATCTGCGCAGCACCGGTGATCATGTTTTTAACATAGTCGGCGTGGCCCGGGCAGTCTACGTGTGCGTAGTGGCGAGTCGGGGTGTCATATTCAACGTGAGAAGTGTTGATGGTGATACCACGAGCTTTTTCTTCCGGCGCGTTATCGATCTGGTCGAATGCACGAGCAGCACCGCCGTAGGTTTTAGCCAGTACGGTAGTGATTGCAGCGGTCAGGGTAGTTTTACCGTGGTCAACGTGGCCGATGGTGCCGACGTTAACGTGCGGTTTTGTACGTTCAAATTTTTCTTTAGACACGGCTATATTCCTTACTATAGTGCTCTCCCCTATGGAGAGAGCACGGGACTTAGGTTTTAATCCTGTGGATTATTTACCACGGGCTTCAATAACGGCCTGAGCAACGTTGTTCGGCGCATCGTCGTACTTCAGGAACTCCATGGAGTAAGAAGCACGGCCTTTGGTCAGAGAACGCAGCTGGGTTGCATATCCGAACATTTCAGACAGCGGAACTTCAGCATGGATAACAACGCCAGTGACGTTGGATTCCTGACCACGAAGCATACCACGACGGCGGCTCAAGTCACCGATTACGTCACCGGTGTTCTCTTCCGGAGTCTCTACTTCAACCTTCATGATAGGCTCAAGCAGAACTGGTTTCGCTTTCTTAAAGCCATCTTTGAAGGCGATAGAAGCGGCCAGTTTAAACGCCAGCTCAGAGGAGTCAACGTCATGGTAAGAACCGAAGTGCAGACGCACGCCCAGATCAACAACCGGGTAACCAGCCAGCGGGCCAGATTTCAGCTGTTCCTGGATGCCTTTATCAACGGCCGGGATGTATTCGCCAGGAATTACACCACCTTTGATGTCGTTGATGAACTCGTAGCCTTTCGGGTTTGAACCCGGCTCCAGCGGGTACATGTCGATAACAACATGACCGTACTGACCGCGACCACCAGACTGCTTAGCGTGTTTACCTTCGATATCGGTAACTTTCGCGCGAATCGCTTCACGGTAAGCAACCTGAGGTTTACCGACGTTCGCTTCAACGTTGAATTCACGCTTCATACGGTCAACGATGATGTCGAGGTGCAGCTCACCCATACCAGCGATAATGGTCTGGTTAGATTCTTCGTCAGTCCATACGCGGAATGACGGGTCTTCTTTCGCCAGACGGCCCAGAGCCAGACCCATTTTTTCCTGGTCAGCTTTGGTTTTCGGTTCTACCGCGATGGAAATTACCGGCTCAGGGAATTCCATACGTTCCAGAATGATCGGGTGATCCGGGTCACACAGAGTGTCACCAGTGGTCACGTCTTTCAGACCGATTGCAGCAGCGATATCGCCCGCGCGAACTTCTTTGATCTCTTCACGTTTGTTAGCGTGCATCTGTACGATACGGCCGAAACGTTCACGTGCAGTTTTCACGGAGTTCAGGATGGTGTCACCGGAGTTAACCACACCAGAGTACACACGGAAGAAGGTCAGGTTACCCACGAACGGGTCGGTAGCGATTTTGAATGCCAGAGCAGCAAACGGCTCGTCATCGCTAGCATGACGCTCAGCAGGAGTATCTTTACCGTCGTCCAGAATACCGTTGATCGCAGGTACGTCTACTGGGGATGGCAGGTAATCAATTACCGCATCCAGCATCGCCTGAACACCTTTGTTCTTGAACGCAGAACCACAGGTTACCAGGATGATTTCGTTGTTCAGAACGCGCTGACGCAGAGCTTTTTTGATCTCTTCTTCAGTCAGTTCTTCACCACCCAGGTATTTCTCCATCAGCTCTTCTGAAGCTTCTGCAGCGGACTCGATCAGGTTCTGGTGCCATTCTTCAGCCAGTTCCTGCATGTCAGCCGGGATATCTTCATAAGTGAAGGTTACACCTGCATCTTCTTCGTTCCAGTTGATGGCTTTCATTTTCACCAGGTCAACAACACCGGTGAACGCTTCTTCAGCGCCAATTGCCAGCTGCAGCGGAACAGGGTTCGCGCCCAGACGGGTTTTGATCTGACCAACAACTTTCAGGAAGTTCGCACCCATACGGTCCATTTTGTTAACGAACGCAATGCGCGGAACTTTATATTTGTTTGCCTGACGCCATACGGTTTCAGACTGAGGCTGAACACCACCAACTGCGCAGTAAACCATTACTGCACCATCAAGCACACGCATGGAACGTTCTACTTCGATAGTGAAGTCAACGTGCCCCGGGGTGTCGATGATGTTTACGCGATGCGGTTCATACTGCTTAGCCATACCAGACCAGAATGCAGTAGTCGCTGCGGAGGTGATAGTAATACCACGTTCCTGCTCCTGCTCCATCCAGTCCATGGTGGCTGCGCCGTCATGAACTTCACCGATTTTATGGTTTACACCGGTGTAGAACAGAATACGTTCGGTAGTAGTGGTTTTACCGGCGTCGATGTGCGCACTGATACCGATGTTACGGTAGCGCGCGATGGGTGTTGTACGAGCCATTTGATTCCTCGTTTATCTTTTAGGCGTTCAATTTAAGTAGCCCAAAGCGGGCTGCTTACTAGAAGCGCCCGCCTGGTGACTAAAACTCCGAAGGGATTACCAACGGTAGTGTGCGAACGCCTTGTTGGCTTCTGCCATACGGTGAACGTCTTCACGTTTCTTAACTGCAGTACCTTTGTTTTCTGCAGCATCAGAAAGTTCGTTCGCCAGGCGCAGAGCCATGGATTTATCACCGCGTTTACGAGCAGCTTCAACGATCCAACGCATTGCCAGAGCATTACGACGGACCGGACGGACTTCAACTGGTACCTGATAAGTAGAACCACCAACGCGGCGAGACTTAACTTCGACAGTCGGGCGCACGTTTTCGAGAGCTACTTCGAAAGCTTCCAGTTCGTTTTTACCAGAACGCTGAGCCAGGGTCTCCAGCGCGCTGTATACGATAGTTTCGGCAGTAGATTTTTTACCATCTACCATCAGGATATTTACAAATTTAGCCAGCAGTTCTGATCCGAACTTCGGATCCGGCAGAATTTTACGCTGACCAATGACGCGACGACGTGGCATGGAAATACTCCGTTGTTAATTCAGGATTGTCCAAAACTCTAAGAGTTTAGTTTGACATTAATATAAAACGTTTGGCCTTACTTAACGGAGAACCATTAAGCCTTAGGACGTTTCACGCCATACTTGGAGCGTGATTGCTTACGGTCTTTAACGCCGGAGCAGTCAAGCGCACCACGAACGGTGTGGTAACGAACACCCGGGAGGTCTTTTACACGACCGCCACGGATCAGGATCACGGAGTGCTCCTGCAGGTTGTGACCTTCACCACCGATGTAGGAAGTCACTTCAAAACCGTTAGTCAGACGAACACGGCAAACTTTACGCAGTGCGGAGTTCGGTTTTTTAGGAGTGGTAGTATATACACGAGTACATACGCCACGTTTCTGCGGGCATGCTTCCAGCGCAGGCACGTTGCTTTTTGCAACTTTGCGTGCACGTGGTTTGCGTACCAGCTGGTTAACTGTTGCCATTAAATAGCTCCTGGTTTTAGCTTTTGCTTCGTAAACACGTAATAAAACGACCTCATACAATATGAGGACGCAGAATTTTAGGTCGGTGTCGAAAAGGTGTCAAGAAATATACAACGATCCCACAATTACCAGGACATCTGGCTGGGATGCTTCACCGTAAGTCTGACGAAGTCAGTATAGCTAACCCTGACGACACTGTCTGAAATTTGACCACTCAACCCGCGGGCCTTAATGTCTTCTTCCAGTACATAGACCTTAATGGAGGCATTTTGCAGATTTTCAAGGAAACGGCTGCCTTCAATTGCCGCCGTCACACCATCCTGGAGCAATAAAAGTTCATCGTCTTTATCTATCAGGCGAAGAAGAGAGGAGAAATCGGTAAGCCACGCGGAGCGATGTAGTGTGTGCAGCATGAGAGTCTCAAAACCTTAAAATGACGTCAAAGTTGCCTAACTCACGGCGTAAATCTTCCGGTTCAAGCGCTGTCGCATCGACCACAAAATTAACCCCCTGCTGAAGGCCCCGCTCGCGTAATGAAGCGGCGCACAGCCAACATTGATCGATATCGTACAACCCTAACAGCTTGAAGGTTGCGATATAGTCTCGCGCCAGCACGGCATCCGGTTGTTGTCCCTGGAGGATTTGAAAGACGCCATCGCCGATAAAAAACACGCCGAGGTCTTCCGTTAATGCAGATGTCGCCAGCAATGCATCTAATCCTTCACGGCCTGATGCGCTGCCGTGCGGTACGGTAGAAAAAACAAAAGCAACACGTTTCATCAGAACTGCACCACGCGATCGCAGGTCAGGGATGCCTCAGCCAGCGATCCAAGCCCGCTGAGGTTAAAACCTGGTTGTAAATTAGCCCCTGCCAGCCCCAGCCGCTTTGCCTCAGTTTCATCAACAACGCCGCGACGCAACGCCGCCGCCACGCAGATATTCAGCGTTACACCATGCTGTTGGTTCAGCTGTTGCCAGGCCCGCACCAGATCATATTCATCACTGGCGGGTGAAGTCAGGAAATTGGCGTTATATACACCTTCACGATAGAAAAAGACGCTGCATAACTCATGCCCTTCTTCGAGAAGCGCATGAGCAAATTGCAACGCGCTACTCGCCTGCTGCGTGCCATAAGCAGGCCCTGTCACCATGATGGCAAAACGCATTACTTGTCTTGCCCCTGGAAATCGCCGCTTTTGAACTGACGAATATAGAGGTAGACCGTATGTTTGGAGATGTTCAGCCGATCGGCGACCTGGTTGATGGCATCTTTAATATCGAAGATGCCTTTCTCATACAAATTCAGGACGATCTGGCGGTTCTTCGCGTTGTTGGAAACATTGCGATCGGCATTCACTTCTTCGATCGTGAATTCCAGCGTCTGGGTAACCAGATCTTCCACCGAAGAAGCGAAGTTGACGGCAGAGCCCACTTCCGGGGTTTCCGGTGGGATAAAGGTATTCATTATCTGCGAGAAAGGAACATCAAGGTTCATGTTGATGCACAGCAGACCAATCACGCGATGCTCACGGTTGCGAATGGCAATCGTCACCGACTTCATCAAGACACCGCTTTTCGCACGTGTGAAGTAACACTTCGACACGCTGCTATCCGCACCCGTCATATCATGCAGCATACGCAACGCAAGGTCGGTAATCGGTGAGCCAATTTTACGGCCCGTGTGTTCACCGTTAGCAATGCGGATGGCCGAGCATTTCAAATCCTGCAAAGAGTGCAATACGATTTCACAATGGGAACCAATGAGCATCGCCAACCCGTCCACTACCGCTTCGTAGGATTTGAGGATATCGAAGTCGGTTTGATCGAAAGGACGTTGATCCAGCAAATCTAGCTCACTGGTTTCGTTGGTTAAAAGCGACCTGGACATGAAAAAAAGCACTCCTTTTCAGGAGCCTGTCGTTATGTTGTCAGGGCAGGCTCATCACTATTATAGGGGCATCTAAAGTAATACAGCGCACAAGGCGCTTTCCAGTATTAATTATATCCTGTCGATAATAAAAAACCGCCGCCCTGTGGGCGGCGGTTTCTGTTAGCTTATTTTTTGCTGCTGTCTGCAGCTTTATCTGCCGGTGCAGCATCTGGCTGCGCGTCAGCTTTCGGTGCCGGTTTGATGTCTAACAGTTCAACATCAAAGACCAGCGTAGAGTTGGCCGGAATACCCGGGACGCCGGTTTTGCCGTAAGCCAGATCCGGTGGGATAACCAGCTGGATTTTGCCGCCTTTCTTGATGTTTTTCAGGCCTTCAGTCCAACCAGGGATTACACCGTCAAGACGGAAAGACAGCGGCTCACCACGGGTGTAGGAGTTATCAAACTCTTTACCATCGATCAGCGTACCTTTGTAGTTGACTACCACGGTATCGCTGTCTTTCGGTGCAGCGCCAGTACCTTCTTTCTCTACTTTGTAGACCAGGCCAGTAGAAGAGGTTTTAACGCCTTTCTCTTTAGCAAATTTCTCGCGGTAAACTTTACCTTTGGCTTCGTTGTCAGCCGCGTCTTTTTCCATTTTCGCCTGAGCGGAGCTCTTCACGCGCGCTTCAAACGCCTGCAGAGTTTGTTCGATTTCCTGGTCAGACAGTTTGCTCTTGTCTGCAAACGCATCCTGAACACCAGCGATCAGCTGATCTTTATCCAGTTTGATGCCCAGTTTTTCCTGCTCTTTCAGAGAGTTTTCCATATAACGACCCAGGGACGCGCCCAGCGCGTAAGCGGCTTTTTGGTCGTCATTCTTGAATGCTGCTTTGCTGTCAGCAGTAGCGGCTGGTTTCGCAGCATCAGCAGCGAAGGTGATCGGGGCATGCAGAGCAACAGCCATTGTGGTCGCCAGCAGCGTTACTTTAAACAGTGATTTCATCCATATCTCCAGGGCCGGGGCATCTCACCCCAGGGTTAGCTAACATAAAAATGTACTATAAAGCGTTGCAGAACAAATCAACATACAGGCACGCCCTATTATCACCACTTTTCAGACTCTTTTTGTTTAAATTAGTTTCGTTACCGAAGATTGAGTGCTGTGCAAACAGGCAAAGTTAAGTAGAATTCGCCGCAGTCCGCGATCTGCCGGAGAAAAAAGAAAGAGGTGAATCATGCAGGATACAACAATGGAAACTCGCCTGGCTGAACTGGAAAGTCGCCTGGCATTTCAGGAGATCACCATTGAAGAGCTCAACGTGACGGTGACCGCGCATGAACTGGAAATGGCCAAACTGCGCGACCATCTGCGTCTGCTGACGGAAAAGCTCAAAGCAACGCAGCCGTCCCACATTGCGTCGCAGTCTGAAGAGACCCCGCCGCCACATTATTGAGACGTAAAAAAAGCGGGGATATCCCCGCTTTTTTGTGCCGGATGACGACGGAAACGTCTTATCCGGCCTACGGTAGGCCTGATAAGCGTAGCGCCATCAGGCAATCATACCGATCAGTGGCAACCGCAGCCGCCGCCGTTACCTTTACCGCCACCGCCGCAGCAGCCTTCGCCGCCGTGCTCGTGACCATGGTCGTGACCGTGGCCGTGACCACCGCAGCAACCGTCATGACCGTGGTCATGATCGTGGTCGTGACCGTGCGCACCGTGAACGTGGCCGTGAGCCAGTTCTTCTTCGGTCGCTTCGCGGATAGCAACAACTTCTACGTTGAATTTCAGATTCTGGCCAGCCAGCATGTGGTTACCGTCAACCACAACGTGGTCGTCTTCCACTTCGGTAATTTCTACCGGTACTGGACCCTGGTCAGTTTCAGCCAGGAAACGCATGCCAACCTGCAGTTCGTCAACGCCCATGAAGACGTCTTTAGGAACGCGCTGCACCAGGTTTTCGTCGTACTGACCGTATGCGTCGTTTGCGCCAACAGCAACATCGAATTTGTCGCCAACTTCATGACCGTCCAGCGCTGTTTCCAGGCCAGAAATCAGGGAACCGTGACCATGCAGGTAGTCCAGCGGTGCACTCACCGGAGACTCATCAACCAACACACCGTCTTCTGTACGTACCTGATAGGCCAGGCTGACCACCAGGTCCTTTGCTACTTTCATGATATCTCCTGAGCATGGAAAGAATAGTGGCGCAGATTGTAGCGGAATTCTGCACCCGTGTACCCTCTAGCTTAAAAAAAGCTGCGCCATATCGCTAGTCCGGATGAAAAATCCCGATCACTTGCTCTTCTTTGCGAACGTGCTCGCGCGCCTCTTTATCCGCTTCCCGCATCTGATGACCGCACTTAACACACTCAACAATATCGATATTATTTTCGCGCCACATCGCCAGCGTATCCTGCGCCTGGCAGGACGGACATTTTGCACCTGCGATAAAACGTTTACGAATTGCCATGGTTATCCTCTACTCAAATTCATCCCAGCCATCCAACTGACGTCGCTCTTGCTGCATCTCTCGTTGGAAAATTTCCTCCAGCTCGCGTCGGGCTTCCCTGGCTCGAGAGATTTGTACCGTATCTGTATGCATGGGGATCAGTTCCCGCAGCATGCGCATATCCAGCCGCCGAAAATGCAGCTGAGCGCGCTGAGCCTGGTGCGGATGCATTCCCAGTGTAACCAGCGTTTTACGCCCCAACTCCAGCGCACTGGAGAACGTTTCGCGGGAAAACTGCGTCACACCAGCCTGTAATAACTCATGTGCCTCTACACGTCCGCGCGCTCGCGCAAGAATATGCAAATGCGGAAAATACTGTTGGCACAGTTCCACCAGTTTCATGGTGTCTTCAGGCTCATTACACGTAATAACAATAGATTGCGCCGCCTCTGCCCCTGCGGAGCGCAACAGTTCCACCTGCGTGGCATCACCGTAATAAACCTTATAGCCATATTTACGCATCAGATTCACCGCGCTGATATCCCGCTCCAGAACGGTAATGCGCATTTTATTGGCCATCAACAGGCGACCAATAACCTGACCAAAACGCCCAAACCCCACCACAATCACCTGCGGTTTATCATCTTCCACCCAGGGTTTTTCATCTTCCTCATCCGTGCCGTTAAACTGGCGGGAGAGCCATTTATCAATCAGCTTCATCACCAGAGGTGTGGTCATCATCGACAGCGTGACGGTCACCAGCAGCAACGCCATTTGGTCGCCCTGAAACAGCCGTTGCGAGGATGCCGTTGAAAACAGCACGAAAGCGAATTCACCACCCTGACTTAAAACCCCGGCAAATTGCATCCGTTCAGAGCTTCTCATGCCGTTAAGACGCGCCAGCACATACAGCACCAGCATTTTTACGACCACCAGCACTATCACGCTCGCTGCCACCCACAGAATATGGGTGTAGAGCACGCCGAGGTTGAGCGACATGCCAACGGAGATAAAAAACAGCCCGAGCAACAGGCCTTTAAACGGATCGATTGCCGTTTCCAGCTCATGTCGGTATTCGCTTTCCGCCAGCAGCACGCCCGCGATAAACGTTCCCAGCGCCATTGACAGCCCCAGCGCATCCATAAATAGAGCAGAACCCAGCACCAACAGCAGCGTGGCAGCGGTGAACACTTCCCGCACGCCAGAATCCGCAATAAAGCGGAAAACCGGTCGCAGCAAATAGCGACCGCCAATCAGCATGCCGGCAAAGGCCAGCACCTTCATTCCCACTTTGATCCAGTCAAAATGTTCGTCAGCAGAACCCGCCAGCAGCGGAACCAGTGCCAGCGCGGGGATCACCGCCAGATCCTGAAACAGCAGTACCGAAAAACCCAGTTGTCCGGATTCACTGCGGTTCATGCCTTTTTCGCGCATCAACTGTAGCGCCATAGCGGTCGATGACATCGCCAGACCAATGCCGCCAACCACTGCCGCCTGCCAGGAGAACGCAGTGAGCATCAATAATCCGGCCAGCACCACCGCGCTCAGCATCACCTGCGCGGCACCGACGCCAAAAATTGAACGCCGCAGTTGCCACAGTTTGGCGGGATTAAGTTCCAGCCCAATGATGAACATCAGAAAGACTACGCCCAGCTCGGAGAAGTGCAGAATTTCATCCACATCGCTGATGAATCCTAATCCCCACGGGCCGATAGCAATACCCGCCAGCAAGTAACCCAGCACAGGACCGATACCCAGCTTTGAGGCCAGGGGAACTGCAGCCACCGCCGCGAAGAGGAACAACACTCCCGCTGTCAATAAATCAGAACCTTCCATTAGCGGCCTCCCACAGGGATTGGATTCGCCAGCCAGTCACCATACGCTTTCGCATGGCTGTCCAGCTCCTGCTTCGTTTGCCGTCTGGCCCAGTAAACGATAATTGGGCTCATCCAGTGCATGCGGCACATACCGGCCGTTAGCTCGAAAGGACGCAGCACATCGCTCATTGGATAACGGTTTAGCGCGTCATAGCGGTAGGCACTTTCCGGTTCTCCGGTAGTGATAACGCTACGCCAGTACTTTCCCGCCAGTTGATTCCCTCCGGGACCGCTGGCAAATCCGCGGCTCAGTACGCGGTCAAGCCATTCCTTTAACAGCGCCGGACAGCTATAGGTATAGAGTGGGTGCTGAAAAACAATCACATCATGCTCACGCAGCAGCGCCTGTTCATGCGGAATATCGATAAAAAAATCAGGATAGTGCGCGTAAAGGTCGTGCACGGTAACATTGCTGAGCTGCATGGCCGGTTTAAGCAGAACACGATTCGCGACCGAGTCCTGAGATTCCGGATGGGCATACAGCAGCAAGACTTTCGCTGGCTGGAACATCATCCCCCTCCCGGTTTTGTCTTTTGTCTATTTTCGACGTTTTGGGCTACCATTGCGCCTCGGTGCGGCAAACGGCCCGCACATTACATTATCATAATGATAAATTAACATAGTCTGAACATACGGCGCCTTATGATTGTTTTCTCATCGTTACAAATTCGTCGCGGCGTGCGCGTCTTGCTGGACAATGCCACGGCCACCATTAATCCAGGGCAGAAGGTTGGCCTGGTGGGTAAAAATGGCTGCGGTAAATCTACCCTGCTGGCATTGCTGAAAAATGAACTCAGCGCCGACGCTGGAGGATTTACCTATCCGGGAAACTGGCAGCTCGCGTGGGTGAATCAGGAAACGCCTGCGTTGCCACAGCCCGCGCTGGAGTACGTCATTGACGGCGACCGCGAGTATCGTCAACTGGAAGCGCAGTTGAACGACGCTAACGAACGTAACGATGGACATGCCATTGCCACTGTCCATGGCAAGCTGGATGCCATCGACGCCTGGACTGTGCGCTCACGCGCCGCCAGCCTGCTGCATGGCCTCGGCTTCTCCAACGAACAGCTTGAGCGCCCGGTCAGCGACTTCTCCGGTGGCTGGCGTATGCGTCTCAACCTGGCCCAGGCGCTGATTTGCCGTTCAGACCTACTGCTGCTCGATGAACCCACCAACCACCTCGATCTCGACGCGGTGATCTGGCTGGAAAGATGGCTGAAAAGCTATCAGGGTACGCTGATTTTGATCTCCCACGATCGCGACTTCCTCGATCCGGTGGTAGATAAAATTATCCATATCGAACAGCAAACCATGTTCGAGTACACCGGCAACTACAGCGCGTTTGAAATCCAGCGTGCGACGCGCCTCGCACAGCAACAGGCAATGTACGAAAGCCAGCAGGAGCGCGTGGCGCATCTGCAAAGCTATATCGATCGTTTCCGCGCTAAAGCAACGAAAGCGAAGCAGGCACAGAGCCGTATCAAAATGCTGGAACGCATGGAGCTGATTGCCCCAGCGCACGTGGACAACCCGTTCCACTTCAGCTTCCGTGAGCCGGAAAGCCTGCCAAACCCGCTGCTGAAGATGGAAAAGGTCAGCGCTGGCTACGGCGATCGCGTCATTCTCGATTCGATCAAACTGAATCTGGTGCCGGGTTCCCGCATCGGCCTGCTCGGTCGCAACGGCGCGGGTAAATCGACGCTGATTAAGCTGCTGGCCGGCGAACTGGCCCCCATCAGCGGCGAGATTGGCCTGGCGAAAGGCATCAAGCTGGGCTACTTCGCGCAGCACCAGCTGGAGTTTTTACGCGCCGAAGAATCACCCATTCAGCATCTGGCACGCATGGCACCGCAGGAGTTGGAACAGAAACTGCGTGACTACCTGGGTGGATTCGGCTTCCAGGGCGATAAAGTCAGCGAAGAGACACGCCGCTTCTCCGGTGGCGAAAAAGCGCGTCTGGTGCTGGCGTTGATCGTCTGGCAGCGCCCTAACCTACTGCTGCTCGATGAACCGACCAACCACCTGGACCTGGATATGCGCCAGGCGCTGACCGAAGCGCTGATCGATTTTGAAGGCGCGCTGGTTGTCGTCTCGCACGACCGTCACCTGATCCGCTCCACCACCGACGACCTCTATCTGGTACACGACAAGAAAGTCGAGCCGTTTGATGGCGATCTGGAGGATTATCAGCAGTGGCTGAGCGATGTCCAGAAACAGGAAAACCAGGGCGACGAACCGGCGAAAGAGAGCGTTAACAGCGCCCAGGCGCGTAAAGACCAGAAGCGCCGCGAAGCGGAACTGCGCTCCCTGACGCAGCCGCTGCGTAAAGAGATTACCCGTCTGGAAAAAGAGATGGAGAAACTGCACGCACAGCTGGCGCAGGCGGAAGAAAAACTCGGCGACAGCGAACTGTACGACCAAAGTCGCAAAGCCGAACTTACCGCCTGTTTGCAGCAGCAGGCCAGTGCGAAATCCGGGCTGGAAGAGTGTGAAATGGCCTGGCTGGAGGCTCAGGAGCAGCTTGAGCAAATGCTCGCCGAGTAGTCATGATTGCCGGAGAAGGCGAAGCTGCCATCCGGCGCCAGAGCCGAAAATGCCTGATGAGGACGCTCGCGCGTCTTATCAGGCCTACGTTTCGTTGACGTAGTTGTGACCCAATCTCGCGTAACCTGCTGACTGACTAGCGACAAAATCACATATTGGCTAACCCGCACGCGCTGTGCGCGGTATAGTTACTCTTTCCGATTATTAATTGCTCCGGTGTTATGGTTGAAATCACGTCCACAGAAATGACCCCACCTACCGACGATTCGCGAGAATTCCGCCCGATGCGCGGTATCAGTAACCGCCATCTGCAGACGATGCTGCCGCGTTTAATTCGCCGCAAGGTGAAGTTCGACGCCCACTGGCAGCGTCTGGAATTGCCCGACGGTGATTTCGTCGATCTGGCGTGGAGCGAAGATCCGCAACAGGCGAAACACAAACCGCGCCTGGTGGTTTTTCACGGTCTGGAAGGCAGTCTAAACAGCCCCTACGCACATGGCCTGATTGAAGCAGCACAAAAGCGCGGCTGGCTGGGCGTGGTAATGCATTTTCGCGGCTGCAGCGGCGAACCCAATCGTCTGAACCGCATTTATCACTCGGGCGAAACAGAAGATGGCACCTGGTTTTTACACTGGCTGGAGCGTGAGTTCGGTCGCGTACCGACCGCGGCGGTAGGTTATTCACTCGGTGGAAACATGCTGGCTTGCCTGCTGGCAAAAGAAGGCAACGATATTCCGATAGATGCGGCGGTTATCGTTTCTGCACCTTTCGTGCTCGAAGCCTGTAGCTACCATATGGACAAGGGCTTCTCCCGGGTCTACCAGCGCTACCTGCTCAATCTGTTGAAAGCCAATGCCTCACGTAAGCTTGAAGCTTATCCAGGTTCGCTGCCGGTGAGTCTGGCCCAGTTGAAATCTTTACGCCGCATTCGCGATTTTGACGATCTAATCACCGCCAAAATCCACGGTTTCGCCGATGCTATAGACTATTACCGCCAGTGCAGCGCCATGCCGTTGCTCAATCGGATCGCCAAACCAACGCTGATTATCCATGCGAAAGACGATCCGTTTATGGATCATCATGTGATCCCGAAACCGGAAAATCTGCCCTCACAGGTGGAGTACCAGCTTACTGAACGCGGCGGCCACGTTGGATTTATAGGTGGCACGGTGCGCCGTCCTGAGATGTGGCTGGAATCAAGAATCCCGGACTGGCTGACAACGTATCTGGAGGCATCATCATGATTATCCCATGGCAAGATATCTCCCCGGACGCGCTGGACAATTTGATTGAAAGCTTTGTCTTGCGCGAAGGCACCGATTATGGTGAACATGAACGCTCGCTCGAACAAAAAGTCGCCGACGTCAAACGCCAACTACAATCAGGTGAAGCCGTGCTGGTGTGGTCTGAACTGCATGAAACGGTCAACATTATGCCGAGGAAGCAGATTCACGAGTAATCCGTAGCCGCCGGCCGACTTTACTATAATTACAACCATTTCATGGAGTTGTTATGTCTGCCAAACATCCGGTGATTGCGGTAACAGGATCCAGCGGCGCGGGGACCACTACCACCAGCCTCGCGTTTCGTAAAATTTTCGCGCAGTTAAATCTGCGCGCCGCCGAGGTGGAAGGTGACAGTTTTCATCGCTATACCCGTCCGGAAATGGATATGGCGATTCGCAAAGCACGCGATGCCGGGCGGCATATCAGCTATTTTGGCCCCGAAGCTAATGACTTCGGCTTGCTGGAACAAACCTTCATCGAATACGGTCAGACGGGCAAAGGCCAGTCGCGAAAATATCTGCACACTTACGATGAGGCCGTACCATGGAACCAGGTTCCGGGGACATTCACGCCCTGGCAGCCGCTGCCTGAACCGACGGATGTACTGTTCTACGAAGGGCTGCACGGTGGTGTCGTCACCCCGCAGCAAAACGTGGCCCGGCATGTCGATCTGCTGGTTGGCGTGGTACCTATCGTAAACCTGGAATGGATCCAGAAGCTGACTCGCGATACCAGCGAGCGTGGCCATTCGCGTGAAGCGGTGATGGACTCGGTGGTGCGCTCAATGGACGATTACATCAATTACATCACGCCGCAGTTTTCCCGGACGCATATTAACTTCCAGCGCGTACCGACCGTCGATACCTCTAATCCCTTTGCCGCTAAGAGTATTCCGTCACTGGATGAAAGCTTTGTCGTGATTCATTTTCGTAACCTGGAAGGGATCGACTTCCCGTGGTTACTGGCCATGCTGCAGGGCTCATTCATTTCCCATATCAATACGTTAGTCGTACCTGGCGGCAAAATGGGTCTGGCGATGGAATTGATTATGCTGCCGCTGGTACAGCGACTGATGGAAGGTAAGAAGATCGAGTGATTTGGTCTTTTGCCGGATGGCGGCTGATGCCTTATCCGGCCTACGCGTTTATATCCTGTAGGCCTGATAAGTGAAACGCCATCAGGCATGGCATCACGCAGCAGCAACCACTTCATAGGAATGGGTAATATTCACTGCCTTTTCCAGCATCAACGCTACGGAGCAGTATTTTTCCGCTGAAAGATCGACGGCGCGGGAGACAGACGCATCTTTCAGATCGTTACCCGTTACGATGAAATGCAGGTTGATGTGGGTAAACAGGCGCGGCGCTTCATCACGACGCTCTGAAGTCAGTTTCACTTCGCAGTTGGTCACATCCTGACGACCCTTTTGCAGGATCGATACCACATCAATCGCGCTACAACCGCCAGCAGCCATTAATACCATTTCCATCGGGCTCGGCGCTTTATCACCGGAGTTACCGTCCATCAAAATTTGGTGACCAGAGGCGGACTCACCGAGGAAGGTTAACCCCTCAACCCACTTTACACGCGCTTGCATATTTCGTAACTCCAATGTTTCAATTTTCCTGACAGATTACGCGCACATAACAATTCTCGCAACGGAAGGCGACCTGCGTCATGCTGAAGCGAGACACCAGGAGACACACGGCGAAAGCTATGCTAAAACAGACGGGATGCTACAGTAATACATTGACGTACTGCATGTATGCAGAGGACATCACATTACAGGCTGCAGTATATTTTTGACAGCCCCTTTCCCAGGTAGCGGGAAGCATATTTTTGCAAACCCAGAGGCAGCGTCGTTTTCTGGCTCTGGAGACAGCTTATAACAGAGGATAACCGCGCATGGTGCTTGGCAAACCGCAAACAGACCCGACTCTCGAATGGTTCTTGTCTCATTGCCATATTCATAAGTACCCATCGAAGAGCACGCTGATTCACCAGGGTGAAAAAGCGGAAACGTTGTATTACATCGTTAAAGGCTCCGTGGCAGTGCTGATCAAAGATGAAGAAGGGAAAGAAATGATCCTTTCTTATCTGAATCAGGGCGATTTTATTGGTGAATTAGGCCTCTTCGAAGAAGGTCAGGAACGTAGCGCCTGGGTACGTGCCAAAACCGCATGTGAAGTCGCTGAAATTTCCTACAAAAAATTTCGCCAATTAATCCAGGTCAACCCGGATATTCTGATGCGCCTGTCTTCTCAGATGGCTCGTCGTCTGCAGGTCACGTCTGAAAAAGTGGGCAACCTTGCCTTCCTCGACGTAACCGGTCGTATCGCGCAGACTCTGCTGAATCTGGCGAAACAGCCTGATGCGATGACCCACCCGGACGGCATGCAGATTAAAATCACCCGTCAGGAAATCGGCCAGATCGTTGGCTGCTCCCGTGAGACCGTCGGTCGTATTCTGAAGATGCTGGAAGATCAGAACCTGATCTCCGCACACGGTAAGACCATCGTCGTCTACGGCACGCGTTAACCCCATCGAAGTGGCGCGTTACCCAGTAATGCGCCACTTTTGTTTACTCCGATGTGGCGAAGACTGATATACCACCCAGAGATCAACTACGCACTACGACAAACGCTGGTGCTATGTTTACCTGTGGCTGTTGGTCTGATCATCGGTCAGCTTCATTTGGGGCTTCTCTTTTCCCTCGTCCCTGCCTGCTGCAACATTGCCGGTCTTGATACTCCGCACAAGCGCTTTTTCAAACGCTTAGTCATTGGTGCATCGCTGTTTGCCGGGTGCAGTTTGATCATGCAGTTACTGCTTGCGCAAACTATACCGTTACCATTGATCCTCACCGGCCTGACGCTGATTCTTGGCGTAACCGCCGAGCTAAGCCCTTTGCATGCGCGATTACTGCCAGCCTCGCTTATCGCGGCGATTTTCACGCTCAGCCTGGCCGGGAATATGCCCGTCTGGGAGCCGCTGCTGATCTACGCGCTAGGCACGTTATGGTACGGCCTGTTCAACTGGTTCTGGTTCTGGATGTGGCGCGAGCAACCGCTCCGCGAATCGCTCAGCTTGCTGTACCGTGAATTAGCCGATTACTGTGAAGCCAAGTACAGCATGCTGACCCAGCATGCCGACCCAGAAAAAGCGCTGCCTCCCCTGCTGGTTCGCCAACAAAAGGCAGTGGATCTGATTACCCAGTGCTATCAGCAAATGCATATGCTGTCGGCACATCACAACAACGAATACAAACGCCTGCTGCGTGCCTTTCAGGAGGCGCTGGATTTACAGGAGCATATTTCCGTTAGCCTCCACCAGCCAGAAGAAGTGCAAAAACTGGTTGAGCGTAGCCACGCGGAGCAGGTAATTCGCTGGAACGCGCGAACCGTCGCCGAACGCCTTCGGGTACTGGCCGATGATATTTTGTATCACCGCTTGCCGACCCGTTTCTCGATGGAAAAGCAGATTGGCACGCTGGAGAAAATCGCCAGGCAGCATCCGGACAATCCGGTGGGGCAATTTTGCTACTGGCACTTCAGCCGTATTGCCCGCGTGCTACGGACCCAGCGTCCGCTGTATGCCCGTGACTTAATGGCTGACAAGCAGCGTCGGTTGCCGCTGATCCCTGCCCTGAAAAACTACCTGTCGTTGAAATCCCCAGCGCTGCGCAATGCCGGACGCATCAGCGTTATGTTGAGTATCGCCAGCCTGATGGGCAGCGCCTTACACCTGCCAAAGCCTTACTGGATTTTGATGACAGTCCTGTTTGTTACGCAAAATGGCTACGGGGCGACCCGGGTGCGCATCTTACACCGTTCCGTAGGTACGCTCGTTGGACTGGTTATTGCCGGCGTCACGTTGCACTTTCATATTCCTGAAGGTTTCACGCTGGCGGCCATGCTGCTGATCACCCTGGTGAGCTATCTGATCATCCGTAAAAACTACGGCTGGGCTACCGTCGGTTTTACGGTAACGGCGGTATACACCCTGCAACTGCTGACGCTGAACGGGGAAGAGTTTATCGTGCCGCGGTTTGTCGATACGGTCATTGGCTGCTTAATCGCCTTTGGCGGCACGCTCTGGCTGTGGCCACAGTGGCAGAGCGGTCTGCTGCGTAAGAACGCCCACGATGCGTTAGAAGCCGACCAGGAGGCCATTCGTCTGATCCTCAGCAACGATCCACAGGCCACGCCGCTGGCGTATCAGCGCATGCGCGTCAACCAGACGCAAAACACGCTGTTCAACTCGCTGAACCAGGCAATGCAGGAGCCAGGATTTAACTCGCACTACCTTGCAGACATGAAACTGTGGGTCACGCACAGCCAGTTCATCGTCGAACACATCAACGCGATGACCACTCTGGCAAGGGAACATACGATGCTGACGCCGGATTTGGCGCAGCGGTATCTGGAGTCCTGTGAAATTGCGCTCCAGCGCTGTCAGCAGCGGCTGGAATATGATGGGCCGGGAAGCTCGGGAGATGTGAATATTCTCGAAGCGCCAGAGATGCTGTCCCATGGTCCGTTAAGCACCCTTGAGCAGCATCTGCAGCGGGTTCTTGGGCACCTGAACACCATGCATACCATTTCGTCGGTAGCATGGCGTCAGCGACCGCACCACGGGATCTGGCTGAGTCGCCGACTGCGGGACATGAAGGGTTAAGAGATTTGCCGGATGCGCTACGCTTATCCGGCCTACGAATCACAGCTTACCCTGTACGCCATCCGGCAATCAGCCCACCACCTTCGCTACCGCCTGCGCGAAGCGCTGCATCCCTTCATCGATATCCGCCTGCTCCACTACCAGCGACGGCGCGAAACGCATTACGTCCGGCCCGGCGTTCAGCACCATCACCCCTTCGTGCGCGGCGGCATAGAGGAAATCGCGCGCCCGGCCTTTAAACTGCGGCTTCAACTCGGCGCCAATCAGCAGCCCCATTCCGCGAATATCGCTGAAAATGTCGAACTGTTGATCAATCTTGTGCAAATGCTGGACAAACGTCTGACGTTTGGCCTGAATGCCTTCCAGCACTTCCGGCGTGTTGATGATATCAAACGCTGCCCCCGCTACCGCGCAGGCCAGCGGGTTGCCGCCGTAAGTGGATCCGTGCGAGCCCACGTGGAACGCGGAGGCAATCTCCTGAGTGGTCAACACCGCGCTTACCGGGAAGCCGCCGCCGAGCGCCTTCGCGCTGGTGAGGATATCCGGCGTCACGCCGTAGTGCATATAGGCAAACAAATCGCCGGTACGCCCCATCCCGCACTGCACTTCATCAAATACCAACAGCGCCTGGTGCTGGTCACAAAGCTCACGTAAACCTTGCAGGAATTCCGGCGTTGCCGCAGTGACGCCACCTTCTCCCTGAATAGGCTCAACCACCACCGCGCAGGTGTGATCGTCCATCACCGCTTTGACCGCATGCAGATCGTTAAACGGGACATGGATGATATCCGCTGGCTTTGGTCCAAAGCCGTCGGAGTATTTCGGCTGCCCACCAACGGATACGGTAAACAGCGAACGGCCGTGAAACGCATTATGGAAGGCAATGATTTTGGTTTTGAACGGGCTATGACGCACGCAGGCATAGTGGCGCGCCAGCTTAAAGGCGGTTTCGTTGGCTTCAGTACCGGAGTTCATGAACAGCACGCGCTCGGCAAAGGTCGCATCAATGATTTTACGGCCTAAGCGCAACGCCGGTTCGTTGGTGAAAACGTTGCTGGTATGCCACAGGGTTTCGCCCTGAGTTTTTAACGCCTCAACCAATGCCGGATGGCAATGCCCTAACGCGGTCACTGCAATGCCGCCCGCGAAATCAACATACTCTTTGCCCTGTTGATCCCACACTCGACTCCCTTTTCCTTTTACCGGGATAAACTCAGCCGGTGCATAAATCGGCAGAATCACTTCATCGAATGTCGCGCGCGTAATTGCAGTTTGTTCAGTTGCCATGTCATTACCACCCTGTTAAGCAGAAACGCTAGTGAAATTATAATCACAAAATATGAATAAAAAATCACTGAATAGCAACTACAAATCAGCGATTGAGGAAATTAGCCAGCAGCTGATGCCCCTGTTCGCTGAGAATACTCTCCGGGTGAAACTGTACCCCTTCCATATCCCACTCGCGGTGACGAATGCCCATTATCTCCAGCGTTTCACTCCATGCTGTCACTTCAAAGCACTCGGGAAGCGTCTCAGGAGCAACCACCAGAGAGTGGTAGCGCGTTACCGTTAATGGGTTAGCGAGTCCCTGAAAAACACCCTGCCCGGTATGGGTAATCGGCGAGGTTTTACCGTGCATCACTTTAGCCGCCCGAACTACGTTCGCGCCAAAGGCCTGCGCCATCGCCTGGTGACCAAGACAAACACCCAACAAGGGAAGCTTACCGGCGAAATGACGAATAACGTCCAGTGAGATACCGGCGTCATCCGGCGTGCATGGCCCAGGGGAAATCACGATTTTTTGCGGGTTCAGCGCATCGATTTGCGCCAGCGTCAGATCGTCGTTGCGCCGGACAAGGACATCAGCGCCCAGTTCGCAGAAGTATTGGTACAGGTTCCAGGTAAAAGAATCATAGTTATCAATAAGCAGGATCATGGCGGCTCCGGTACATAAGAACCGCGCTATTCTACTCAGTTTCCGGGGCTTCGCTTACCACTTTACGAAATATCGCCCGCAATGCAGACAGGTCACCCATCGCCCCACTCTGATTAGCCTGATTCCACTCTTCAACCGGAATGCCATCCCAGCTCAGCATATACCCGGCATGAATCGCTAACTGTTCGAAGAAAATACGCTGCGCCAGGCCACTGCCAATGCGAAACGGATGCAGCACATTGATTTCGCAATAATAGTGCGCAAGACGATCGACAAACTTGTCTTCCGGCAATCCCACCAGCCAGGACTCATCTTCCAGGTCCTGCATCAGCGCATTGCCCTCTTTCTCGATATAGGCGAAATGGCAAAAGCGAGTATCGCCCTGGTAAATATCGACTTCGCGCAGGAGTCCCGCCCAGTCAAAAATATCCCGATACAGCTGGCGATGAATGGCGCACAGGTGCGGTAAGCCCCGTTTAAGCGGCCCCAATTCGATAGTCGCCGCACGCAGCGCTGTCAGTTCATAAGCCGCCTGCGCTAAACGCTGCGCCTGATGAATCCCCAGACGGTTACGCATGACATTCAGGCCCGGATATAAATACGGGTCGCGACCATCACCGAATTTATCGCTCATAGTGCCTCCTCAGCTCTTCAAGACGCGCCAGAGCGTCTTCAGCACTCAGAGTAACCCGCGGAATA
Organism: Citrobacter sp. Cpo142; assembly: GCF_030332425.1. NCBI lineage: Bacteria > Pseudomonadati > Pseudomonadota > Gammaproteobacteria > Enterobacterales > Enterobacteriaceae > Citrobacter > Citrobacter sp. Cpo142. The sequence goes on from NZ_JAOWHW010000133.1 coordinate 21,599, forward strand.
TCTACGCCTTCCAGCCGTCGGCTGGCCTGGAAATTGGCGTTTCGCCGTTGTTCCCACAGCCTGGACTTTTGTTTATCGGTGAGTTTTTTCACGTGACCTCCCTGAATGAGCCGACACTTGCCACAAGTATAAGCAGCAATTTCGGGTTACGCAGAGAGAGGGGTGAACGCGGGCAAGAACTACCCGCGCAAGATACGATTACGGCAGGACTTTAGCAGAAAGGATAACAATCGGTTTTGACGGGACATTCTGGTATGGACCGACATCATGGGTCTGTACCTGAGAGATCTTATCCGCGACATCCATACCTTTCACAACTTTACCAAAAACAGCGTAGCCAAAGTCGCGCTGGCCGTGATCGAGGAAAGCGTTATCTGCAATGTTGATAAAGAACTGGCTGGTCGCGCTGTCTTTATCCGCTGTACGCGCCATAGCAATCGTGCCGCGAGTGTTACGCAGTCCGTTATCGGCTTCATTCTTGATTGGCGGATTAGGTTTCTTCTGCTGCATCTGCTCGGTAAAACCGCCACCCTGCACCATGAAGCCTGGGATCACACGGTGGAACGTGGTGTTGTTATAGAAACCACTGTTGACATAATCGACAAAGTTTTGCACTGAAACCGGGGCTTTCTGACTGTTCAGCTCCAGCTCAATGTTACCAGCAGAGGTTGTCAGCAGAACATGTGGATCACCTTTTGCTGCCAGTGCTGCGGGAGAGAGAGCAGAAAGAGCGAGAACAGCTGCAACAGCCGCCAGAGTCGATTTGAGCATGAGAATTCCTTAACAAGAGCAGAAATGAAGCAAGTGAATTGATTCTAAAGAGCCTTCAAGGACAAGGCCATCCCTTTACTTAATTTTACGTACCTGAAACAAATGTAACCTCATGGCTGCAAGTATCTATGTGATCAAGATCACATAGAAAAATGTAACGCACCAAGTTATTACCAATAAATATTTAAATGCGTCACTAAAGCGCCTAAAATCTGCCCGCTCACGGCGCAGTCAATGCGCCTTACACTTCTATACAGGCCAGTCATGACTAACAGCAATCGCATCAAGCTCACATGGATTAGCTTTCTCTCCTACGCCCTGACAGGTGCGTTGGTAATTGTCACCGGGATGGTGATGGGAAACATCGCAGATTACTTCCATTTGCCCGTTTCCAGCATGAGTAACACCTTCACCTTCCTGAATGCCGGCATTCTGATCTCTATCTTTCTGAATGCATGGTTAATGGAAATCGTGCCACTGAAAACCCAGTTGCGCTTCGGCTTTATCCTGATGGTACTGGCCGTTGCCGGACTGATGTTCAGCCATAGCCTGGCCTTGTTCTCCGCCGCCATGTTTGTATTGGGTCTGGTGAGCGGTATTACCATGTCGATTGGTACGTTCCTGGTAACTCAAATGTATGAAGGTCGCCAGCGCGGTTCCCGCCTGCTGTTTACTGACTCTTTCTTCAGCATGGCCGGCATGATTTTCCCGATGGTTGCCGCGTTCTTGTTAGCGCGCAGCATCGAATGGTATTGGGTCTATGCCTGCATCGGCCTCGTATACGTCGCCATTTTCCTGCTGACCTTCGGTTGTGAATTCCCGGCACTGGGTAAACACGCTCAGCAGTCAGACGCGCCGGTAGTAAAAGAAAAATGGGGGATTGGCGTGCTGTTTCTGGCGATCGCTGCACTGTGCTACATCCTCGGTCAGTTGGGTTTTATCTCCTGGGTCCCGGAGTACGCCAAAAGTCTGGGCATGAGCCTGAACGATGCGGGTAAACTGGTCAGCGACTTCTGGATGTCTTACATGGTTGGCATGTGGGCATTTAGCTTTATTCTGCGTTTCTTCGATTTGCAGCGCATCCTGACCGTACTGGCGGGTCTGGCTACCGTCCTGATGTATCTGTTTATCACCGGTACGCCAGAGCATATGCCGTGGTTTATTATGACGCTGGGCTTCTTCTCCAGCGCGATTTATACCACCATCATTACCCTTGGCTCCCAGCAGACGAAGGTCGCCTCACCCAAACTGGTTAACTTCGTTCTGACCTGCGGCACCATCGGCACTATGCTCACTTTCGTCGTCACCGGCCCTATCGTGGCACACAGCGGCCCGCAGGCGGCATTGCAAACGGCTAACGGCTTGTATGCGGTTGTATTCGTGATGTGCTTTATTCTTGGGTTTGTCACGCGTCATCGCCAGCATAACGCCCCAGCAGCGCATTAATCTCACTGCCGGATGGTATCCACATCATCCGGCATATTTTCCCCTCCTCTCTTCTTTCACTGGTCATGTAGGCCAATTCTTACAAAAACCCCTTAATTTGTACGCTATTTATACAAACACGAAAACCCAAATAATTCCGTCACTTATAAAAATGCTGACAAATCAGTTATATACCTCTTAAGGAGTATATAAGGGCGAATTTGATTTGCATCAATAAGCGCGGTTGCTGAATCGTTAAGGTAGGCAGTAATAGAAAAGAAATCGAGGCAAAAATGAGCAAAGTCAGACTCGCTATTATCGGTAATGGTATGGTCGGCCATCGCTTTATTGAGGATCTTCTTGATAAATCCGACGCTGCCAATTTTGATATTACCGTCTTCTGTGAAGAACCCCGCAAAGCGTACGACCGCGTACACCTGTCTTCCTACTTCTCCCACCACACCGCTGAAGAGCTTTCTCTGGTGCGTGAAGGATTCTACGAGAAGCACGGCGTTAAGGTGTTAGTGGGCGAGCGCGCAATTACCATTAACCGCCAGGAGAAGGTGATCCACTCCAGCGCAGGTCGTACGGTTTACTACGATAAGCTGATCATGGCGACGGGCTCTTACCCGTGGATCCCACCGATTAAAGGTTCGGAAACCCAGGACTGCTTCGTTTACCGCACCATCGAAGACCTCAACGCCATTGAGTCTTGCGCGCGCCGCAGCAAACGCGGTGCCGTGGTCGGCGGTGGCCTGCTGGGCCTGGAAGCCGCCGGCGCGCTGAAAAGCCTCGGCGTTGAAACCCACGTGATTGAATTCGCCCCAATGCTGATGGCTGAACAGCTGGATCATATGGGTGGCGAGCAGTTACGTCGCAAAATTGAAAGCATGGGCGTGCGTGTGCACACCAGCAAAAACACCAAAGAGATCGTTCAGGAAGGCACCGAAGCGCGCAAAACCATGCGTTTTGCCGACGGTAGCGAACTGGAAGTCGATTTCATCGTCTTCTCTACCGGTATTCGTCCACGCGACAAACTGGCCACCCAGTGCGGCCTGGACGTCGCCCCTCGCGGCGGTATCGTCATTAACGACACCTGCCAGACCTCTGACCCGGACATCTATGCTATCGGCGAATGCGCCAGCTGGAACAACCGCGTGTATGGTCTGGTCGCTCCGGGCTACAAAATGGCGCAGGTTGCCGTTGACCATATTCTCGAAACTGAAAACGCCTTTGAAGGCGCGGACCTGAGCGCCAAGCTGAAGCTGCTCGGCGTTGACGTCGGCGGTATTGGCGACGCGCATGCGCGCACGCCGGGCGCACGTAGCTATGTCTATCTCGACGAAAGCAAAGAAGTCTACAAACGCCTCATCGTTAGCGAAGATAACAAAACCCTGCTCGGCGCGGTTCTGGTGGGCGATACCAGCGATTACGGCAATCTGCTGCAACTGGTGCTGAACGCCATCGAGCTGCCGGAAAACCCGGATTCACTGATTCTGCCAGCACATGCGGGCAGCGGTAAGCCGTCTATCGGTGTCGATAAACTGCCGGACAGCGCGCAGATTTGCTCCTGCTTCGATGTCACCAAAGGCATGCTGATTGCCGCTATCAACAAAGGCTGCCATACCGTTGCGGCGCTGAAAGCGGAAACCAAAGCGGGTACCGGTTGCGGTGGGTGTATCCCACTGGTAACGCAGGTCCTGAACGCCGAACTGGCGAAACAGGGTATCGAAGTTAACAACAACCTGTGCGAACACTTCCCGTACTCACGTCAGGAACTGTTCCATCTCATCCGCGTAGAAGGCATCAAAACCTTCGAAGAGCTACTGGCAAAACACGGGAAAGGCTACGGCTGCGAAGTGTGTAAACCGACCGTCGGTTCCCTGCTGGCTTCCTGCTGGAATGAGTACATCCTCAAACCACAGCACACGCCGTTGCAGGACACCAACGACAACTTCCTGGCGAACATCCAGAAAGACGGTACTTACTCCGTGATCCCGCGCTCTGCGGGTGGCGAAATTACCCCTGAAGGCCTGGTGGCTGTGGGCCGTATCGCGCGTGAGTTTAACCTGTACACCAAAATTACCGGTTCTCAGCGTATCGGTCTGTTCGGCGCGCAGAAAGATGACCTGCCGGAAATCTGGCGTCAGCTGATTGAAGCCGGTTTTGAAACCGGCCACGCGTACGCCAAAGCGCTGCGTATGGCGAAAACCTGCGTAGGCAGCACCTGGTGCCGTTACGGCGTCGGCGATAGCGTTGGCTTCGGCGTGGAGCTGGAAAATCGCTACAAAGGCATCCGTACCCCGCACAAAATGAAATTCGGCGTCTCCGGCTGTACCCGTGAATGTGCGGAAGCTCAGGGCAAAGACGTGGGTATCATCGCCACTGAGAAAGGCTGGAACCTGTACGTTTGCGGTAACGGCGGGATGAAACCTCGTCATGCGGACCTGCTGGCCGCGGATATCGATCGCGAAACTCTGCTCAAGTACCTTGACCGTTTCATGATGTTCTACATCCGTACCGCTGACAAACTGACCCGTACCGCACCGTGGTTAGACAATCTGGAAGGCGGTATCGAGTATCTGAAGTCCGTCATCATCGACGACAAGCTGGGCCTGAACCAGCACCTGGAAGAAGAGATGGCTCGTCTGCGTGAAGCAGTGGTGTGTGAGTGGACAGAAACCGTTAACACCCCATCCGCGCAGGTTCGCTTCAAACACTTTATCAACAGCGAAAAACGCGATCCGAATGTCCAGGTTGTGCCTGAACGTGAACAACATCGTCCGGCCACGCCTTATGAGCGTATCCCGGTGACTCTGGTGGAGGAAAACGCATGAGCCAGTGGAAAAACATCTGCAAAATCGATGACATTCTGCCTGCAACAGGCGTCTGCGCCCTGTTAGGTAACGAGCAGGTTGCGATTTTCCGCCCGTATCACAGCGACCAGGTGTTTGCGATCAGCAACATCGACCCGTTCTTTGAGTCCAGCGTGCTTTCTCGTGGGCTGATTGCTGAACATCAGGGCGAATTGTGGGTTGCCAGCCCGCTGAAAAAGCAGCGTTTTCGCTTAAGCGACGGTTTGTGCATGGAAGACGAACAGTTCTCCGTGAAACATTACGAAGCGCGAGTGAAAGACGGCACGGTGCAACTGCGCGGTTAATAAATTTTTGGGAGGCGCAACGCCTCCCCTTTTTTGACGTATTTGTAGGTCTTTTATTAGTAGGCCTGATAAGCGTAGCGCCATCAGGCAATTGCACAAGCACATTGCCGGATGGCGGCATAAATGCCTTATCCGGCCTACGGTTACGATTTCTTTTTATTGTTTGTACTTCAAGGATAATCAACACATGTTCACAGACACTATCAATAAGTGTGCGGCTAACGCTGCGCGCATCGCACGCCTGTCGGCTAATAACCCGCTCGGATTCTGGATTAGTTCGGCAATGGCGGGAGCCTATGTTGGTCTCGGCATCATTCTTATTTTCACCCTCGGTAATCTGCTCGACCCGTCCGTTCGTCCTCTGGTGATGGGTGCAACCTTTGGTATTGCCTTAACACTGGTCATTATTGCCGGTTCTGAACTGTTCACCGGACATACCATGTTCCTGACGCTCGGCGTCAAAGCGGGCACCATAAGTCACGGCCAGATGTGGGCAATCCTGCCAAAAACCTGGCTGGGTAACCTGGTCGGTTCCGTGTTTGTCGCTCTGCTTTACAGCTGGGGCGGCGGTAGCCTGCTGCCGGTCGATACCAGCATCGTCCATTCTGTTGCTCTGGCGAAAACCACCGCGCCTGCGATGGTGCTGTTCTTTAAAGGGGCACTGTGTAACTGGTTGGTTTGTCTGGCAATCTGGATGGCAATCCGTACCGAAGGCGCGGCAAAATTCCTCGCTATCTGGTGGTGTCTGCTGGCGTTTATCGCTTCCGGCTACGAGCACTCCGTTGCCAACATGACGCTGTTTGCCCTCTCCTGGTTCGGCCATCACAGCGAAGCCTATACCCTGTCAGGAATTGGTCATAACCTGCTGTGGGTGACACTCGGTAATACTTTGTCCGGTGTCGTATTCATGGGATTAGGTTATTGGTATGCTACGCCAAAATCGGAGCGTCCGGCTCCGGTAAAAATCAATCAAGCTGAAAATCTTGCCCAGTAGGCGTATTCGATGCAGGCAGTTTGAACACGGACAGCGCGGAACAACCGGAACGTACATGCAGTACGTGAGGATTGCGAGCACTGCCCAGGGACAAACTGACAAATAAGATAGCCTAATGGGTAGATTCTGAGGCTGCTGCCAATAATTAAGGGGTAATGTCGTGGATCATTTGCCTATATTTTGTCAACTACGTGACCGCGACTGCTTGATCGTCGGCGGTGGTGATGTCGCAGAACGCAAAGCGCGGTTACTGCTGGAAGCGGGCGCCCGTTTAACGGTTAATGCGCTGGCGTTTATTCCACAGTTCACCGTATGGGCAGATGAAGGCATGCTGACGCTGGTGGAGGGGCCGTTCGATGAGTCCCTGCTCGACACCTGCTGGCTGGCTATTGCCGCCACCGATGACGATGCCGTCAACCAAAGCGTCAGCACCGCCGCAGAATCACGTCGTATCTTCTGCAACGTGGTCGATGCGCCAAAAGCAGCCAGTTTTATCATGCCCTCCATCATCGACCGCTCGCCGCTGATGGTGGCGGTCTCCTCCGGCGGGACATCGCCAGTGCTGGCCCGTCTGCTGCGTGAAAGGCTTGAATCCGTACTGCCTCAGCATTTGGGCCAGGTCGCACAGTATGCCGGCAAGTTGCGCTCCCGCGTGAAGCAGCAGTTTGCCAGCATGGGTGAGCGTCGCCGCTTCTGGGAAAAATTGTTCGTGAATGACCGCCTGGCGCAGTCGCTGGCGAACAATGACCTGAAAGCCGTCGAGGAAACCACCGAGCACATGCTCAGCGAACCACTGGATCACCGTGGTGAAGTGGTACTGGTTGGCGCTGGTCCTGGCGATGCCGGCCTGCTGACGCTGAAAGGGCTACAGCAGATCCAGCAAGCGGATGTCGTGGTCTATGACCGTCTGGTTTCCGACGACATCATGAACCTTGTACGCCGCGATGCAGACCGGGTGTTCGTCGGTAAACGTGCGGGCTATCACTGCGTACCGCAGGAAGAGATCAACCAGATCCTGCTGCGTGAAGCGCAACAGGGTAAACGCGTGGTTCGACTGAAAGGTGGCGACCCGTTCATCTTTGGCCGCGGTGGCGAAGAGCTGGAAACCCTGTGCCATGCCGGTATTCCATTCTCTGTAGTACCCGGTATTACCGCCGCCTCCGGTTGTTCCGCCTATTCCGGCATTCCACTGACTCATCGTGATTACGCCCAGAGCGTTCGTCTGGTTACCGGACACCTGAAAACCGGTGGTGAGCTGGACTGGGAAAACCTGGCGGCAGAGAAACAGACGCTGGTGTTCTATATGGGTCTGAATCAGGCGGCCACCATTCAGGAAAAACTGATCGAATTTGGTATGCAGCCTGATATGCCCGTTGCATTGGTAGAAAACGGGACTTCCGTGAAGCAACGCGTCGTCAATGGCGTGCTGACCCAGCTCGGCGAACTGGCGCAACAGGTTGAAAGTCCGGCGCTGATTATCGTCGGTCGTGTGGTAGGCCTTCGCGATAAGCTGAACTGGTTCTCGAACTATTAATTGAACGCTGAAAAATGCCCTGATATTGGGCTGCACCCCAAAAGTTGGACACCCAACTGAGTAAGGTGCAGTCCAATTCAGGGCATTTATTTTTCTCGCCTGTTTATCATTATTTATTCTTAAATCTGCATTAAGAAATATTCATTTTATTCACCATTAAAATACATTTATATTCTGATTTATAAAAAACGCGTAAAAAAATCATTTATATCCCTGTAACTCACCAATAGGATTCACATCCTAAATAATACATGATCATTGAATAATTTGACGAAGTATGGTCATTCAGTGGCAAAATCAAAAAATACCTAAAAATAACTTTATGCCTTCAATGGCATATTCTGCACGTATTTATTTAAGGATGTCGATTATGCAAAGGAAAAAACTCATTGCCGTGGGTATTGCTCTTGCGTTGCAAACTTACTATCTCCCGGCGATAGCCGCAGATAGCAGCGACGATGACAACGATTGCCCTACTGATGTATCCGTATTATCTAAAATAGAACGCGACAAACTTTCCAAACGTTGCCTTGCCGATTATAAAACACAAGATAACCACTGGGGATGGGCCATTGGCGGTATTGCGGCGCTTGCCGCAGGAGTAGCAATTGGCGTAGACAGCAATGACCACGATGCTCATCATAGCAGTACGCCAGCAATACCCGATGGCGGCGACGTTACCCCTCCAGACGATGGTGGAGGTAATGTGACTCCTCCCGACGATGGTGGAGGTAATGTGACCCCTCCCGACGATGGTGGAGGTAATGTGACCCCTCCCGACGACGACGGTGGTGACGTGACTCCTCCCGACGATGACGGCGGTGATGTAACTCCTCCTGACGATGACGGCGGTGATGTAACTCCTCCTGACGATGACGGCGGTGATGTAACTCCTCCCGACGATGACGGCGGTGATGTAACTCCTCCCGACGATGGCGGCGGTGATGTAACTCCTCCCGACACCTCAGTCATTACCTTCAGCAACGGCGTCACCCTCGATAAAGGTGCAGATACGCTCCATTTTGACAACATCAAACTGGATAACGGTACCAGCCTCGGCGAAGCTACGGTCAGTTACAGCCAGCAAAACGATCAATGGCAACTCACCACGCCGGATGGCAAAACGCTGCAAATTACCGGCTGGCACGTTACCAGCGATAATGCCGCCGTAATTGAAGGGACGCAGGAAAACGGTCAGTACTGGAAGTATGACAGCCGGGGATACTTAATCCTTGCCAATGAGAACACACAAGTCATTGCTGGCGATGGCACGACCAATATCACCGATCGCGGGTTGGAGATCAGTGGCGCAAACAATACCGCTGCAATTATTTCCGGCGATAAGACCCACAACACGCTGACTGGCGATTCCACCGTTACTGGCGGCGCTGTGGGTCTGGTGATTACCGGCGATAACACGACCAATACGATTTCAGGCCATACGACAGTAGATGGGGCAACAGGCGCGCTGATTTCCGGTAATAGCACCTCCTCCACCTTTTCCGGCGACGTTACCGTCAGCGGTGGCGGCACCGGCATCGTTTTCGATGGCGACAATATGTCGATTAGCAATACAGGTATCTCCGACATTAGCGGCAAAGACTCCACTGGCTCGATTATTAACGGTAATAATGCACAAGTCGCCAACGACGGTAACCTGAACATTTTGGACGGCGCCACCGGAGCAAAAATCATCGGTGATGGCGCCATTGTCGATAACACAGGTACTTCCACCGTCAGCGGCGAAGGCTCAACGGGCCTGTATATCGACGGTGATAATGCGCTCGTTATCAATGAAGGGGATCAGGTTATTGCTGACGGTGCAACGGGTACCTATATTGATGGCGACAACGCCCGAATAATCAATACAGGTAATATGACCGTTGATGGCGCAGGTTCAACCATCTCCACCATTACAGGCAATAACGCGAGGCTGACGCAGAATGGCGACCTGCTGGTTATCAATGGCGCGACGGGACTCACCATCAACGGAGAGGGTGGCAAACTCGTTAACAGCGGTCAAACAACGGTGAGTGGCGAAGGTTCTGTTGGTTTCGTTATTGCCGGTAAACAAAATACATTTAACAGCAACGGCGATATCAATACCAGCCTCAACGGTACGGGCGCACAGGTAAGTGGTGAGGGTTCACTGGTTTCTCTGGACGGCAATATCAACGTTATCTCCGCCCAGGACAGCGATGATATATTTCGCGGCGCAACCGGCGTGAGCATTAGCGGCAACAGCAATACGGTGAATATCGTAGGCGACGTCAACATGAGTGCCGACTATGCGCCGGATTCAAAAATTACCAGTAATACGCCACTGACCGGCGTCAGCATCAGCGGCAACAATAATACTATTGCTCTTGACGGCGAACTTAACATTGACGTTAACGACCTGGCCACGGGCAATGGGCAGTATCTGGACGCTGTTGGCCTGAACGTAACGGGCGACGGTAACAGCGCTAACATTACTGGCGGTATTGACATCACCCACAACAGCGGAACCCCGGGTTATGATTTTGTAACTATCACGGGCATTGAGATTGATGGCAACAGCGAAGTTGTGCTGAGCGGTCAATCTACTGTGGATACCACCACTATAGCAGGTGGTAGTGTCATACTGGCGCAGGTAGCCAACGGCGGTTCTCTGGTTCTGGATGAAGATTCCGCTATTGATATTAATGTCAGTTACAAAAACTCGAACTATTACACCGACAATGCCCTGCTCATGGCTAATGGGGAAGGCACATCTATTGATAACCGAGGCGATATTACCAGCAACGGCGTATATTCCGTTATGCGTGCTGATAATGGCGCTGAAATAACCAACAACGGAAATATTCTGGTCTATGCTACCAGCAGCGGCGGCGATGATAATATCGCTATTGCTTCCGCCAGTGGCAAAGAGAGTGTTGTTCATAACAAATCCGGCGGTGATATCACCGTCATTACCGATCAGACGCCAGCAGGCGACGACGGTACTTCCTCATATCCCATAGTCTGGTACACCCACACCTTCTATGCAATGCTGGCCTCCGCATACGGCAACGTCATTAACGATGAAGGCGCAACCATTCACCTGCAGGGGGCTGGCGTATATGGTGTCTCAGCCAGTAAAGGAACGGCGCTGAATGCAGGTGATATCGACCTGGACGGCTTTGTCCCGACGCTGGATGAAGAAGGCAATACCCTCGGCAGTACGTACTGGCATCCGTCATCCCTTTATCTGACCAGTTCCGGCATGGTCGCAGGCTCAACGGATAAAGGAAACGGCGACGCCACGGCAACCAATACTGGCACGATAACCGTCAACAACGCCGGCTTCGGCATGATGGCGCTCAATGGCGGGACGGCGATTAACCAGGGCATCATTACGCTGACCGCAGACGAAGGCGTAACAAAAACCGATGAAAACCAACTGGTTGGCATGGCGGCATTAAACGGTGGTACGGTGGTGAACGACACGACCGGGGTTATCAATATTGATGCTGATTATGGCAAACCATTTTTTGCCGATAGCAGCAGCATGGTAATTAACTACGGTACGGTCTGTATCGGCGATGATTGCCAGGACAGCGCGGAATATAACCCAACCGATACAAATGTCTCGTTGAACTATGCTGACGGTCTTATCACCGCCGAGGGTGAAAACATGACGTCACCCAATAACATATATGTTTCCGGTAAAGTGGGTAATGATGGCACGGTCAACACCGATAATATCTCTGTTATTGAGAGTGGCAATCTTTCGAATAACACCAGCGGTACGCTTAATAGCGATATCAGTCTTGATAAGGGAATGCTAACTAATAACGGAGAGATTTCCGGTACGGTTTCCTCCCAGGGCGGTACGATTACCAACAGCGGTAAAATAGGCTCTGTTGATGCGGAAGGCGGGAGCACATTCACGAACGGTGGCGAAGTTACCGGCACATTAACCGTAGGTGGCGGCTCAACGGTCATTAACGGTAACACAGCCTCTGTTAACAAAGTCGAGATGTGGAAAGGGACGCTGGATAACCAAGGGTATATTGGCACACTGATGCTGGAAAACACTACTGGCGTAGTGAGCAATGAAGGTACGATTAACAAAATCAATTTCAACGCTGCCACCGTATTTAACAACAACGGTACGGTAAATGATGCAGCCATAGCCCAGGGTGCCACCTTCAATAATTTGAGCAGTGGCGTGCTCAGCGTGCCGGAAGATATGTGGAAAGGAACGCTGAACAACTGGGGCGAAGTTGATGGCACGATGAATATCGCCAGCAGTGCGTTTACCTTCTATAACGCGGGAACGTTCAACGGTAAGGTTAAAACCGCCAGCGCAAATGGCGGTAAGGTAATTAATGATGGCGTTATCAACGCCAGCGGCAATAATACCGTCGCCATGTCAGCTTCCGGCAGCGCAAAAATGGTAAACAACGGCGTAATTAATCTGGGAACAGAAGGAACCAGTGATACCGGCATGGTAGCAATGCAGCTGGAATCCAACGCCAAATCCGATGCCGTCATCGAAAACAATGGTGCGATTAATATCTATGCCAGCAACTCCTACGCCTTTAGCCAGTTGGGCAGCAACGGTCATATTGTCAACAACGGCACGGTCTATATCGACGACAGCGTGACAAACTCCGGCTTTATCAAGCAGCAAGGTAAAACCATCGAAGGCAGCGGCGAAAACGGCGACGGCACGGAAGTGCATTATGTTGACTTTACCGCCCCGACAGAGCCCACCGTTAACAACGGCACGACAACCGTGACCGCTGACAGCACCGCTACATCGTCAGGGACGAACGATCTTTCCGGCTACGTGGTCGGCACCAGCGCCGACGGCAGCGCAGGCCAGTTGAAAGTGAGCAACGCCAGCATGAATGGCGTCGGTATCAATACTGGCTTTACCGCAGGCACCGCCGATACTACCGTCAGCTTTGACAACGTGGTCGAAGGCAACAACTTGTCAGATGCCAGCGCAATCCAGTCCACTTCTGTCGTGTGGAACGCTAACGGCAGCCAGGACGCCGACGGTAATGTGGACGTCACCATGATCAAAAACGCCTACGCGGATGTCGCAACCGACAGCAGCGTATCCGATGTGGCAAGCGCCCTGGATGCGGGCTACACCAACAACGAGCTGTACACCAGCCTCAACGTCGGCACGACCGCCGAACTCAACAGCGCACTGAAGCAGGTCAGCGGCAGCCAGGCCACCACGGTATTCCGGGAAGCACGGGTATTAAGCAACCGTTTTACGATGCTGGCCGATGCCGCGCCGCAAATTAAAGATGGTCTGGCGTTCAACGTGGTGGCAAAAGGAGATCCACGCGCCGAGCTGGGCAACGATACCCAGTACGACATGCTCGCATTGCGCCAGACGTTGGATCTGACCGCCAGCCAGAATCTGACGCTGGAGTACGGTATAGCGCGTCTGGACGGTGACGGTTCGCAGACCGCGGGCGACAACGGCCTGACCGGCGGCTACAGCCAGTTCTTTGGTCTGAAGCACAGCATGGCGTTTGATGAAGGTCTGGCCTGGAATAACAGCCTGCGTTATGACCTCCACAACCTCGACAGCAGCCGCTCTGTCTCTTATGGCGATACCAACAAAGTAGCGGACTCCGACGTACACCAACAGTATCTTGAGTTCCGCAGCGAAGGGGCGAAAACCTTCACGCTGATGAATGATACGCTGAAAGTCACGCCGTACGCCGGGGTGAAATTCCGTCACACGCTGGAAGGCGGCTACAAAGAGCGCAGCGCGGGGGACTTCAACCTGTCGATGAACGCTGGCAGCGAAACCGCCGTAGATTCCATTGTCGGAATGAAGTTCGACTATACCGGTGAAAATGGCTGGAGCGCCAGCGCCACACTGGAAGGTGGTCCGAACCTGAGCTACAGCAAAAGCCAGCGTACCGCGTCGTTGCAAGGTGCCGCAGGCCAGTCCTTTAGCGTAGACGACGACCAAAAAGGCGGCGGCGTCAACGGTCTGGCGACGGTCGGCGTGAAGTACAGCACCAAAGATGCCAGCCTGAATCTGGACGCTTACCAGTGGAAAGAGGACAACATCAGCGATAAAGGCTTTATGTTGAATTTCAGAAAAACATTCCGCTAATTAATTAAACCCAGCAGCCTGGTATTATTTATTAATACCAGGCTTTTTTATTTGAATCCAATTCACTAATCGTATGTTTTATATATAAACAGACATGTCCTTTTCTGGACTACTTAAAGTTTATGTTAGTTGATATCTTAACCGTCGAAAAATGGATTTCATCCATTTAGAAATAGATATCTAACAAGGATTTTGACATGTTTAAATTTGCAAAGATCACTATTGTTGCTGGGGTTCTGGCTACACTGACCGCGTGTACTGGTCATATCGAAAACAAAAAAAATAACTGCAGCTACGATTATTTCCTGCATCCAGCAATTTCAATTTCTAAAATTATTGGTGGCTGTGGCCCGGCTGCAGATCAGTAATAGAAGCGATTGCGCAGATACAAAAAACCGGGAGCTTCCCGGTTTTTGCATTTATAGATTAGATGCTCATTCAAACGTCATCGCACTCACGCTTTCTCGCAAAATACGCAGCACCGTCTCTTCTCCACTGCGGTTTGGATTGATACGAATCGCATAATCACCCAACGACGGGTTCGCTTCGCGAAACGTCCCCGAAAGGCGATAGAACAGCGGAGGGATCTCATACTTCGACTCAGCCCCCACCGGGTATGGCAGCGCACCTCTCTCTTGCGCCGCTTTCAGCACACGGGCGGCAATCGGCTGATGAAACTCCACAATCAGCACCTTCGACTGGGCATTAGCGATAACCGCCTTTTTCACCTCGGGTAGCACGCCGCTATTGAGAATCGTTAGCAGACGTTCGGAAACGCCAGCCTGTACTGCATGCATCACTGGCGCGAAAACCAGGCCACGAAGCACTTCCAGCGCCTGCGCCCCCTGGATCTGGCTGCCGCCGGAATAAAACGTCGCGCGGATTTTAGCGATAGCCTCCGCCTTGCCGACCACCGCTCCGACGCCTTCCGGGCCGAAGAGTTTAAAGCACGAAAAAGTAGACAGCGTCGCCCCGCATTCACAACCGATACGATCGACTTTCATCACCGCGTAGTTATCATCGGTCAACGTCGGTACGCCACACTGCGTAATCTCCGCCAGCACCTCAGCTAAAACGTAACGATCCTGCGGCTGTTGACGCGTATGCTGTACCAGCGCAGCATCAGGGCGATGCTCTTCAATGAACTGCTTTATGGTCTTAAGATCGTTGAAATCTGCCCTGACGAGGATAATACCCATCTGCTCAATGAGCACCTGTGTCGTAGGATACACTGGCGCGTCATGAACCAGCAGCCGCTGGCCGGGTTTGAGTAACGCAGCCAGCCCGGCACGAATAGCCCCGGTGCCAGCCCCCTGAACCAACGCTGCGGCCTCAGCATGAAACGCCTCAGCCAGTACCTTTTCCACACGCTGCGTGACCCGAGGCTGATTCAGCCCCGGGACCAGCCCCAAATCACCACCCGCCAGAAAATCAGCGCCAGGAAAGTGACGGCAGAGCGTATCCACCAGCGCAAACTGCTTTTGCTGTGCCTGCGCGAGCGTCAGACTTTGCAGAGGAAACGTCTTCATGCTTTAGCCTCCTCAGGCCGGAACAAACAGACCAAACCAGTAGAGAATATTCAGCACAATACCGGTGATCATCACCGCCACGACCGGCGCGGCCATCTTCTGTACCGGACGTCCAATCGATTCGTTGAGGAAGTAAATCGCTACCGCAATCGAAAAGCCGGTATAGCCTGCCATCTTGATGGCGGCAAAAATCGAACCGATCAACAGCGCCATTTCCATCAGCATATTCATCGCATTACGAATATTGTCCGATGCGTTACGTACCGATGGATAACGCCCCAGCCATTTACCGATAGAGCGCAGCAGCAGCACTTCAGCTGAAATCACGATCGCGCCCAGGATTGCCGCAATCCACGGGTTCGGCGCCAGGTAGCCAACGGAATAAACGAAGGTGAAACCCGCTACCGCATAAACGCCCGTCGCCAGCGCCGTTGTCGCAATCATCGGCACAAAGCCCAACCCGCGCATAAACTCCGCCAGGGCAGCCTGATTCACCAGCGTCTGCGACTGCTCCGGCGTAATCCCCGCCGAATAGGCTTTTTCCAGCGTAAAAATTGAAACCTCGCTGCCAGCGAAAATCTTCATACTGGCGACGGCGGCAATCAGTGCGCCGACAATGGCGATGTACGGCAGGTTTTTTATAATCCGCGAGGTTCGTTCTTCAAAGACCGATAGCCCGCTGGCATCCATCTCGTCATCGCCGCGGTGGCGAATATCATGCGTAATGGCGATCGCCAGCAGCATCATCATCCCCACAAAAATCTCAATTGATTCCGGGTTCAGATGCGGGAAGTAACGCACCACCACCACGCGGGTCATCAGTACCACCACCGCCGCGATAATGCTGTGCTTCCAGCTAAACTGGTAGAAAATCGCCACCAGCGGGAAGAGTGCGAATGCGGATACCACCGGAGAACTCAGTTCACCGAGGCTACCCAGTACATCAACCGGCAGCGCCGTGAGCAGATGGTTCACCGGCAGCAGGCAGGTCAGAATCAATACGCCCCAGATAGCGCCCAGACCGAACGCCAGCAGGCTGTTCATCGCCAACACGCCGAGAATATCCGTCGGTAGGAACAGCAGCCAGGCGTTGAGCAAGCCGGTTTTCAGGGTAAAAGAGATCCCAACCGACGCCACAAAGCCAATACTCAGACCAAACGCGATACTTCCCGCCTCACGGCGGTTCATGTACCCCTCGATCAGCTGCGGCAGAATCGGACGGATACCGTCATGAAAGACAGCCGCCGAGCGATGTGCCAGAAGTGACGTCATGCCGGTCAGGCAGGCCACCACCACAATCTGAATATACAGATCCATAGTCATGCCTTTTATTTCAGGTGGTTAACCAGCATCGGAATCGCATGTTCAACATGTTCGACGGAGAGACCAAAAGCCACTTTCCCTTCCGCAACCATTTTTGCGATATGTTCGTCTTTCGCCTTAATACCCGGCTTGGCGATAGTGCAGCTTTTGTTGTAGCCAATCACCGCAATGGCAATCGACAGCGCTGCACCCGCGCCGGTGTTACAAGCGCCGATGTAGTAATCCAGTTGTCCGGATTTCACCTTCATCGCCGCTTCCATATCGTTATGAATGGAGACTTCAAAGCAGCCCGGAGCTGCGGTTTCGATGGTCTTTTTAATCTGCTCACGCTGTAAGCCAGCAACGCCAATCTTTTTCATGATTCTGTCCTTATTGGAAAAATTGTGAGGGGTTATCACGCAACATCGTGTCCACATCGGCCTGGCTGAATCCTGACTGGCGCAACTGTGGGATAAAAGTGGTTAACAGATAGTCATAGCCATTGCCGCCATTGGCTTTTAAATGCGAGCGGCGGGTAATGTCCATGGAGAGCATCACGCGATTAAGCAGCCCGCGATTACGTAGCTCATGCAGCATGCCAATGCGGTTCTCGTCCGGGTAATAGTTGTTTTTACCGATGGTATCGAATTGCACATACGCACCGAGATCGATCATGCGTAAGATATTGTCGAGGTTATCTTTCAGGTCGCAGTGACCAACGGTTACGCGGGAAAGGTCGACGCCGTGAGCCTGTAGCAACACCAGCTGTTCCAGGCCCATGGTGCTAAAAGAGGTGTGGGTCGAGATGGGGCGTCCGGTTTCGATGTGCGCCCGCGCCGCGGCGATAAATACCTTCTCTTCAAGCGGCGTAATCACCCCTTCGCTGGAACCAATTTCGGCGATAATTCCGGCCTTCAATTCAGTGCCATCTATACCGATGACAATCTCATCGACCATCTCCTGCGCGAGCTGTTCCACGCTGCGGGCCGCGACATGTTCAGGAAAGAACGCATCCTGGTAATAGCCTGTGCAGGCCATCACGTTAATTCCGGTATCGCGCATCAGGTCGAGCATGAATTGCGGATTACGCCCCATATAGCGGTTGGTCATCTCAATAATGTTGCTGACGCCCAACGCCCGGAGATCCTTCATTTCCTGACAAATGAGATCGTACTGATCTAACCGGCAGTCGAGATTATTCTTGAACCCGGAGAGATCAATATGCAGATGTTCGTGGACCCAGGTGTAGCCCGTCGGATCAAAATTCATAAGGTGTCTCCTGTAAGGCGTAATGCCGAAAGAAAAGAGCTGCCGTTTTGTGGTGCCGCCGCGCCGAAAAATTCACATACCGTAGCGCCAACGTCAGATAACGTCGCCCGGACGCCTAATTGCGCAGGCTCTAACCCCTCCCGATACACCAGAACCGGTACAACTTCCCGGGTATGGTGGCTGTGACCGATGGTCGGATCGTTGCCGTGATCGGCCATAACCACCAGACAGTCATTTGGATCCATAGCGGCCAGAAGGCGTGAAAGATTAAGATCAACAAGCTGCAGCCGTTCGGCATAACGTGCTACGTCTTCAGCGTGCCCGGCGAGATCGGTTTCCTGAATGTTGGTACAGATAAATACCGTCGATTCCGCGTTAAATTCGTTAAGTGTGATATCCATAATCTGCTGACTATCCACCAGGTTTTGCCAGCTGCGCCCGTGTGGATTACCAACGATGTCCGCCACTTTACCGACCAGCACGGTAGGGATCCCAGCGTCATGCAGTTTTTGCGGTACCTGTACCTGCTCATCGACGCCAAAACCCATATGCCTGACCTGGAAGCCATTTTCATAGGCGCCGGAACGTGGGGCGTTAATGCCGATAAAGCGTCCCTCTTTGGTCTCGGCGGCATCCAGAATGCGCTGGCTGTCTGCAAGCTGACCGCCAAACGCAATCACGCGCCCGACCTGAACCTGCTCACGCACCACGCGGCCTATCTTTAGCACCTCATCAAACGGGATAACGGCAAGATTGGCAGTAATGTTGTAGACCTGACCTAAATCCGCTTCGAGGTTATCGCCCACTGCAACCGCATCGTTGACCCAAAGAAACGACAGGTCGCCGCCGCGACGTTCCACCTGCCAGCCAGCGGCCTTTAGCGCCTGCTCAACGCTGTCAATCACGGTGCTAAACGGCATCCGCAGCGGCGCCTGAGGCCGCGTACCTAAAATCTCCTGATGGCCCATAAAGGTATCTCCCCCTTCATGCTGCAGCTCTGCAACGCCCCAGACTGCCGATGCTGAAGGTTGCATCACACCCGGGGCAAAGCCCAGAGCGTTAATCAGCCCCAGCTTCTCAAGCGTTGGCAGGCGTAACTGCGGGAGTTCTCCCAGGATATGGCCACAGGTATTCGCTCCTGCATCCTGCGGCCTGACCAGCGTGACGTCTTTCATGGCGCCAACGCCGAAACTGTCGATTACTAACACCACGAATCGGGCCATTAGTCCTCCAGAATATTACCGAGACTGTCGTAACGCGCGACGATTTCAGCTGCACCGCGCTGAATGCCCGATACCAGCACCACGTCGCTACGCGTCACGAAGATCTGGGTGCGAAAACAGAAGATCACCGCACTGCTCACCGGAAACTCCCCGGCAACAGGCAGGTAGTAGTCAATACTGCTGTCGTCCACGGGTTTTAGCTTCGCTGCGATCGGCGTGTCACTTTCTGGCGTAAAGACCAGCGCATTTTGCGCATGGCCGCGACGGTAATAGCCGCCACCGTAGCAATAACTGTCTCCACGAAAATTGTGCGATATCTCGCTCAACCACAGCATCGCAATGCGCTCCGGCTGGTCGCCTTTTTGATTGGAAGGAATGGTGCCGGTCAACGCATGACCCGGCTCCGCATGGGTGACGCCATATTCCGCCAGCAGGGGGAGTGACGAACAGCTACTGGCTGACGGCGCATTAAGCTGCTCAATGGCAATCCCGGCCTCAGCCAACTGACGTCGGGCATTTACCAGCGTATGCAGATTAGGCGTCGGCATCGTCTGCGCTGAGTTTTCATCCCATAACAGGCAGGGGAAATGAGTGAGGCCGCTCAGACGCAGACCCGGAAGCCTGCGGATTTCATTGACCACATCCGTCAGATACATCAGCGGAAATCCGCTTTCCTGCCCCGGGTAGAGAAAATCATCCTTGTCGTACACCTTCAGCATCACGTTCTGTTCACAGCCGGCCTTCACTGCAGCAGCGGAAACTTCGCGCGCTTTCTCCAGTGAGAACAATGTGATGACTTCAGTACCCTGCGCTACAGCCTCATTGACCAGCCGCGACGGGATCTGCACCAGATGTCCCTGATGCGCAACCGGCAACCCGGCACGGCGCATGACGCGACTCTCCTTGTAATCGACAACCACGATGCCTTCATAGCCAAGCTGCAACAGCTTCTCCGCCAGCCACGGGTTACGTCCTACCTGTTTGGTCATCAGATACAGCGAGATACCATGTTGCCTGGCGACATCCAGCAGACGTTTGCCATTCTCAATGACCTGGTCAACATCAATGACCCAACTGTCAGGTGCGATCTTTCCCTGCTGCCATAACGCGATAGCAGCCGAGATTAGCGCGGGGTTCTGGCGTTTCAATGCGTCTATAAACATTTCTCTGCCTCGTTTCTAATCCTTCAGTTAAATATTCATTTTTTTGAATATTTAAGGTGCAATAAGCTCATTGCCCATTGATTTCAGACGCCTTCGTTCGCCGCCATCCACAATCCATACAAGTTCGCCAGCATATAGCCTTCTTCATTCGTGTGCAGCGCCACCGTAAACTCTTTCATCAGCGCCTGATGTACCAATAAAATAGTTGGCCAGAGATGAGATTGCGCCAACTCCTCCAGCAGCTCACCATCCAGCGCTTCAATCACTTCGCCCTGGCGACTGCGCATTAACGCACTCGCCATATGGGTCATTGCCATGGTCCCTTGCTCGCTGTGAATCGGCAAACGCCACTCTTCATCCAACCGCCTGACCACCTGCAGCATGCCGCTACAAATATCCTTGTCGATAACGCCTGCTTCACACAGCAGGTTAAGCCTGTTTTCCATGTCGTTTGCCTTCACTTAATAACTGGGTTCCTGTTCACCGTTCGCCACACGTTGTTGATGGGCAAGCAGCGCCTCTTTGTTAACAACGGCCCGCAGTAGCTGCTGCATCGGATAATCCTCTGCGCGGGTCAGTACCACGGCCTCCGTGGCCTGCAGAAATCGCGGATCGTTGGTGAGAGGCGTGGCTTCTAACCCCAGTACCGCCAGCTCGGCCTCTGCAACCACGTTCCAGATAACCGCATCCACATCCCCTTTCGCGATGCGCTGCAAGCTTTCGTGATAAGGCATATCGATCAATTCAACGTCACGGTTGCCAAAACAGACCTCGGTCATGATTTTCTGATCCGCCGAACGGTTATCGAGCCCAACACGTTTTACATCTGCAGATTCGCCCTTGCGACAAATCAGCTGATGCTCGCCGACGTAGGTATGCGGTCCCAGCGCCAACGTGATGCGCAGTCCGTCCTGAGCAAGGTAACTTTCCGCCGCCAGACGAGAAACCACCGCCATGTCGTAGACGCCGTTTAGCAGGCATTCCACACGAATATCAGCCCCACGCATGTGTGCGTAATAAAACGGGATCCCATCGAACTGCGCCTTCAGCCCACTCGCCAGTCCTTCATATAAACGGGTGTAGGGCAGCGGCATCGCACAGACCACGTTATTAATATCCACATGCTTCAGCAGCGTACGGTTATCCATCTCCACCAGATAGCTACCGTTACGCCCGCGACGCTCAATACGGATCGCCCCTGAGGATTCCAGCGTCTTTAACGCGGCCTGGGTTAACCCTACCGATGAGTGACACTCGGCTGCCAGTTCATCGATAGTTTTCAATCTGTTACCGCACTTCTCACCGAGCAGGTAGCGGGCCAGGGTTGTCAGCACAACCCCCTCTTTCTTGATAAATGTCCGACGCATTTTATATTTTCAGTAAATTGAATATTTATATCTTCATTAAAGTGAAGATATAACGCAATGAGGAAATATGCAAACGGCGAGGCGCTTCACATTTTTTGAGGTTCACAAACCAACAGGCGAAAAAAAACCGGGCGTAACCCGGTTTCTTCAACAACACAGAGCGCATTACGGCTTGGCGACAAAACCAATCGCTTCGTAAACAGCTTTCAGCGTAACAGATGCGCGGGCGCTGGCTTTTTCTGCACCGTCTTTCATCACTTTCTGCAGGAAAGCTTCATCGTTACGGAAACGGTGATAACGCTCCTGAAGCTCGGTCAGCATACCGGAAACGGCCTCTGCGACTTCACCTTTCAGATGACCATACATTTTGCCTTCGAAGTGCTGCTCCAGCTCCGGAATGCTCTTACCGGTGACCGCAGAGAGGATATCCAGCAGGTTGGAAACACCCGCTTTGTTCTGCACGTCGTAGCGTACAACAGGCGGCTCTTCAGAGTCGGTCATCGCGCGTTTGATTTTCTTAACCACAGATTTCGGATCTTCCAGCAGGCCGATCACGTTGTTGCGGTTGTCATCCGACTTGGACATTTTCTTCGTCGGCTCCAGCAGCGACATTACGCGCGCGCCGGATTTAGGAATGAACGGCTCAGGCACTTTGAAGATGTCGCCATACAGGGCGTTGAAGCGCTGGGCGATATCGCGGCTCAGTTCCAGATGCTGTTTCTGATCTTCGCCAACCGGTACCTGGTTGGTCTGATACAGCAGGATGTCTGCCGCCATCAGTACCGGATAATCAAACAGACCGGCGTTGATGTTCTCCGCATAGCGCGCGGATTTGTCTTTGAACTGGGTCATACGGCTCAGCTCGCCGAAGTAGGTGTAGCAGTTCAGCGCCCAACCTAACTGTGCATGCTCCGGTACGTGAGACTGCACGAAAATGGTGCTTTTTTCAGGATCGATACCGCATGCCAGATACAGCGCCAGCGTATCGAGCGTTGCTTTACGCAGCTGCTGAGCATCCTGACGAACGGTGATGGCATGTTGGTCAACGATGCAGTAGATGCAATGGTAGTCATCCTGCATGCTCACCCACTGACGCAGCGCACCCATATAGTTGCCAATGGTCAATTCACCTGAGGGCTGTGCGCCACTAAAAACGATGGGCTTAGTCATTTTTTGATTCCTGATTTTCGCTATGCGGAAGCCCGAGAGCGGGCAGTAGTTCATTAATACGGTCGTAAATAACGTCGGGCTGGCTCAGCGCGATCGACTCGCCGTAGTTGTAGCCATAGGTCAGGCCAACGGACGGACAGCCAGCAGCTTTTGCCGCCTGAATATCATTGCGTGAATCCCCTACGAAGAGCATTTGCTCAGGCTTGATGCCAAGCTTACTTGCCACCAGCAGCAGCGGATCCGGATGCGGTTTTTTATTCTGCACGTCATCACCACCGATGACCACGCTAAAGTACTTGGCGATATCTAATGCTTCGAGCAATGGTGCGACAAACGGGGTCGGTTTGTTGGTCACCAGACCCAGCGGCAATCCTTTCGCATGCAGCGCGCCCAGCGTGTCGGCAACATCAGGGAACAGGAATGTCCCCTCTTCTGCGACATCGCCGTAGTATCTGTCGAACAGCTTACGCAAAATACGTACCTGCTCCTCGGCGGGAATATCATCATCAACGGGCGGTTTACCCATCGTTTTACGTAATGTTGCGCGCTCCTGACGGGACCACGTTAGCGCGCGTTCCATCAGTACATCTGCACCATTACCAATCCAGGTGATAACGCGTTCTTCTCCGGCAACCGGCAGTTCCAGCGCATACAGCGCCATGTCCACCGCTGCGGCTAATCCCGGCGCGCTGTCGACCAGCGTGCCGTCGAGGTCAAATGCAGCGCCCCGAATATCCTGAAACTTATCCATGACTTACCTTCGCCAGTTCATTACGCATTTCATCAATGACTTTTTTGTAGTCTGGTTGGTCGAAAATGGCGGAGCCTGCGACAAACATATCTGCGCCTGCCGCGGCAATTTCACCAATGTTATTCACTTTGACGCCACCGTCCACTTCGAGGCGGATATCGTAGCCAGATTCATCAATACGACGACGCACTTCGCGCAGCTTATCCAGCGTTTGTGGGATGAAGGACTGTCCGCCAAAGCCTGGGTTAACGGACATCAGCAGGATCACATCGAGCTTATCCATGACGTAGTCCAGATAGCTCAGCGGTGTTGCCGGGTTGAACACCAGACCCGCTTTACAGCCATGCTCTTTGATCAGCTGTAAAGTGCGATCGACATGCTCGGAGGCTTCCGGATGAAAAGTAATGATGCTGGCGCCAGCGGCGGCGAAGTCCGGGACAATACGATCGACCGGTTTCACCATCAGGTGAACATCAATCGGGGCGGTGATGCCATATTTACGCAGCGATTTCAGTACCATCGGTCCGATGGTCAGGTTCGGTACGTAGTGATTGTCCATGACGTCGAAGTGCACGACATCGGCACCGGCAGTCAGCGCTCTCGCGGTGTCCTCACCCAGGCGGGCAAAATCAGCCGACAGAATTGAGGGGGCGATCAAATACTGTTTCATCCGCTTCTCCTTGAGATTTATTTCTTCGCAGGCGTTACGACTCCTGGTTTATACAGTGCCAGCAGTTCGTTCACCTTTTTACGCGTGCCGCCATTGCTGCTTATGCTGCGCCGCACTTTGACCTGAAAATGTTTCGCCGCTCGGTACCATTCACGGGTATCGGGCGTATCGTGGTTCGAAATTAACACCGGGATCTGCTTACTGACCAGCTTTTCTGCCATCTCGGCCAAATGCGCCTGCTCTTTCGGGCTAAAGCTGTTGGTGTGATACGCAGTGAAATTTGCCGTCGCCGAAAGCGGTGCATAAGGCGGGTCACAATAGACCACAGAGTTGCTATCCGCACGGTTCATGCACTCTTCATAGGAGAGGCAATGGAACTCCGCATTCTGCGCTTTCTCAGCAAAATGGTACAACTCGGCTTCTGGGAAGTAAGGTTTTTTATAACGCCCAAACGGGACGTTAAACTCGCCGCGCAGGTTATAACGGCACAATCCGTTGTAACCAAAGCGGTTCAGATACAAGAACAGTACTGCTCTGCGGAACGGATCCTCGCTGGCATTAAATTCTTCTCTGAACCGATAGTACACCTCAGCCTGATTGGTTTCAGGCATAAACAGCTCACGCGAAGCCTGCACATACTCATCGGTACGCGTCTTCACGATGTTATAGAGACTGATAAGGTCGCTGTTGATATCGGCAAGAATATAACGAGAAAAGTCGGTGTTGAGAAACACCGACCCGGCACCCACGAAAGGTTCAATCAGGCACTCACCCTGAGGTAAATGCCGTTTGATATCATCAAGCAGGGGGTATTTCCCCCCTGCCCATTTCAAAAAAGCGCGATTTTTTTTCATGCTGACTAACTAATTACACCTTCTCCGGCTGTGGAGAAAGCTCCGACAGCATCCTGCGCTTTAGTCTTTGTCCCGCAATTGGGCGAAACATCAAACCATTGCAGAACATATCCTATCTTACTTCAAATCGGCCTGAACCTGATGCAGCGGTTTTGCCCACGGGTTTTTCGCCTGAATATCAGCGGGTAACGTAGACACTGCACGTTTCGCATCTTCTTTAGACGCATACACGCCTGTCACCAGAACATACCACGGTTGACCGTTACGCGTCGTCTGGTACACCACGTAGTTCTTCAGGTTTTCTTTCTTCGCCCAACCGTTCAGGTTGTCGTAGTTAGAAGAACTGCTGAGCTGCAGCGTGTAATGGCTGGACGGCGCAGATTTTAACGCTCCAACATTACCTGCACTTTTCGCTCCGCCAGCAACAGGCGTTGTTGCTGTCGCCGTTGGCGCAGGCGTTGCAGTCTGTGCTGGCGCAGTTGTGGTTGCTTTCGGCTCAGCGGTCGCTTTCGGCGTAGCGGTTACCACAGGTGCTTTAGTTGTGGTGGTCGGCGCGGTAGCAGTTACGGTTGGTTTTGCCTGGGCAACAGGTTTCGGCTCTGTCGGCGTCGCTTTCACCGTAGTTTGCGGTTTGCTCTTCGGCTCAATGACGGCCTGTTTGCGTTCCTGATGCGAAGCCGCAGGACGTTCAGTCGTTTCCGTTTTCGCAGTCTGGCGCACAGCATTACCATTACGCATCGGCGCAACGGTCGCAGGTTCGGTCGGCAGCGTAGAGTTAACCACAACGTTGTTAACCTGTTCCTGACCTTGCGGTTGCGTCAGAGCGTTGTTCAAATCGCCCTGCACTTCAACACGCTGCTGCCCTTCAGTTGCCGCAGGTGCCTGACCTTGAGTCGGGGTAGAGGAAATCGGTGGCAGGGAAACATCCTGCTGGGTATTGCCAGCGGTCTGCTCAGCGCCCGTTACAGGTGTCGTTGCACTCGCCTGATCCGTTGCATTGCTGCCAGAGAGATCGATGCTCTTCTCGCCAGATGCTGCCTGCTCATTGGAAGAAGATGAGGGGGCTTTCAGCGCAGAACCAATGCCGATAATCAGCAACAGCAGTACCAAAACACCCACGCCCATCATCATATACTGGCGGGAGGCAGGCTTGCTGACGGCTTTCTTACGTTTGCGCGGACGACGTTCTACACGCTCTTCATCCACCGCATCGTCATCAGATTCATACTCTTCTTCAATGTCCTGCTCTTCATCACGCTCTTTGCGTGCGCGCGCAGGACGGCGATCGTCAGCATCCAGATCAACATCATCAAAATTGATTTGCGGCTCATTATCGCGTTCAGACGATTGACGAGAACGACCAGTACGACGATCGCTGGGATCGGGTTTCAGCTCGTCTTCTGGTTTGAATTCATCCATTTAACACCCCACTCAAAGGTTAATGCTTACGACTTTGCACATAACCTGAAGCTAAAAGACCTACGTTTCGCAACGTAAGCCTGACCTTTCTTGTTGTTACGCCTGCTGGCAATCAGCAATAGCGTTAAGAACCACCTCGTGCGACACTCCGCCGCGCACTTCACTCTTCCCTATCGCTCGCGGAAGCACCAAACGAATCTCTCCCGCTAACACTTTTTTATCTCGCAGCATGTGCGGCAGATAAGCCTCGGTGGACATTTCACGCGGCCCATTCACCGGTAAGCCTGCTCGCTGTAACAGCGTAATGATGCGCTGCGTATCAGCGGAGGTGAACTGACCCAAACGTTCTGACGTACGGGCAGCCATTACCATACCTGCGGAGACTGCTTCACCATGTAACCAATTGCCATAACCCATTTCAGCTTCGATCGCATGGCCAAACGTGTGTCCCAGATTCAGTAAAGCACGTAAGCCCATTTCACGCTCGTCTGCTGCGACAACTTCTGCTTTCAGCTCACAACAACGACGAATACAGTACGCCATCGCCGGACCGTCCAGACGCAGTAACGCATCCAGATTGTCTTCCAGCCAGCTGAAAAATTCACCGTCAAGAATGATGCCGTATTTGATCACTTCCGCCAGCCCCGATGCCAGCTCACGCGCAGGAAGCGTTTTCAGACAATCGAGATCCACCACCACGGAGGCCGGTTGGTAAAACGCGCCAATCATGTTTTTACCGAGGGGATGGTTTACGGCGGTTTTGCCGCCAACGGAGGAGTCGACCTGCGACAACAGGGTTGTCGGGACTTGAATAAAACGAACACCACGCTGATAGCTGGCTGCCGCAAAACCGGTCAGATCGCCAATCACGCCGCCGCCAAGGGCAACTAACGTGGTATCACGACCGTGCGGTTTTTGCAGTAACGCGGTGAAAACCGTATCCAGAACCGTCAGGCTTTTATACTGCTCGCCATCGGGAAGGATAACGCTATCAACGTTAACACCCGCCTGTTCAAGTACGCCGCGAACCTTATCGAGATAAAGGGGAGCCAGGGTTTCGTTGGTCACCAACATAACCTGATCGCCCGATTTCAGCGGTAAGAATGAAGCTGGCTCATTGAACAAACCAGCCGCGATGGTGATAGGGTAACTACGTTCCCCGAGAGTGACTGTGATCCTCTCCATTACGCGACATCCACCTTAGTTACTTGTACCCGCAGACGAGTGTGTATTCAGCCAGAATTAGTTGCTTTCCAACATATGAATAATCTGGTTTGCTACGACTTTTGCGCTCTGATCGTCGGTGCGAATGGTCACGTCAGCAATCTCTTCGTACAGAGGATTGCGTTCGTCAGCCAACGCTTCCAGAACTTCACGAGGCGGTGATTCTACCTGCAGCAGCGGGCGTTTCTTGTCACGTTGAGTACGCGCAAGTTGTTTTTCAATTGTCGTTTCAAGATAGACCACGACGCCACGCGCGGAAAGACGGTTACGTGTTTCACGTGATTTTACAGAGCCACCGCCAGTTGCCAGCACAATACCCTGTTTTTCCGTCAACTCGTTGATGACTTTTTCTTCGCGATCACGGAAGCCGTCTTCACCTTCTACATCGAAGACCCAGCCCACATCAGCTCCGGTTCGTTTCTCAATCTCTTGATCAGAATCGTAAAATTCCATATTGAGTTGTTGAGCTAACTGGCGCCCAATAGTGCTTTTTCCGGCACCCATAGGCCCAACCAGAAAGATATTGCGTTTCTCTGCCATTTTTTCGGTACTACTAAGACTATTCGTTAATGGTAAACCCGCTTCGCAGACACCCAGCGCAGCAGGACATGAACTGAAACCTCATAAGATATTGCGAGAGTCAGACTGAAAATTATCTCAATACTCAAGCGGGTTTGGCAACTGAATAAATCACCAAACCTAACGCATTTCTGGTCGTGGCAGGCATGCTACCCTGCAAACATCAGACCTGGCGACGTATCGCGCAGTCAAATGACACCCAATAAGCCTATGGCACACCACCGGAAAGGCAAAGCGTATTCACTGCCGCATAAGTAAAGAAAAGTACCGACGCTCAAATCGGTACTCCTTGTATGCTAAATACACCCTCACGTCAAATCCCTGAAACGTGTTCAGTGCAAAAACAATGGCTTTTCATGCATAAGTTATTCCGTTGAAACCAGTCTGGGCGTAATAAAGACCACTAATTCGCGCCGTTCATCTTCTTTACCATCATGGCGAAAAAGAGAGCCAAGCCAGGGAATGTCGCCTAATAGCGGCACGCTGTCGGCTGCGGATTTATTCTTATGTGAAAAAATCCCGCCAAGCGCAATTGTCTCGCCGTTTTTTACCTCGACCTGCGTTTCAATCTCCTGCTTGTCGATAGCCAGCACTTCGCCATCTGCCTGCTGTAGAACCTGTCCGGGAACATTCTGGCTGATATGCAGTTTCAGCCTGATTCTCCCTTTCTGCAATACCGTT
Source organism: Citrobacter sp. Cpo142 (assembly GCF_030332425.1). Lineage (NCBI taxonomy): Bacteria > Pseudomonadati > Pseudomonadota > Gammaproteobacteria > Enterobacterales > Enterobacteriaceae > Citrobacter > Citrobacter sp. Cpo142. Next base: position 50,799 of record NZ_JAOWHW010000133.1, read on the forward strand.
GGTGTTACCTCCATCCCCAGTACCGCTTCCTTGAACTCGACGGATGTCGCACCGCTTTCACCGCTGGAGACCTGATAAGGGATCTCACTGCCCTGCTTAATACTGGCAGGTTGCAGGTGAGATGCCAGTAATCGTGGACTGGCGATGATATCCAACTGCTGTTTTTGCTCCAGCGCAGACAACTCCAGTTCCAGTAAACGACCGTTAATGCGGCCAATGTTAAATCCCACGCGGGATGTGGCGGTGGCTACAGAGAGATCGCTGGCAAGCGTTGTAACATTCCCAACCGCCCCCGATTGTTGTGCGTCAGCCAGCGACCACTTCACCCCCAGCTCGCGCAAACTTTTTTCATTTATGGTGACGATATGCGCCGCCAGTTCGACCTGGGCAACCGGCAAATCCATTTGCGATACCCACTTTTCCAGGGTGTTAAGCGCAACGCTATTATCACGCAGCAGTAAGCGGTTGGTCCGTTTATCCACCGTCATGCTTCCTTTGGCACTGAGCAGCTTTTCTCCTGCTTTTGCCAGCTCGGCAGCATCGGCATAGTGCAAAATAATGCTGCGCTGCTCCAGCGGCATACTGGCCTGAATCCGCGCCTGTTCATTGTCCTGGCGGGCCGCATTTTCACTCTGCCATTGAACAGAATGCACATGCAGGATATTGCCCTCCTGGCGTAATACCAGCCCGGCACTTTTTACCACCGTCTGCAATGCCTGCTTCCAGGGGACATCCGTCAAATGCAACGACAGCACACCGCTGACATCTGGCGAAACCACCAGGTTTTTCTGTTCCTGTTCAGCCAGCGCCTGCAATACCTGCGTAACCGGCACATCATCGACCACCAGCGTCACGTTTTGCGGTTTCGTCGCCAGCGCGCTCGTTATCCCGACCGCCAGCGCTATTACTATCCACGCTATCCATCGCTTCATTTACCGCTCCTTGTCGTTGCCACTGCCATCGCGGCGGTTCGCAGTTTTTTTCTGTATCGAGGGTTATGTTCTGGGCCGTTATCTGCGTAATCGTCCAACCGTTTTTCAGGACGTCATTTCGCTTAACTCGCTGCCATTTTTTCTGGCTATCCTGAACGATGCCGATGGGTCGCATGCCCTGGCTCACCATGCCCTGAAACCGCCATGTCGACAGCTCAGCAATTTGGCAACGGTCCTCCGGCGGCAGGAAGGGATTACGCATACCGGTGAGCATCAGTACGCTCATACATGCCAACAGCCAGCGTTCAACCGTCATTCAGACGCTCCAGCTGTAGCGTTAGCAGCAACTCCGTGTCTTCTGCGCTAAGCGAAAATCGGCTGACGTTCATCCCCTGTTCCGCCAACTGGACAAACGTCTGCGGGATAGCATCCCAGGCCGATATCAGCGCCATCTCTCCGCCTTGCGCGGAGGGTTGCCAGTGGATAAGACGAGTAAGTGAAGTCTGAAACAGCAGCGGGGAGAACAGGGTCAGTTTCTCTTCCGGCTCTGCTGGTGATGCCGCCAGCAGATAGACATCTCGCCATTGCATCTGAATAGCTGCCCGTTGTTGGACCAGCGTCTCGCGTTGCATCGTCCGCTCCCGCGCGACGGGATAAAGACATAACGTCACCAGTATGAGTAGCCCTAACATCCAGCCGCACCAGCAGATGAGTCGAAAGCGCGGCGACTGCGCTAACCAGACATCACAGAGCGTTATCATGCGCACCGCTCCGTGTCAGTCGATAGTGGAATTGCCAGCGTCCCTGCGCATCCTGCTGCGTTTCACCGGGGCTGCTCAACTGAAACAATGGCTGCTGGCGTAATTGCGCCTCCAGCGCCTGCAGCGCGGCAAAGTTCAGCGTGTTTCCCGTCAGTTCCAGCGTGTCCTGCTGCCAGGTCATTTTTGTTAACCACGCCTGCTCCGGCAGTAATTCCGCCAGCTCTTGCAATACCGACTGCCAGCTTCGGGTCTGCTCACGCTGTTTGTTCCTTGCCTGCACCTGCTGCCATCGTTGCTGGCGCTGCTGCATACGCGGCTTTAGCGCCATTAAGGCCTCGGCCCGCGTCTTTTCGGCGTCTGCCAGCAACAATTCAGCCCGGTTTTCTACACTCATCACGCTGTAATAGCGCAATAACACGCCGATACTGAGAAGGATTGAAGCGCTAAATAAAACACACCAGAAGCGCAGGCAGGCGCGGCGTCGTGTTTGGCGCCAGGGCAGAAGGTTGATAGTCGCTATCATCAATACGCGCCCCCCATAGCGAGTCCCAGCGCAATGGCGAAGTGATGGCTTTGCGTTGGAATGGGCGGCTGGCGTACAGACACGGCGCTTAAAGGATCGAAGCCGCCGGGTGAGCATTGCGCAATGGCTGTCGTGGGCAGAGACAATGCCGTGGCAAACTCGCCGATACTGCCAATATCGCCCGTTGATTTACGTCCCCATGCCGAACGGGTCGCCCATAACCACTGGGCGTCATCACGCCATACCAGACACTGCTGATGCTCTGGCAAGAAGGGAATAAATCGCTGTAACGCGCTGGCATCCGGTGTAATCGCCGTAACCTGCACCTTCAGGGTTTGGATAAGCGTCAGAAGCGCTGAAATCTCTTTGCTTTGCGCAGCAGTGACGTTAAACGCCGGGCTCAACGTGTCTTCGCTATAATCAAAATGCAGCGCATCCGGCGCCATATCGAGTTCACGCGCCATCGAACCGGACAACCATGCGGTTTGCTCTGGCTCGCGTAACGTCATTGTCGGACGAGGAAACTTTTTTTGTAACGTCCTGTTGGCGGGAAAAGAGAGATGAATATGGTGTCGGCGAGGGAGCTCCCGGCTCCACGGCAGTAGCGCGGCGACCAGCTGTTCAGGCTCGCGAATGTGGCCATCGACGATAACCTGAGGCGTCAGCGGTATACGCCACCAGCGTTGCAGATACCAACCTGATGCTTCGCGAACGATAGCGACAGCCAGCGCTTCATGTTGCTGAATATGCAGACCAATTTTCCAGATATTGAAAGCCATTGCTGATGATCTCCTTATCACCCGTCGCTTTAACGGGTATATCAATGCGTCTGGCTTGCCTTTATACTACCGCGCGTTTGTTTATAAACTGCCCAAATGCCACTAAATGGGAAATCTCCAGTGAAGTTCGTAAAGTATTTATTAATCCTTGCAGTATGTTGCATCCTGCTGGGAGCAGGCTCGATTTATGGCCTTTATCGCTATATCGAGCCGCAATTACCTGACGTCGCGACGCTCAAAGATGTGCGTTTACAGATCCCGATGCAGGTTTACAGCGCTGACGGCGAGCTAATCGCGCAATATGGCGAGAAACGTCGAATCCCGGTCACACTGGATCAGATGCCGCCGGTAATGGTTAAAGCCTTTATCGCCACAGAAGACAGCCGCTTTTATGAGCACCATGGGGTAGACCCGGTGGGGATCTTCCGTGCGGCCAGCGTCGCGTTGTTCTCCGGTCACGCGTCGCAAGGGGCGAGTACCATTACCCAACAGTTGGCGAGAAACTTCTTCCTGAGCCCGGAACGTACGCTGATGCGTAAGATCAAAGAAGTGTTCCTGGCGATCCGCATTGAACAACTGCTGAGTAAAGATGAGATCCTCGAACTGTATCTGAACAAGATCTATCTGGGGTATCGCGCCTATGGCGTGGGTGCTGCCGCGCAGGTCTATTTCGGTAAGACAGTGGATCAACTCAGCTTAAGTGAAATTGCGGTGATTGCCGGTCTGCCAAAAGCGCCGTCAACCTTCAACCCGCTCTATTCGATGGACCGTGCAACCGCGCGACGTAACGTTGTACTGTCGCGTATGTTGAGCGAAAACTACATCACGCAGGCCCAGTACGATCAGGCGCGCGGCGAGGCCATTGACGCTAACTACCACGCGCCGGAAATCGCTTTCTCTGCACCGTATTTGTCTGAAATGGTGCGCCAGGAGATGTATAACCGTTATGGCGAGAAAGCCTATGAAGACGGGTATCGCATCACCACCACCATTACGCGCAAAGTACAGCAGGCAGCTCAGCAGGCAGTACGTAACAACGTGATGGATTACGACATGCGCCACGGCTACCGCGGCCCGTCGAACGTGCTGTGGAAAGTGGGCGAAAGCAGTTGGGACAGCAAGAAAATTACCGATACGCTGAAAGCGCTGCCGACTTATGGCCCCCTGCTGCCGGCGGTTGTTACCAGCGCCAATCCACAGGAAGCCATTGCCGCGCTGGCGGATGGTACATCAGTGTCATTACGGATGGATGGTATGCGCTGGGCGCGTCCTTACCGTTCAGATACTCAACAAGGCCCAACGCCGCGTAAAGTGACTGACGTAGTACAGACTGGCCAGCAAATCTGGGTACGCCAGGTGGGAGATGCCTGGTGGCTGGCGCAAGTGCCGGACGTCAACTCAGCCCTGGTCTCCATCAATCCGCAAAACGGCGCGGTGCTGGCGCTGGTTGGTGGTTTTGACTTCAACCAGAGCAAGTTTAACCGTGCAACCCAGGCGTTACGTCAGGTGGGCTCCAACATCAAGCCATTCCTGTATACCGCCGCGATGGATAAAGGTCTGACGCTGGCGAGCATGCTCAACGACGTGCCGATCTCCCGCTGGGATGCCGGTGCTGGTTCCGACTGGCAGCCGAAGAACTCCCCGCCGCAGTACGCCGGTCCTATCCGCTTACGTCAGGGGCTGGGTCAGTCGAAAAACGTAGTCATGGTACGCGCCATGCGCGCCATGGGCGTGGATTACGCGGCAGAGTATCTGCAACGTTTCGGCTTCCCGGCACAGAACATTGTGCATACCGAGTCGCTGGCGCTGGGTTCTGCTTCGTTCACACCGTTGCAGGTGGCACGCGGTTACGCAGTGATGTCTAATGGCGGCTTCCTGGTCGATCCGTATTTCATCAGTAAGATTGAAAGCGATATGGGCGGCGTTATCTTCGAAGCGAAGCCGAAAATTGCCTGCCCGGAATGCGATATTCCGGTGATATATGGCGATACCCAGAAATCTAATGTGCTGGAAAACAGTAACGTAGAAGATGTCGCCGTCTCGCAGGAACAGCAAAATTCCGCCGTGCCTATGCCGCAGCTTGAGCAGGCTAACCAGGCTCTGGTCGCGCAAAGCGGCACACAAGAGTACGCTCCGCACGTGATCAACACACCGCTGGCTTTCCTGATTAAAAGCGCGCTGAACACCAATATCTTTGGTGAACCAGGCTGGATGGGAACCGGTTGGCGCGCAGGTCGCGATTTACAGCGTCATGATATCGGCGGGAAAACCGGGACTACCAACAGCTCTAAAGATGCGTGGTTCTCCGGTTACGGACCAGGGGTAGTAACGTCGGTATGGATCGGCTTTGATGACCATCGCCGCAACCTTGGTCATACAACGGCTTCCGGCGCGATCAAAGACCAAATCTCCGGCTACGAAGGCGGTGCGAAGAGTGCGCAGCCTGCATGGGATGCTTACATGAAATCCGTGCTGGAAGGTGTGCCTGAACAGCCGCTGACGCCACCGCCGGGTATCGTGACGGTCAATATCGATCGCAGCACAGGACAACTGGCGAGCGGTGGCAATAGCCGCGCAGAGTACTTCATTGAAGGCACACAACCGACGCAACAAGCGGTGCATGAGGTGGGAACAACCATTATTGATAATGGTGAGACACACGAACTGTTCTGATCGATTGCCGGATAGCGCTTCGCTTATCCGGCCTACAATTTCGGTACAATTATTTGATCTTCCGAAATTTTGTAGGCTGGATAAGGTATCAGTTGGCAATCGTAATTAAAGCCGCCCCTGCCCTTTCAGCCATTCGCGTACGAGGAACAGCGCACTGACATTACGCGCTTCGTGAAAATCAGGATCTTCCAGCAGGTCCATCAAATGCGCCAGCGGCCAGCGCACCTGCGGTAATGGCTCAGGTTCATCACCCTCCAGCGATTCAGGATATAAATCCTCTGCCACTACGATGTTCATCTTGCTGGAGAAATAAGATGGCGCCATGCTGAGTTTCTTTAAAAACGTCAGATCTTTTGCGCCAAACCCCACCTCTTCTTTCAGCTCCCGATTCGCCGCCTCAAACACGCTTTCGCCAGGATCGATTAATCCCTTGGAAAAACCCAGTTCGTAGGATTCGGTCCCGACCGCGTACTCGCGAATAAGGATCAGATGATCGTCAACAATCGGCACAATCATTACCGCTTCACGCGTGGATGGACGCATGCGTTCATAAACGCGGCGTACGCCATTGCTGAACTCAAGGTCCACGCTTTCGACCTTAAAAAGCCGGGATTGGGCGACGGTTTCCACTTTCAAAATCGTGGGTTTCTGTAATGATTTGCTCATTGTGAGGATCTTTGCTGTGAAATCTGGGGTTATTGTGCGATATACCGCACGGTTTCGGCAATGTGAATTGCCGTTTATTTACATTTATGTAACGTACTAAAAGTTAATCCCTATTTCAAATTAAAAGTCAATAGGTTGAAATAACTCCAGGAATTTGCTGATATTCCATTTTTGGTGATTTTGCTATGATTCGCATTTACTGGGCTGTATTTAAAGATGCTCAAGTTCGACTCCACACTTGCCGATAGCCAACCACAGAATCACGAATATTGAACAGGGTGCGACTGACCACGCCTGACAGACTAAGTAAGATGGGGAAAGCATGAGCACCATTCTGATTTTTTTAGCTGCTTTGCTGGCCTGCTCATTGCTTGCAGGATGGCTACTCAAATCAAAATCCAGGCAGAAAAATTTACCCTTGAGCAGTGTCTTCTCAGACGCCTCGAAACGTAAACTCGCGCCTGAAGAACGCAGTGCAGTCGAAAACTATCTCGAAAGCCTTAGTCAAATTCAGCAAGTACCTGGTCCAACGGGAGCCAGTTCTGCGCCGGTCTCATTAACGTTGAATGCCCAAAGTAATAGCGTCATCGTGCTTACTCGTTCGATTACACGTTACGGCATTACCACCGACGATCCTAACAAATGGCGCTACTATCTTGATTCCGTTGAGGTACATCTTCCCCCTTTCTGGGAACAATACATCAATGACGAAAACAGCGTTGAGATAATCCACACCAATACAATACCACTGGTTATCTCGTTGAACGGCCATACGCTACAGGAATATATGCAGGAAGCGCGTGGCTATGCGTTGCAGCACACCGCTTCTACCCAGGCATCCATTCGTGGTGAAGAAAGTGAGCAGATTGAACTGCTGAATATTCGCCAGGAAACCCATGAAGAATATGCGCTCAGCCGCCCTTCGGGATTGCGCGAGGCGTTGCTGATAACCGCATCATTCCTGCTGTTCTTTTTCTGTTTGGTTATCCCGAATACGTTTGTGCCGTGGGCAGTCGGTGGCGCGGTGTTGCTGTTAGCTGCGGGACTGTGGGGATTATTCGCTCCGCCGTCCAAAAGCGCCCTGCGGGAAATTCATTGTCTGCGCGGTACGCCGCGTCGCTGGGGGTTGTTTGGCGAAAACGACCAGGAGCAAATTAATAATATCTCGCTGGGTATTATTGATCTGATCTACCCACCTCACTGGCAACCTTACATCGCCCAAGACCTTGGCCAGCAAACGGATATCGATATTTATCTCGATCGCCACGTTGTCCGCCAGGGGCGTTTTTTATCTCTGCACGATGAAGTGAAAAACTTCCCATTACAGCACTGGCTGCGCAACGCCGTCATCGCGGGCGGCTCGTTGCTGGTACTGCTGATGCTGCTATTTTGGATCCCGCTGGATATGCCGATAAAGGTCACGCTTTCCTGGATGAAGGGCGCGCAAACTATCGAAGCCACCAGCGTTAAACAGCTCGAAAACGCGGGCGTTCGCGTGGGTGACACGCTGCACCTGAGCGGTACGGGTATGTGTAATATTCATACCCAAGGGAGCTGGAATGCGCAGCCCACCACGCCGTTTATGCCTTTCGATTGCTCGCAAATTATCTGGAATGACGCGCGCGCATTACCGCTGCCCGAATCCGATCTGGTGAATAAGGCCACCGCGCTCACGCAGGCCGTGAGCCGTCAGCTGCATCCCAAACCTGACGATGACTCTCGCGTCAGCGCATCGCTACGCTCGGCAATCCAAAAGTCCGGCATGGTGTTACTGGACGATTTTGGTGAGATTGTCCTTAAAACGGCCGATCTGTGTGCAGCCAAAGATGAATGTGTACGCTTAAAGAATGCGCTGGTTAACCTCGGTAACAGTAAAGACTGGGCCGCGCTGGTGAAGCGAGCGAACGCAGGCAAGCTGGATGGGGTGAACGTGCTGCTGCGTCCGGTAAGCGCAGAGTCGTTGGATAATCTGGTGAATACCTCTACGGCGCCGTTTATTTCACGCGAGACTGCGCGAGCAGCCCAGGCGCTGAATAGCCCTGCCCCTGGCGGTTTCCTGATTATCAGCGACGAAGGCAGCGATCTGGTCGATCAGCCGTGGCCGACGACCTCGCTATATGACTATCCTCCCCAGGAACAGTGGAACGCCTTCCAGCGCCTGGCGCAGATGCTAATGCAGACACCATTTCGCGCGGAGGGGATCGTCACCAATATTTCGACTGACGCCAATGGCACCCAGCACATTGGCCTGCATCGTATTCCGGATCGTTCAGGATTATGGCGCTACCTTGGCACGACGCTGCTGATGTTCTCCATGCTCGGATGCGCTATCTACAACAGCATACAGGCATTCAGACGCTACCAGCGTCACCGCACCCGCATCGCGGAAATTCAGAGCTACTACGAAAGTTGTCTCAATCCAACACTGATTGACAACCCGGAAAGCCTGATTCGATAACACGCTCGCGCGACAGGATATGCTACCCTGTCGCGCATCATGTTTTCTTCTGGGGAGTTTCCATGCATATCAATATTGCCTGGCAGGATGTCGACACCGTGTTGTTAGATATGGACGGCACGCTGCTCGACCTGGCATTCGATAACTATTTCTGGCAAAAATTGGTGCCGGAAACCTATGGCGCGAAGCAGGGTATCTCTCCTCAGGAAGCTCAGGACTATATTCGTCAGCAGTATCATGCCGTGCAGCATACGCTAAACTGGTATTGCCTGGATTACTGGAGCGAGTGCCTGGATCTGGATATTTGCGCCATGACCACGGAACAGGGACCGCGCGCCGTTTTGCGCGAAGATACCGTACCGTTTCTTGATGCCTTAAAAGCCAGCGGCAAGCGCCGCATTTTGCTCACCAACGCGCATCCGCATAATCTGGCGGTGAAGCTTGAGCATACCGGTCTGGCCTCACACCTTGATTTATTACTTTCCACCCACACATTTGGTTATCCCAAAGAGGATCAGCGGTTATGGCACGCTGTGGCTGAAGAAACGGGAATGAGTGCAGAGAAGACGCTGTTTATTGACGACAGCGAACCCATTCTCGACGCCGCTGCTCTGTACGGTATTCGTTACTGCCTCGGCGTGACCAATCCCGACTCCGGCATCGCCGAAAAACAGTACGCACGCCATCCGTCACTGAATGACTACCGCCGACTGATCCCCTCACTGATGTGAAGGAGACGCCATGAAAGAAAAGCCCTCTGCTGAAGTCAGGCTGGATAAATGGCTGTGGGCTGCACGCTTTTACAAAACGCGTGCGCTAGCCCGCGAAATGGTTGAAGGCGGTAAGGTGCACTACAACGGCCAGCGCAGTAAGCCAAGCAAGATTGTCGAGCTGAACGCTACCCTCACCCTGCGCCAGGGAAATGACGAGCGAACGGTCATTATCAAGGCCATTACCGAGCAGCGTCGCCCGGCAACGGAAGCCGTTACGCTGTATGAAGAAACCGCGGAAAGCGTGGAAAAACGCGAAAAAGTGGCGCTGGCGCGTAAACTTAACGCGTTAACCATGCCGCACCCGGACAGGCGACCGGACAAAAAAGAGCGCCGCGACCTGTTACGATTTAAACACGGCGACAGCGAGTGACTGTCACCTGCAAGAGAGATGATTATGCCGCAACATGACCAATTACATCGTTATCTGTTTGAAAACTTTGCCGTGCGCGGCGAACTGGTGACCGTTTCGGAAACCCTGCAACAGATCCTCGAAAATCATACTTACCCGCAACCGGTCAAAAACGTACTGGCTGAGCTACTGGTTGCCACCAGCCTGCTCACCGCCACGCTGAAATTTGCCGGTGATATCACTGTGCAGTTGCAGGGTGATGGTCCGCTGAGCCTGGCCGTCATCAACGGCAACAACAATCAGCAGATGCGCGGCGTGGCCCGCATGCAGGGTGATATTCCTGAAGATGCCGACCTGAAAACGCTGGTGGGCAACGGCTACCTGGTGATCACCATTACCCCGGAAGAAGGCGAGCGTTATCAAGGCGTGGTCGGTCTGGAAGGTGACACGCTGGCAGCGTGTCTGGAAGATTACTTCATGCGTTCTGAACAGCTGCCGACACGCCTGTTCATCCGCACTGGCGACGTTGATGGCAAACCCGCTGCTGGCGGAATGCTGCTGCAGGTAATGCCGGCGCAAAACGCGCAGGCAGATGATTTCGATCACCTGACAGCCCTGACTGAAACCATCAAAGCCGAAGAGCTGCTGACGCTGCCGGCCAACGAAGTGCTGTGGCGCCTGTACCACGAAGAAGAAGTTACTCTCTACGATCCGCAGGACGTTGAGTTCAAATGCACCTGTTCACGCGAACGCTGCGCAGGCGCACTGAAAACGTTGCCGGACGAAGAAGTGGACAGCATTCTGGCGGAAGAAGGCGAGATCGATATGCACTGCGATTACTGCGGTAGTCACTATCTGTTTAACGCCATGGATATTGCTGAGATCCGCAGCAATGCCTCCCCTGCCGATCCCCAGGTGCATTAATCACTGTCTTGCCTGATGGCACGGCGCTTATCAGGCCTACGGAAAAACTGTCGTAGGCCTGATAAGACGTTCACGCTGCCATCCGGCAAAAACGATGTCGGCAACACACTCACTCGGTGTAATAAGTCATCGGCAGTCTTTTGCCATCAATAGTGATATCCCGCCAGATTCTGGGGGTTGAGCCCAGTTGCTGATTCGCTACCGCCTGCAGCAATTTATCCTTAGTGAATCCTTCAGGTAGCGTGGCGACCGCTAACAAATCCCATTTGTTTTTCTGCATGCCGAAGACCAGACTCTCCCCATCGCCAAAGGCATATAACACCTGCTCAGGATGACCATCCGCATTGAGGTCCTGACTCACCAGTACGCACGCATTCTGCTCAGCACAAGAGGTGATGCGATACCCCTGTGTTTTGACAAACGCCCAGAACGCATCGTCTGGCTTCTGGCTCCCCGGAGCCATCACAACCTTCGATACTAACTGTGTTGCGGTTAGCTCTTTAACCGGATCCCGGCGCCCTTGCAGCAGAGAATTCAAGTCGCGTCTGCGTTTACTGTCTTGATTAAACGCCACATCTTTTTGTAATGCTTCCAACGCTGCGCGCCCCGGTTTTCCGCTGTGATCCAACATATACAGGCTGACTTGATCCGGTTTAATTTTCCCGCTGTGATACAACCCCATATGGCTGTTAACGCTGATGCGCCAAGCATCAATAACCGGCGATGACAGCAGAACCAACAGCCCCAACGCCAGCAACGAAACGCCAAGAATGACCGGCCCCTGAAGCTCAAGCGGATTGCGCCCGCGGCGCAAAATGCTGGCCAGATAGCCAAACGACCATACCAGCAGCACCACGACCACCAGCACGCCATAAACGCGCTCAGGCGTCCAACCGTACTGCTGTATTCGCACCCACAGTGACCAACCGGCAATCAGCATATAGATGGGCGCGACAATCAGAGAGCATTTGATCAGGTAGCGTAACGCGCCAGGATAGGGTAACGCCTCTTTTTGCGGTTCACGCACGATAGCTATCAACAGCAACAGGAGCAGCGTCAGCGTTGACATCAGCCCGGCCGCAGACACACGTTGCGAAATAGCCTCCAGCCCGGTGAAGGGTAAGGTCAGTATGAACATCAGCGCCAACAGCGCGACCAGAGGTAACAGACCGGTGGCGATAAACGTCAGTAATTTTTGTACCGCCGTGACCAGACGCGACTGTGTACGGGCCAGTACCACTGCCAGTGCGGTAATCAGACCAAAGGCCACATAGCCAAACCAGTCGGTATCAAAGAAGAGCGTGCTGAAGAAGGGAATACCGACCAGCTTAAACATCTCGCTCCATAGCAAGAGCACCAGCCAGAACAGACCGTTGGCGACAAAGACAATCAGCAACGTCAACGCATTAAGCCACAATTGCCGATAAAAATGCGGGTAACGCGCCTGCTCACGAGAGACATGAAGCGAGTACTGAATCCAGGGCAAGGCAAGCATCGCCATCAGCAGTAAGCGCCAACCGTAGAACATAAAAACTTCATGTTGCCGCCACTTATCACTGTCCTCGACTTGCCACTTTAGCCAGACACTCATCGCCAGCACGACAATAAAGATCAACGCCATCCAGTACCACAGCGCGCGTTGTTTGAAAGAAACAACAGTAAGCAAAAGGGCCGAGGTGATCGCAATCGTCGCAGGCATGCCATAGAACAGCCAGCCGTCATTATGGGGCGCCAGATATGTCATCAGCAGATAGCATAATGTCCCCTGCAACAGGCCGATAAATATCATGCCCCAACGCGTCGTACGTGAAATTTCAGCACTATCCATGTCAGTATCCAGAATGAAGGGAAAAGCTAATTATCGCATCAACTTCACAATTTTGAGCATTGATAGAGCGATTTCAGACCACGATGACGGGAAGTGAATCGATATTGTTTATGTATAACCCACATTCATTTCTTACGTGAATGCGATTACACTCACAAGATTCCCGCCAAAAACACTCTCCATTAACGTTTTAAGAACATTTTCCACAACAAAAAAGGGTTTCCTGCCATAATATCTGCCTCTTTGTGACAGGAGTCGCAGCGCATTCGGTCGCCCGTGATTTTCCCGGATGCGTAAATCTATGAGCCTTGTCGCGGTTAACAATCCCTAAAAAACCTTACTATTCCAGGTAATACATATTGGCTAAGGAGCAGTGAAATGCGTGTGAACAACAGTTTAACCCCGCAAGATCTCAAGGCTTATGGTATCAATGACGTTCAGGATATCGTTTACAATCCAGACTACGACACGCTTTTCCAGGAAGAACTTGATCCAAACCTGGAAGGTTATGAACGTGGCGTGTTAACGAATCTGGGCGCCGTTGCCGTTGATACCGGTATCTTTACCGGACGTTCGCCAAAGGATAAGTACATTGTCCGTGACGACACCACGCGCGACACGCTGTGGTGGTCCGACAAAGGTAAAGGTAAGAACGACAACAAACCGCTCTCCCCGGAAACCTGGCAGCATCTGAAAGGATTAGTCACCCAGCAACTTTCCGGCAAGCGCCTGTTTATCATTGATGCTTTCTGCGGCGCTAACGCCGATACCCGTCTTTCCGTGCGCTTCATTACCGAAGTTGCCTGGCAGGCGCATTTTGTCAAAAACATGTTCATCCGCCCAAGCGACGAAGAGCTGGTTGATTTCAAACCTGATTTCATCGTGATGAACGGCGCTAAATGCACCAACCCGCAGTGGAAAGAGCAGGGTCTGAACTCCGAAAACTTCGTGGCTTTCAACCTGACTGAGCGTATCCAGTTGATTGGTGGCACTTGGTACGGCGGCGAAATGAAGAAAGGTATGTTCTCCGTAATGAACTACCTGCTGCCGCTGAAAGGCATTGCCTCCATGCACTGCTCAGCAAACGTTGGGGAAAAAGGCGATGTGGCAGTCTTCTTTGGCCTGTCCGGCACCGGTAAAACCACGCTGTCCACCGACCCGAAACGTCGCCTGATTGGCGATGACGAACACGGCTGGGATGACGACGGCGTGTTTAACTTCGAAGGCGGTTGCTACGCGAAGACCATCAAACTGTCTAAAGATGCCGAGCCGGAAATCTACAACGCGATCCGTCGTGACGCGCTGCTGGAAAACGTCACCGTGCGCGAAGATGGTTCCATCGATTTCGATGATGGTTCAAAAACTGAGAACACCCGCGTTTCCTACCCGATTTATCACATCGATAATATCGTTAAGCCGGTGTCAAAAGCGGGCCATGCTACCAAAGTGATCTTCCTGACCGCCGACGCATTTGGCGTGCTGCCGCCGGTTTCTCGCCTGACGGCAGACCAAACGCAGTACCACTTCCTGTCTGGCTTCACCGCCAAACTGGCCGGTACCGAACGCGGCGTCACCGAACCGACCCCGACCTTCTCTGCCTGTTTCGGCGCAGCATTCCTGTCTCTGCACCCAACGCAGTACGCAGAAGTACTGGTGAAACGTATGCAGGCGGCAGGTGCGCAGGCGTATCTGGTTAACACCGGCTGGAACGGTACCGGCAAGCGTATCTCTATCAAAGATACCCGTGCGATTATCGATGCCATCCTGAACGGTTCGCTGGATGACGCGGAAACGTTCCGTCTGCCGATGTTTGACCTGGCTATCCCGACCGAGCTGCCGGGTGTGGACACTCGCATTCTCGATCCGCGTAATACCTACGCATCTCCGGAGCAGTGGCAGGAAAAAGCCAACGCACTGGCGAAACTGTTTATCGAGAACTTCGAGAAATATACCGACACCCCTGCAGGTGAAGCGCTGGTTAGCGCCGGACCGAAGCTGTAACGAAAAGTGCCGGATGGCGGTTTCGCCTTATCCGGCCTACAGCAACAAAAAGGGAGGCATTTTGCCTCCCTTTGTTATGCGTCTTTCGTGTTGCCCGGCGCGCGAGTGAAGGGAACCGGAAGCCATGCACGAATCGACAACCCACCGCGTTCACTGGTACCAATCTCCAGCATACCGTTATGGTTATCAATAATACGCTGCACAATCGCCAGCCCCAGGCCCGTACCGCTGGTACTGCGCGCGCTGTCTCCGCGGACAAACGGCTGGAACAGGTGTTTACGCTGCTCCGGCTTGATGCCCGGACCATCATCTTCTACCTGGAACCAGGCGCGATGCTGCTCCATTCCGCTACTGACCTTAATCCAGCCGTTGCCGTAGCGGGCGGCGTTAACCACCATATTGGCAACCGCACGCTTGATCGACAGCGGGTGCATCTTCACCTGAATGCTGCCCGGCAGCAGTGCAGTTTCGATTTCACGTTCGTAGCCGCTTTCTGCCGCAACCACTTCACCCAGCACCGAGTTCAGATCTGCCATCTCCATTGGCATCTCCTGACCGGTACGCAGGTAATCGATGAACTGCTCGATGATGGCGTTACACTCTTCGATGTCCTTATTGATGGACTCCGCAAGATAACCGTCCTCTTCGCCCATCATTTCCGTCGCCAGACGAATACGCGTCAGCGGGGTACGTAAATCGTGGCTCACGCCCGCCATTAACAGCGTACGGTCATCGGCCAGCTGCTTCACGCCCGCAGCCATATGGTTAAAGGCTCGGGTTACGGAGCGCACCTCCGAAGCGCCATACTCACGCAACGGCGGCGGAATGATACCTTTCCCCACCTGCAGCGCCGCATGTTCAAGATCCACCAATGGCCGGTTCTGGATACGGATAAACAACCAGGCCCCACCGATAGCCAACAGCATAATCGCCAGCGTATAGCGGAATAGCGGCGAGAAGTCGCCCTGATGAATTTCCGTAAGCGGCACGCGTACCCAGATATTGGGCGACAGCCAGGTTTTCAACCACACGACCGGCGAGCTTTTGTTTACCTCAACGCGGACTTCCGTTGGGCCACCCAGTTGCTGCGCCATCTGATGGCTTAAGAATTCATAGTGTTGCGCCCAACGCAGTCCGGCTTCTTCAGCGGCCTCGTTGGAATAGAGGGAAATACCCAGCTCACGATAAATTTCCCGGCGGAATGCGGGCGGCACCACCAATTGCGTACCGTCCTCCAGCTGCAGTTTATCGGTCATCAGCATACGAACTTCGTACGCCAGGACCTTATTAAACTGCTGGAGGCTCGGCAGAATCGCGAAGTTCAGCACTACCAGGTATGTCGTCACCAGGCTGGCAAACAGCAAGGTGACGATGAGCAATAACGTGCGGGCAAACGAACTTCGTGGCGAGAAGCGCATTCGCCTCATGCTTTAGAACCGTCCGGAACAAAGACGTAGCCCAGACCCCATACGGTCTGAATGTAGCGTGGATGAGCCGGATCTTCTTCCACCATGCGGCGCAGACGGGAGATCTGGACGTCGATAGAACGTTCCATCGCAGAATATTCACGACCACGGGCGAGGTTCATCAGCTTGTCTCGCGACAGCGGCTCGCGCGGGTGGCTTACCAGCGCTTTCAGTACTGCAAATTCCCCGCTAGTGAGCGGCATCGGCTCATCTTCGCGGAACATTTCACGCGTACCGAGGTTCAGCTTGAACTTACCAAAAGCGATAACCGCTTCTTCCTGAGAAGGTGCGCCCGGCAGTTCATTCGCCTGACGACGCAGGACTGCGCGAATACGAGCCAGCAGCTCACGCGGGTTAAACGGTTTCGGGATGTAATCGTCGGCACCGATTTCCAGCCCTACGATACGGTCAACTTCTTCACCCTTCGCTGTGACCATAATGATCGGCATCGGGTTGCTCTGGCTGCGCAGGCGACGGCAAATAGACAGGCCATCTTCTCCAGGCAGCATTAAATCCAGCACCATCAGGTGAAAGGACTCACGGGTCAGCAGACGATCCATCTGCTCAGCGTTTGCGACGCTTCGAACCTGGAAGCCCTGCTCGGTCAGATAACGCTCCAGAAGCGCACGCAAGCGCATGTCGTCATCGACCACCAGAATCTTATAGTTCTCTTGCATTGTTATTACTCCCAAAGGTTCGCAACAATTAAGTGTATATTCTTAAGAAAGCTAACGTGAGTCACCAGCGAATTCTGGTATGAATTCCAGGCTAAATTGTTACAAAGCATATTAAACAGCAGCTTAAGTATACAATGTTTCTCGCAATACATTATTTATTCTGTTGATATGCTCACGTAATACTAATTGTGCGCATCATCACAGAGTCGAAGGTAAAACAATAAGATGAAAACGCCCCTGATAACCCGTGAAGGGTATGAAAAACTTAAACAAGAGCTGAATTATCTCTGGCGTGAAGAGCGCCCGGAAGTCACCAAAAAAGTTACCTGGGCTGCAAGTCTGGGTGACCGCAGCGAAAATGCCGACTACCAGTATAATAAAAAGCGCCTGCGTGAGATCGACCGCCGCGTCCGTTATTTGACCAAGTGCATGGAGAATCTAAAAATCGTCGATTACTCCCCGCAGCAGGAAGGCAAAGTCTTCTTTGGCGCATGGGTTGAGATTGAAAATGACGATGGCGACATCCGCAAATTCCGTATTGTTGGCTACGATGAGATCTTCGGTCGTAAGGATTACATCTCAATCGACTCACCAATGGCGCGGGCGCTATTGAAAAAAGAGGTCGGCGATCTCGCAGTAGTAAACACCCCAGGTGGCGAAGCCAGCTGGTACGTGAATGAGATTGAATACGTGAAGTGAGACCGGAACAATCCGAAGCCCCGGCAGATGGCTGGCATTTTTGCCAGTCAATCCGTATAACTATCCCCTGATTTTTTATCCTATAGACGAAGCTATCCATGATGAATGATTCTTTCTGCCGCATTATCGCAGGTGAAATTCAGGCTCGTGCTGAACAGGTAGAAGCTGCCGTTCGCCTGCTTGACGAAGGGAACACCGTGCCGTTTATCGCACGATATCGTAAGGAAATCACCGGCGGTCTGGACGATACGCAACTGCGTAATCTGGAAACCCGTCTGGGATATCTGCGTGAACTGGAAGACCGCCGTCAGGCAATCCTGAAATCTATCGGCGAGCAAGGCAAACTGACCGACGATCTGGCGAAAGCGATCAACGGCACGTTAAGTAAGACCGAACTCGAAGATCTCTATCTGCCGTATAAACCAAAGCGCCGCACCCGTGGGCAGATCGCCATTGAGGCTGGACTGGAGCCGCTGGCAGACCTGCTGTGGAACGAACCGTCTCACGACCCGGAAACGGAAGCCGCAAAATATCTCAACGCCGAAAACGGCGTGGCGGATACCAAAGCCGCCCTCGACGGCGCGCGCTACATTCTAATGGAGCGCTTCGCTGAAGATGCTGCTCTGCTGGCAAAAGTACGTAATTATCTGTGGAAAAACGCCCACCTGGTCGCCACCGTGGTAAGCGGTAAAGAAGAGGAAGGCGCTAAGTTCCGCGACTACTTCGATCACCACGAACCGATTTCTACCGTGCCATCCCACCGTGCGCTGGCCATGTTCCGTGGCCGTAACGAAGGCGTGTTGCAACTTTCACTAAATGCCGATCCACAATTCGATGAGCCACCAAAAGAGAGCCACGGCGAGCAGATTATCCGGGATCACCTGGGACTACGCCTGAACAACGCCCCAGCAGACAGCTGGCGTAAAGGCGTGGTTAGCTGGACCTGGCGCATCAAAGTGCTGATGCACCTCGAAACGGAGCTGATGGGTACCGTGCGCGAACGTGCGGAAGATGAAGCTATCAACGTCTTTGCCCGTAACCTGCATGACCTGCTGATGGCCGCTCCGGCCGGGCTGCGCGCCACCATGGGCCTCGATCCAGGTCTGCGTACCGGTGTAAAAGTGGCAGTGGTTGACGGTACCGGCAAGCTGGTCGCGACCGACACTATTTATCCGCATACCGGTCAGGCCGCCAAAGCCGCCGTTGCCGTTGCGACGCTGTGTGAAAAACACAACGTTGAACTGGTGGCGATTGGTAACGGTACGGCATCGCGCGAAACCGAGCGTTTCTTCCTCGACGTGCAAAAGCAGTTCCCGCAAGTGACCGCGCAGAAAGTGATCGTCAGTGAAGCCGGCGCGTCGGTTTACTCTGCATCCGAACTGGCGGCGCTGGAGTTCCCGGACCTCGACGTATCTCTGCGTGGCGCGGTGTCTATCGCCCGTCGTCTGCAGGATCCGCTGGCTGAGCTGGTGAAAATCGATCCGAAATCTATCGGCGTGGGCCAGTATCAGCACGACGTAAGCCAGACTCAGTTGGCGCGTAAGCTGGATGCGGTGGTGGAAGACTGCGTGAACGCCGTCGGCGTCGATCTGAATACCGCCTCCGTACCGCTGCTGACCCGTGTTGCTGGTCTGACGCGCATGATGGCGCAGAATATCGTTGCCTGGCGTGATGAGAACGGTCAATTCCAGAACCGTCAGCAACTGTTAAAAGTCAGCCGCCTTGGACCTAAAGCCTTTGAACAGTGCGCGGGCTTCCTGCGTATCAACCACGGCGATAACCCGCTGGATGCCTCTACCGTCCACCCGGAAGCTTATCCGGTTGTGGAACGCATTCTGGCCGCCACCGAGCAATCGTTGCGTGATCTGATGGGTAACAGCAGCGAATTGCGCAATCTGAAACCCGCTGATTTTACCGACGAACGCTTCGGGGTGCCGACCGTCACCGACATCATCAAAGAGCTGGAAAAGCCGGGCCGCGATCCGCGTCCTGAATTTAAAACCGCGCAGTTTGCCGATGGCGTAGAAACCATGAACGATCTGCTGCCGGGAATGATTCTGGAAGGGGCGGTCACCAACGTCACCAACTTCGGCGCGTTTGTTGATATCGGCGTTCATCAGGATGGTCTGGTGCATATCTCTTCACTGTCGAATAAGTTCGTCGAAGATCCACACACCGTGGTGAAAGCGGGCGACATTGTGAAGGTGAAAGTGCTGGAAGTGGACCTGCAACGTAAGCGTATCGCGCTGACCATGCGTCTGGACGAGCAGCCGGGTGAAACCAATGCGCGTCGCGGCGGCGGGAATAACGATCGCGCTCAGGGCAATCGCCCGGCACCAAAAGCGGCGAAACCGCGTGGCCGTGACGCACAGCCTACAGGCAACAGTGCGATGATGGATGCGTTGGCGGCGGCGATGGGTAAAAAACGCTAAGTTTAAACCCTGTGCCGGATGGTGGTGTAAACGCCCTGTCCGGCCAGGTTATCGCAATTAATTTGCAGGCCGGATAAGACGCATGAGCGTCGCCATCCGGCATATTTAATCTATGCCCCGCTTTGCACCACAATATATTTATCACTTCATTAACAGATGAAACCTTAATTAAACATTAAGATCCCCAATAATTACTTCCGCGAATCACTCGTTTCCAACCAGAATAAATATTGAGGAATATCAAAATTGGCTTAAATTATTATCCAATTGTACATTCCGTCACATTTATTCTATTGATGATAGAAACCATTCTCATTATCATTGATTTGTTGATTATTTACTCTTCCCTTACGTTGGCTAATCATCTGGTCTCATGCCGCCCTGTCGCCCCATGAGGTAATCATCCAGTTAGCGAGATATAAGTAGGTCCCTATGCAATTCACTCCTGACAGTGCGTGGAAAATTACCGGTTTTGCCCGTGAAATCAGCCCGGCTTATCGTCAGAAACTGTTGTCACTTGGCATGCTACCCGGCTCATCCTTCAACGTGGTACGCGTCGCCCCGCTCGGCGATCCTATCCATATCGAAACGCGTCGCGTAAGTCTGGTATTGCGTAAGAAGGATTTGGCGTTATTAGAAGTGGAAGCGGTTTCCTGTTAATACAGTGAGTCTATAAAAATGAAAAAACTAACCATTGGTTTAATTGGTAATCCTAATTCCGGCAAGACAACTTTATTCAACCAGCTCACCGGCGCGCGCCAGCGTGTAGGCAACTGGGCTGGCGTTACCGTTGAGCGTAAAGAAGGCCATTTCGCCACGACGGACCACCAGGTCACGCTGGTCGATTTACCCGGCACTTATTCTCTGACGACAATCTCATCCCAAACCTCTCTCGATGAGCAGATTGCCTGCCACTATATTTTAAGCGGCGACGCGGATCTGTTGATCAACGTGGTCGATGCTTCAAACCTTGAACGCAACCTCTACCTGACGTTGCAACTGCTTGAGCTGGGTATTCCCTGTATCGTTGCACTGAACATGCTGGATATTGCTGAGAAACAGCAAATCCGTATCGATATCGACGCCCTCTCCGCTCGTCTTGGCTGTCCGGTGGTTCCACTGGTTTCCACTCGTGCGCGCGGCATTGAAGCACTGAAGCTGGCGATCGATCGCTACAAAGAAAACGACACCGTTGAGCTGGTCCATTATGCCCAGCCGCTGCTGCAAGAAGCTGATTCCCTCGCCGACGCAATGGCCAAAGATATGCCGCTCAAACAGCGCCGCTGGCTAGGCCTGCAGATGCTCGAAGGCGATATCTACAGCCGTGCTTACGCCGGTGATGCAGCACAAAACCTTGATGCCGCTGTTGCTCGCCTGAGTGAGACAATGGACGACCCGGCGCTACATATTGCCGATGCACGTTACCAGTGCATTGCCGCTATCTGCGATACCGTCAGTAATACCCTGACGGCAGAGCCGAGCCGTTTCACCACAGCGGTAGATAAAATTATCCTCAACCGCTTCCTCGGTCTGCCGATTTTCCTGTTCGTGATGTACCTGATGTTCCTGCTTGCCATCAACATTGGCGGCGCGCTGCAGCCGTTGTTTGATGTTGGCTCCGTGGCGCTCTTTATCCATGGTATTCAGTGGATTGGCTATACGCTGCATTTCCCGGACTGGCTGACTATCTTCCTGGCCCAGGGCCTTGGCGGCGGGATTAACACCGTGCTGCCGCTGGTACCGCAAATCGGCATGATGTATCTGTTCCTCTCTTTCCTTGAAGACTCCGGCTACATGGCGCGCGCCGCATTTGTGATGGACCGTCTAATGCAGGCGCTGGGACTGCCGGGCAAATCATTTGTCCCGCTGATCGTCGGCTTTGGTTGTAACGTACCGTCAGTGATGGGCGCACGTACGCTGGACGCCCCGCGTGAGCGTCTGATGACCATCATGATGGCGCCGTTTATGTCCTGTGGCGCACGTCTGGCGATTTTCGCCGTCTTTGCCGCCGCGTTCTTTGGTCAGAACGGCGCGCTGGCGGTCTTCTCGCTGTACGTGCTGGGTATCGTTATGGCGGTGTTGACCGGCCTGATGCTCAAACACACCATCATGCGTGGCGAAGCAACGCCGTTCGTGATGGAGCTGCCGGTATATCACGTACCGCACATTAAGAGTCTGATCATTCAAACCTGGCAACGTCTGAAAGGCTTCGTTCTGCGTGCAGGTAAAGTCATCATCATCGTCAGCATTTTCCTCAGCGCGTTTAACAGCTTCTCACTGAGCGGGAAAATCGTCGACAACATCAACGACTCTGCTCTGGCTTCAGTTAGCCGCGTCATTACCCCAGTCTTTAAGCCGATTGGTGTTCACGAAGATAACTGGCAGGCAACCGTAGGTCTGTTCACCGGCGCGATGGCGAAAGAAGTGGTTGTCGGTACGCTGAACACGCTCTATACCGCAGAAAACATTCAGGAAGAAGAGTTCAACCCGGCAGATTTCCACCTCGGTGACGAGCTGCTCGGCGCGGTAGATGAAACCTGGCAAAGCCTGAAAGACACTTTCAGCCTGAGCGTGCTGGCTAACCCTATCGAAGCCAGCAAGGGCGACGGTGAAATGGCTACCGGTGCAATGGGCGTGATGGGCGAGAAATTTGGCAGCGCCGCCGCCGCATACAGCTATCTGATCTTTGTTCTGCTGTATGTACCGTGCATTTCAGTGATGGGCGCTATCGCACGTGAATCCAGCCGTGGCTGGATGAGCTTCTCGATTCTGTGGGGCCTGAATATCGCCTACTCTCTGTCGACGCTGTTTTATCAGACGGTCAGCTACAAAGAACACCCGACCTACAGCCTGGTGTGCATTTTAGCGGTCATCCTGTTTAACATCGTGTTGCTGGGCCTGCTGCGTCGAGCTCGCAGCCGCGTGGACCTCGCACTGCTGGCAACCAACAGAACGGCGAGTTCCTGCTGTTCCAGCACGACTGGCGATTGCCACTAAGGTTATCGACAATGGCATCGCTTATTCAGGTTCGTGATTTACTGGCTTTGCGGGGGCGCATGGAGGCGACACAAATTAGCCACACGCTGCATACCCCGCAGCCCATGATTGACGCCATGCTGAATCAGTTAGAAAAGATGGGCAAAGTGGTGCGGATTCAGGAAGATGCCGACGGGTGTCTTTCCGGAAGCTGCAAAAGTTGCCCAGAAGGTAAAGCCTGCCTGCGCGAGTGGTGGGCTTTACGCTAATCAGATGCTCTTTGCCGGATGGCGCTACGCTTATCCGGCCTACAAATGATGCAAACGTCCAGGCCGGATAACGCGTTTACGCTGATATCCGGCTTTTTTGCGAAATGGATTCCACGCAGATTTCATTATTTCAGCAAAAAAGATCTATCCTCCAGCCAGCCACGCATCGTTATTAATTCGTGGATGATTACTGGTAACCTGGGAAGTAGAGTCTCGTCATCTTTTTTCTCAGGTGACGGATCGCCATGAATACTGACACGACTGCTACGCCGCATGACGCGATTTTCAAAACGTTCTTAAACCACCCGGCGACCGCACGCGACTTTCTTCAGCTTCATCTTCCAGCCTCTTTGCAAAAACTTTGCGATCTTAAAACACTGCAACTGGAATCGGGCAGCTTTATTGAGGACGATTTGCGCGCGTACTACTCTGATGTGCTGTGGTCGTTAAAAACTCCCGCTGGTGATACCCATGCTTTTTTATCATGGCTCAGCAAGCCCATACCCCTATTCACTTTGTTGGCTGGACGAGTTTGATGACCCGGAGTCCGCCAGACAACTTTATAGCACCGCGTTTCCACTGATCGATATCACTGTTGTGCCCGATGACGAGATTATGCAGCATCGCCGGGTGGCGCTGTTGGAGCTCATCCAAAAGCATATTCGTAAACGCGATTTGATGGGGCTGGTAGAAAAACTGGCCATCCTGCTTGTTAAAGGACACGCTAATGACAACCAGTTGAAAGCCTTGTTTAATTATTTAATGCAGGCCGGTAACACCACACATTTTGGCGAGTTTCTTCATGAAGTCGCAGAACGTTTACCCCAACATAAGGACAAGTTGATGACTATCGCCGAAAGATTACGACAGGAAGGGCACCTTAATGGTCTTCAGGAAGGCCATAGGAAAGGGTTGCAAGAAGGGTTGCAAACGGGTCTGCAACAAGGCAAACGAGAGGAAGCATTACGTATTGCATCAACTATGCAGGCTGATGGTATAGACCCACTAACCATCTTCAGAATTACTGGCCTGACCGCTGAGGATCTGGCTACGCGCAGCCATTAATCTCAGGCCCGGCGAGCATGGCACCACCGGGCAACACATCAAATTTATAGTTTCTGTTTTAACGCCACAAGCGCAGCACAGAATTCGGCGGGATGCGAGATAAACGGCGCATGCGCCGCTTTGGCAAACACCAAAGACTCGCTCTGCGGCCACAGTGCATCCAGCATCGGGACGACTTTGCGCGGCACCAGCCCGTCAAGATAGCCATACAACCGCAGGAAAGGCATTGCCACCGCGCACAGCGGTTCTCGCAGATCGACCGTTTTCAGGATCTCAAGTCCACCATTGAGCACCTCGACGTCCGGCATGGGTAAAGCCAGTACCGTTTTCTTCAGCGCTCGCGCATCCTGACGCGCAGTTTCTGTGCCCATCGTTTGCAATGCCAGAAAACGCTCCACCGTACGCTGGAAATCTTCGCTCAGCTGCTGCTGGAAACCTGCCAGCACCTCTGGCTTGATTCCCGGCCACTCATCCCGCGCGCTAAAGCAAGGGGAAGACGCGACGGTCACCAGCGCCTGAACACGCTCAGGATGCGTTAACGCTACCTGACTCGCGACCAGCCCACCCAGACTCCAGCCGAGCCAAATAGCTTTCTCCGGTGCCTGTTTCAATACCCGCTCAGCCATCTCTTCCAGCGACATTGCACCGAAACCCTGGCTACGACCAAATCCCGGTAAGTCGACAAGATGCAGCGTAAAATGCGAGCTCAGTTCCTCGCTTATGCAATGCCACACTTGCGCATTCAGTCCCCATCCGTGCAGCAGCACAAGATGGCAATTTCCCGAACCCTGGGTCTGCCACCAGATGTCATTCATCAGTTATTGTTCTCTTTTAGCCTGAAAGGATGCATCTATGCTAACAGTACCGGGATTGTGCTGGCTATGCCGAATGCCCCTGACGTTAGGGCATTGGGGGATCTGCTCAGTCTGTACGCGGGCAACGCGTCAACACGCCAGCCTGTGCCCTCAATGTGGACTCCCTGCCGCTCATACCGTCATTCCCTGTGGGCGCTGCCTGCAAAAACCGCCGCCGTGGCAGAGACTGGTTACCGTCAGCGACTATGTTCCGCCGTTGAGCGGGCTTATCCACCAGCTCAAGTTTTCACGACGCAGCGAAACAGCCTCAGCTCTTTCACGTTTGTTATTGCTGGAGGTACTACAGGCCCGGCGCGCCAGCGGCCTTCTTCTACCGGACAGGCTGGTCAGCGTCCCGCTCTGGCAACGCCGACACTGGCGCAGAGGGTTTAATCAGAGCGATTTACTGTGCCGTCCGCTGGCACGCTGGCTGGGTTGCGACTGGGACAGCCGGACCATCTCGCGGGTTCGGGCAACCGCCACACAGCACCATCTCAGCGCCCGATTACGTAAACAAAACCTGAAAAATGCCTTTCGCCTTGAATTGCCGGTGCAGGGACTCCATATGGTTATTGTGGATGATGTCGTCACTACCGGAAGTACCGTCGCGGAAATCGCGCAGCTGCTTTTACGCAACGGCGCGGCGACTGTCCAGGTATGGTGCCTGTGTCGAACCTTGTAGAGCCTCGATGATGGGCGTATTATAACCAAGTAAAATAGTCAACTATTAGGCCATTACTATGATCCATATTTCCGATGCTGCACAAGCGCACTTTGCCAAACTGCTGGCAAATCAGGAAGAAGGGACACAAATCCGCGTATTTGTGATTAATCCCGGCACGCCTAACGCTGAATGCGGCGTTTCTTATTGTCCGCCGGACGCCGTGGAAGCAACCGACACCGCCATTAAATTTGACCTGCTGACCGCATATGTTGATGAACTGAGCGCACCGTATCTGGAAGATGCAGAAATCGATTTCGTTACCGACCAGTTAGGCTCCCAACTGACCCTGAAAGCACCAAACGCCAAAATGCGTAAAGTTGCCGATGATGCGCCGCTGATGGAACGCGTGGAGTACATGCTGCAATCGCAGATCAACCCACAGCTGGCTGGCCACGGTGGTCGTGTCTCTCTGATGGAAATCACCGATGAAGGCTACGCCATTCTGCAGTTTGGCGGCGGCTGTAACGGCTGTTCAATGGTAGATGTAACGCTGAAAGAAGGTATCGAGAAGCAGCTGCTGGCTGAATTCCCTGAACTGAAAGGCGTTCGCGATTTAACCGAACACCAGCGCGGCGAGCACTCTTACTACTAACGCCTGAACCTGTAGAGTATCCGTAGGCCCGATAAGACGCCCCCGCGTCGCTATCGGGCATTAATGCCGGGTGGTAGCGTAATCGCTGACTCCGGCTTACGTCCCAACATTTTTTCGCATTTATCCTGCAACAATCCCCTGCATAATTTGACCAGCCTCTCATATTTTAAATTTTGCCTATCCAGGTGATTTTCAAGCGCAGTATGTTACCCGTATCATTCGTATCAGCACCTAACACACACATAATAGCCAGTTAAACTGATTAGTTTTGAAGGCAACCAGCATTGGTGCTGAGAATACTCTGTTCCCGGTCGGGACAATCGGAATTTGTCATCTAAACACTGACGTTACCCATAACAAAGTAAAGGCCAGGTAAATCATGCCATTAGTCATCGTTGCTATCGGTGTAATCTTGTTACTCCTCCTGATGATCCGTTTCAAAATGAACGGCTTCATCGCTCTCGTCCTGGTGGCGCTTGCTGTCGGATTGATGCAAGGGATGCCACTGGATAAAGTCATCGGTTCGATTAAAGCCGGCGTCGGCGGAACCCTTGGCAGCCTCGCCCTGATTATGGGTTTTGGCGCCATGCTGGGCAAAATGCTGGCGGACTGCGGCGGCGCACAGCGCATCGCAACCACGCTGATTGCTAAATTCGGCAAAAAACACATTCAGTGGGCGGTGGTATTAACCGGCTTCACCGTCGGTTTTGCCCTGTTTTACGAAGTTGGCTTCGTGCTGATGTTGCCGCTGGTATTCACCATCGCCGCTGCTGCTAACATCCCGCTGCTGTACGTTGGTGTGCCGATGGCGGCTGCGCTGTCCGTTACTCACGGCTTCCTGCCGCCGCACCCGGGTCCAACCGCTATTGCCACCATTTTCCACGCAGATATGGGTAAAACTCTGCTGTTTGGTACGATTCTGGCAATCCCGACCGTTATTCTCGCCGGTCCGGTATACGCGCGTTTCCTGAAAGGCATCGATAAGCCAATCCCGGAAGGTCTGTACAGCGCAAAAACCTTCACTGAAGAAGAGATGCCAGGCTTTGGCGTCAGCGTCTGGACCTCTCTGGTCCCGGTTATCCTGATGGCAATGCGCGCCGTGGCGGAGATGATTCTGCCGAAAGGCCATGCTTTCCTGACGGTTGCTGAATTCCTCGGTGACCCGGTCATGGCAACGTTGATTGCGGTGCTGATTGCGATGTTCACTTTTGGTCTGAACCGCGGACGTTCGATGGATCAGATTAACGACACGCTGGTGTCCTCAATCAAAATCATCGCGATGATGCTGTTGATCATCGGTGGTGGCGGTGCCTTTAAACAGGTTCTGGTTGATAGCGGCGTGGACAAATACATCGCCTCAATGATGCACGGCTCTAACGTTTCTCCGCTGCTGATGGCATGGTCTATCGCTGCAGTACTGCGTATCGCACTGGGTTCCGCAACCGTTGCAGCGATTACTGCAGGTGGGATTGTGGCACCGCTGATTGCAACGACCGGCGTAAGCCCTGAGCTGATGGTTATTGCGGTTGGCTCCGGTTCCGTCATCTTCTCCCACGTGAACGATCCTGGGTTCTGGCTGTTCAAGGAGTATTTCAACCTGACCATCGGTGAAACCATCAAGTCATGGTCAATGCTGGAAACCATTATCTCCGTCTGCGGTCTGGTAGGGTGTCTGCTGCTGGGTATGGTGGTTTAATCGAGACAGTTTGTAGGCCGGATAAGGTAAAGCCACCATCCGGCAATGTGCGTCAGAATTGCCTGATGGCGCTGCGCTTATCAGGCCTACGAGCTACGAGCTATCACCATAAAAAAGCCGGGGAAATCCCCGGCATTTTTACTTCTTCTTCGCGGCCGCTTTTCGCCGCTTATCCAAATCCTTAATCAGCTTATTCACGCCCTCATCGGCAAACATCTGCTCCAGCGTGGCGGTGAGCTTACGCCGCCAGTTTTTGTACTGGTCGCTGGTCCCCGGAATGTTGACCGGCTCAGCCATATCCAGCCAGTCTTCCGGTTGCAGGCCCAGCAACGCACTGTTGCTGTCAGCGATGTAGCGTTGCATGCCGCGATTCAGAATCGGCGTCATCGACATCAGGGAAGCCTTGTGACCGGCACGTTTTGGCAGGCAGCCGTATTTGTGCAGCGCGTCCAGCAGCCCCTGTTTCGCCAGTTCCCGGTCCTGATACAACCCGCGCAGCACGACTTCATCCGGGTACAGGCCCAGTGCTTTACCCAGCGTCAGATCGCCGCTATCCCAATAACCTTTAAGCGTAGGAAGGTCATGCGTCGCCGCGACTGCCATTGATTGTTCCGGGTACGCTTTCGGCGCACGGAAGTTTTTCTCATGGTCATTCTCAAAATAAAGCACTTTGTAGGAGTAGACGCCGCTGTCACGCAGCTTGCTGACGATCTCCACCGGCACGGTACCCAGATCTTCACCAATCACCATGCAGTGGTGACGTTTACTTTCCAGCGCCAAAATTGACAGCAGATCGTCGACCGGATAATGCACGTAGGCACCGTGATCGGCAGTTTCACCGTAAGGGATCCACCACAGACGCAGCATCGACATGACATGGTCGATACGCAACGCGCCGCAGTTCTGCATATTGGCGCGCAGCAGTTCGATAAACGGTTCGTAAGCACGTGCCGCGATGATGTGCGGATCCATCGGCGGCAGTCCCCAGTTTTGCCCAAGCGGACCGAGAATATCCGGCGGTGCGCCAACTGAAGCTTTCAGGCAATACAACTCGCGGTCACACCAGGTTTCCGCCCCGCCTTCGGCCACGCCAACGGCCAGGTCGCGATACAGCCCTATCGGCATTGCAAAGCCCTGGCTGGTTTTCCAGCAGTCAGCAAACTGGGTATACGCCAGCCACTGTAACCACAGGTAGAAATCTACGTCATCACGATGTTCTTCGCAGAAGCGTTTTACCTCTGGCGAGTCCACTGACTGGAAAGCTTCTGGCCACACCGGCCAGCCCCAGCGCAATGCGTCCTTTTTCACCTGATGCGCATGCAGCGCATCAAAGGCCGCCTGCCAGTAGAGGCTATCCCCTTCCTGAGCCACAAACTGGCGAAATGCCGCCATCTGCTCATCATCACGCGCAGAGAAGCTTTTCCACGCCATACGTAGCGCCGTCATCTTCAGTGCGGTAACAGCAGAATAATCAACCCACTCGGCATCGCGCGCGCGTTGCAGAGCTTGCTGAGTCGCGGGTTTCTGCCACCACGCCTGCGCCTCTTTACTCAGACGGAAATCATCAACTGCGTTCACATCAATATAAATAATGTTCAGCCAGCGGCGTGACGACGGGCTGTACGGGCTGGCGCTCTCCGGATTCGCCGGATACAGCGCGTGAATCGGATTAAGCCCGATAAACGCGCCGCCGCGTTGCGCCACATCCACCAGCATGGTGCGGAGATCGCCGAAGTCGCCAATCCCCCAGTTCTTTTCCGATCGCAGGGTGTAGAGCTGAACACATGCCCCCCACAGCTTCTGCCCGGCTAACAACGCCTGCGGTTCATAGCAGCGCTTTGGTGCCACGATGATACGACAATGGGAACGCAGCTCGCCCTGGGTCAGGGTCAACGTGTGATACCCCTCCGGCAGCTTCGCCGGAAGGTTAAAAGATTTACCGCCGACGGCATGCCCTTTGTGCTGCACGCCCTCTTCGGTGGTCAGCAGCCAGTTAAACTCTCCGCTTCCCTCAACCGCCAGCGACATTTTCTTGCCAGCGGTATAGACCATGACATTCGGCACCGGGGTTACCGCCACCTGAGTGGCAGCGGTGGTGCGATGCATGGCGTCAAGCAAACGCCGTTTGGTTTCGGCGCCAATAGACTGCGGTTTACCGTGGGCATTAATGTAATTGGGGCTGATCCCCGCCGCCAGCGCGGCATTATCCAGACGTTTGCTTTCCATCGCGATTCCTTAACGTTTCGCCTGCCAGATACGAGCCTGATAATCGCGGATGGAGCGATCCGAGCTGAACATGCCGCAACGCGCGGTATTCAGAATCGCCGCCCGGGTCCAGGCGTCCTGGTCACGATACAACACGTCAACCTGCTTCTGAGCTTCAACGTAGGCCGCGAAGTCCGCCATCACCAGATACGGGTCGCCGCCCTGCTTGCCGATACTGTGCAGCATCTGGTCAAAGGCATGCTTGTCGCCATCGCTGTATTTCCCGCTTTCCAGCTCTTTCAGGACAGCATCCAGCACTTTGTCTTTTTTACGCCATTTCACCGGGTCGTAGCCTTTGGCTTTGAGCGCCTTCACCTCTTCCACGGTATGACCAAAGATAAAGATATTCTCGTCACCCACCTTCTCGGCGATTTCGACGTTTGCGCCATCCAGCGTACCTACGGTTAACGCACCGTTCAGCGCCAGCTTCATGTTACCGGTGCCGGAAGCCTCTTTCCCTGCGGTTGAAATCTGTTCAGAGATATCCGCCGCCGGAATCAGCATTTCCGCCGCCGAGACACAATAATCCGGCAGGAAGACGACCTTCAGCTTGTCGCCGACTTTCGGGTCGTTATTGATGGTTTGTGCAACCTGGTTGATGGCGAAGATGATATTTTTCGCCAGGTAGTAACCCGGAGCAGCTTTTGCGCCAAACAGGAATACGCGCGGCACGCGATCTGCCTGCGGGTTCTCACGGATTTCTTTGTACAACGCCAGAATATGCAGCAGATTCAGGTGCTGGCGCTTGTACTCATGCAGACGTTTAATCTGAATATCAAAGATAGCGTTAGTCGTTATTTCAATACCGGTACGCGCTTTAATAAACTTCACCAGGCGCTCTTTGTTCGCCAGTTTGATGTCACGATACTGCTGGCGGAACTTCGCGTCGTCGGCGTATTTTTCCAGATTGATCAGCTGATCGAGATCGTTAGCCCACTCTTTTTTCAGCGATTTATCCAGCAGTGCGGCAAGCGCCGGGTTGCATTGCTTAATCCAGCGACGCGGAGTAATCCCGTTGGTGACGTTATGGAATTTGTTCGGCCAGAGCTGGTGATATTCCGGGAACAGATCTTTCACTACCAGATCGGAGTGCAGCGCCGCCACACCGTTGACCGCAAAACCGCTGACCACGCACATGTTGGCCATACGCACCTGTTTACTGTGCACCACTGCCAGCTTCGCCCAGACTTCAGCATCACCCGGCCAGGTTTTATCAACCAACGTCTTAAAGCGGTCGTTAATCTCTTTGATGATTTGCATGTGGCGCGGCAGGAGTGCTTTCACCAGTTTCTCATCCCAGCACTCTAACGCTTCCGGCATCAGGGTGTGGTTGGTGTAAGCGAAGGTCTTGCTGGTAATCGCCCACGCATCGTCCCAGCTCATCTGGTGCTCATCAATCAGCACGCGCAGCAGTTCAGGGATCGCGATAGTCGGGTGAGTATCGTTAAGTTGAATGACTTCGTAATCAGCCAGTTCGTGCAGCTTACGCCCTGCCAGATGATGGCGGCGCAGAATGTCGGCTACGGAGCAGGCGCACTGGAAGTACTGCTGCATCAGGCGCAGCTTTTTACCCGCGGTGTGGTTATCGTTCGGGTACAGCACTTTCGTCAGTTTTTCAGCGTCGATGCCCTGCTGCTCTGCGCGCAGGAAATCGCCGTCATTAAATTTGGTCAGGTTAAACGGGTGCGCATGGCTGGCCTGCCACAGACGCAGCGGTTGCGCTACGCCGTTACGGTAACCGAGAACCGGCAGATCCCATGCCTGGCCGGTGATGGTAAACCCTGGCTCCCAGTGCCCTTCTTTGGTGACCTTGCCACCAATCCCAACCTGCACATCCAGCGCCTCGTTGTGACGGAACCACGGGTAGCTGCCACGATGCCAGTCATCCGGGGCTTCCATCTGTTGGCCATCGGCAAACGACTGACGGAACAGGCCGTACTGGTAGTTGAGGCCATAGCCCGTCGCCGACTGGCCGACTGTCGCCATCGAATCAAGGAAGCAGGCCGCCAGGCGTCCCAATCCACCGTTACCCAACGCCGGATCGATCTCTTCTTCCAGCAGGTCTGTCAGGTTGACGTCATGCGCTTTCAGCTCATCGCTCACCACCTGATACCAGCCGAGGTTGAGTAAATTGTTGCCGGTCAGGCGACCAATCAAAAACTCCATCGAGATGTAGTTAACGTGACGCTGATTTTTTGCCGGTTTTGCCGCAGGCTGGGCGCTGAGTAACTCAGCCAACGCCCCACTCACTGCCTGCCACCACTGGCGCGACGTCATTTCTTGAGCCGACAGTAAACCGAAGCGCTGCCACTGACGCGTCAGGGCAGCCTGAAATTGATCTTTGTTGAAAGTAGGCTGTGACATAGGGGTTCCAGATCCTTAGGTAATAAAACAACGTTATCGCTAGTTTGCCTGGCTCGTGGTTGACATTCCTCATCCTGGCACGGATTAGGGAGGGAGGAGGAGCGGGGATGAGCATAAAAGTGTGATCTCCGCCACTTAAAGGGGAGGTAATTGCCCGTAAATTCGCGCAAACCCCGCATAACGCTCTTCGAATGACGCATTAGTAACAAAGGATTAATCGACAATATCAAATAGCGATATGACGATGAGAAACAATGTGTAAATAGGGAAATAGTTTCTAACCTGAAATATCTGTGCCCGATAAGATAATTCACATAAAACTTTTAAGTCGGCCACAAGATTCGGTGATATTCATTAGCTATTTGAGTAACCATATAAAAAGAGAGGGATTTTTCGACACA
The DNA here is from genome assembly GCF_030332425.1 of Citrobacter sp. Cpo142. Taxonomy (NCBI): domain Bacteria; kingdom Pseudomonadati; phylum Pseudomonadota; class Gammaproteobacteria; order Enterobacterales; family Enterobacteriaceae; genus Citrobacter; species Citrobacter sp. Cpo142. The sequence continues at coordinate 83,946 of NZ_JAOWHW010000133.1, forward strand.
GTCAAAATTACAACGGATCCAGTCGCCACGCCTGTTGCGACTCTTTAAAGCATTTATTGCAATAGATGTATAGATTTGTGACATAGTGCAAAATCAGACACACAAAAAGTCCGCTTAGCTTGCATAAAACACCAATCTGGCCGACCTTATATCTATTAATTACGAAGCGCAAAAAAAATCATTCTTCCCTATTTTCACACAGTGAAGTGACTAACTTATGTTGATTCCGTCTAAATTAAGTCGTCCGGTTCGACTCGACCATACGGTGGTTCGTGAGCGCCTGTTGGCTAAACTTTCCGGCGCGAACAATTTCAGGCTTGCCCTGATAACAAGTCCTGCTGGTTATGGAAAAACGACGCTGGTTTCACAATGGGCGGCAGGGAAAAATGATTTAGGCTGGTATTCTCTGGATGAGGGCGATAATCAGCAAGAGCGCTTTGCCAGTTATCTGATCGCCGCTATCCAACAGGCAACAGGTGGACACTGCACCACCAGTGAAGCAATGGTGCAAAAACGTCAGTACGCCAGCCTGACATCACTGTTTGCCCAGCTATTTATCGAACTGGCCGAGTGGCACCGCCCGCTCTACCTGGTAGTAGATGATTATCATCTGATCTCTAACCCGGCCATTCACGAAGCGATGCGTTTCTTCCTGCGTCACCAGCCTGAGAACCTCACGCTGGTCGTGCTGTCGCGCAATCTGCCGCAGTTGGGTATTGCCAACCTGCGGGTACGCGATCAACTGCTGGAGATAGGCAGCCAACAGTTGGCCTTTAACCATCAGGAAGCCAAACAATTTTTCGACCGACGTTTGTCCTCTCCCATTGAAGCGGCAGAAAGCAGCCGGATGTGCGATGACGTTGCTGGCTGGGCCACAGCGTTACAACTGATCGCCCTTTCCGCCCGTCAGAATAATAACTCTGCTCACCAGTCGGCACGACGCCTCGCGGGGATCAACGCCAGCCATTTGTCCGATTATCTGGTTGATGAAGTGCTGGACAGCGTCGACCTCGGCACCCGTCACTTCCTGCTGAAAAGCGCCATTCTGCGTTCCATGAACGATGCGCTAATCGTCCGCGTTACCGGGGAAGAAAACGGCCAGATGCGGCTGGAAGAAATTGAGCGCCAGGGGTTATTCCTGCAGCGGATGGATGACGTTGGCGAGTGGTTCAGCTATCACCCGCTGTTTGGCAGCTTTTTACGCCAGCGCTGCCAATGGGAGCTGGCGAACGAACTGCCCGAAATACACCGCGCCGCCGCCGAAAGCTGGATGGCGCAAGGCTTCCCCAGCGAAGCTATCCACCACGCGCTGGCAGCCGGCGACGCCCATATGCTACGCGATATCCTGCTGAATCATGCGTGGGGACTGTTTAACCATAGCGAGCTGACGTTACTGGAAGAGTCGCTGAAAGCCCTGCCGTGGGAAAGCCTGCTGGAAAATCCGCGTCTGGTTCTGTTGCAAGCCTGGCTGATGCAAAGCCAGCACCGCTACGGAGAGGTTAACACCTTGCTGGCGCGCGCAGAGCAGGAAATGAAAGGCGACATGGAGCCGACACTGCACGCCGAATTCAACGCTTTACGGGCGCAGGTAGCGATTAACGACGGCAACCCTGACGAAGCCGAACGCCTGGCGAAACTGGCCCTGGATGAGTTACCCATCGCCTGGTTCTATAGCCGGATCGTCGCCACCTCGGTGCACGGCGAAGTCCTGCACTGTAAGGGCGATCTCACGCGCTCTCTGGCGTTAATGCAGCAAACCGAGCAAATGGCGCGTCATCATGACGTCTGGCATTACGCGCTGTGGAGTCTTATCCAGCAAAGCGAAATTTTGTTTGCCCAGGGCTTTTTACAGGCCGCCTGGGAAACTCAGGAAAAAGCATTCCAGCTGATCAAAGAGCAGCACCTGGAACAGCTGCCGATGCACGAATTTCTGGTACGTATTCGTGCGCAGCTACTGTGGGCATGGGCGCGTCTGGACGAATCAGAAGCCTCTGCCCGTAGCGGTATTGAACTGCTTTCCACTTTCCAGCCGCAGCAACAGCTACAGTGTCTGGCGCTGCTGGTTCAGTGTTCACTTGCGCGGGGCGATCTTGATAACGCTCGCAGCCTGCTCAACCGTCTGGAAAACCTGCTGGGCAACGGTCACTATCACAGCGACTGGATCTCCAACGCCGATAAGGTGCGGGTGATTTACTGGCAAATGGTGGGCGACAAAAACTCGGCCGCCAACTGGCTGCGCCACACGCCAAAACCAGAATTCGCCAATAACCACTTCCTGCAAAGCCAGTGGCGCAACATCGCTCGCGCGCAAATCCTGCTCGGCGAGTTTGAACCGGCTGAGATTGTGCTGGAAGAGTTGAATGAAAATGCGCGCAATCTGCGCCTGATGAGCGATCTGAACCGTAACCTGTTGCTGCTTAATCAGCTCTACTGGCAGGCAGGGCGCAAAAATGACGCCCAGCGTGTGTTACTCGACGCCCTACAGCTGGCGAACCGCACCGGATTCATCAGCCACTTTGTTATCGAAGGCGAGGCCATGGCGCAACAACTGCGTCAGCTGATTCAGCTCAATACCTTACCGGAACTCGATCAGCACCGCGCCCAGCGCATTTTGCGTGAGATTAACCAGCACCACCGCCATAAATTTGCCCACTTCGATGAAGGGTTCGTTGAGCGTCTGCTTACTCACCCGGAAGTGCCGGAGCTTATCCGCACCAGCCCGCTGACCCAGCGCGAATGGCAGGTTCTGGGACTGATTTATTCGGGCTACAGCAACGAGCAGATCGCCGGAGAGCTGGCCGTCGCGGCAACGACCATCAAGACGCACATCCGCAATTTGTACCAAAAGCTCGGCGTCGCACATCGCCAGGATGCGGTGCAACATGCGCAGAAGCTGCTGAAGATGATGGGGTACGGCGTTTAGTTAATGCCTGATACGCAACGCTTATCAGGCCGGGAATTACCTTAGCACAGCTCTAACTGGATATGATGGTCAGCAATCACCTGCATCACACCAGCAGGCGGCAGCGTGTCGGTATATACCGCATCCACCATGCTGATGCTGCCCATATTCACCATCGCGTTACGCCCAAACTTCGAGTGGTCCACCACCAGCATCACATGCCGTGAATTCTCAATGATCGCGCGTTTGGTGCGAACTTCGTGATAATCAAACTCCAGAAGAGAACCATCGGTGTCGATGCCGCTGATCCCTAAGATGCCGAAGTCCAGACGGAACTGAGAAATAAAGTCGAGGGTCGCTTCACCCATAATACCGCCGTCGCGGCTACGCAGTTCACCACCGGCGAGGATTATGCGGAAATCCTCTTTCGCCATCAGCGTGTTCGCCACATTGAGGTTGTTGGTCACAATACGTAAATTGCTGTGATTAAGCAGCGCGTGAGCCACCGCTTCCGGCGTGGTTCCGATATCAATAAACAGCGTAGAGCCGTTCGGGATCTGCGTGGCAACTTTGCGGGCAATGCGCTCTTTTTCCGCAGTCTGCGTCGCTTTACGGTCATGCCACGGGGTGTTGACCGAGCTGGATGGCAGCGCCGCGCCTCCGTGATGGCGCAAAATCATGTTCTGATCGGCCAGATCGTTAAGATCGCGGCGAATCGTCTGCGGGCTGACGGAGAAATGCTCCACCAGCTCTTCAGTACTGACGTATCCCTGTTTTTTTACCAGCTCGATGATCGCGTCATGTCGTTGTGTTTGCTTCATTATGGTTCCCTGAAATTTTGCCGGATGCGCTGACGCTTATCCGGCCTACAAATTGGTCCAAACGCACACCGCCTTCCGGCACCACAAAACTTGAGTCAAGTTCGTTTTCGTACATTTATAGTATCGGCAAACGCCATTGCCAGACCCACGGCCAATCCGGCGATATGAGCGCCATTCGCCATCGACATGCCGAATAGATCAAACCAGCCGGCAACAATCCAGATCAAAGCAAAGATAATCAAACCACGCTGCAGGAAAATACCGCTTTGCGGATCGCGCTCGCCGCGCAACCACACGTAGCCCATCAGCGCATATACCACGCCAGACAGTCCACCAAACCACGGGCCGCTAAATTTCTGCTGAACATAGCCGCTCAACAGGGCGCTGATCACGGTAATTACAATCAGTTTTCCACTGCCCAGACGCTTTTCAACCGCACCGCCGAGATACCACCACCACAACAGGTTGAACAGAATATGCATCAGCGAGAAGTGCATAAAAGCGTGGGTGAAATAACGCCAGAATTCAAATTTCAGCGAAGGGTCAAACGGCCATGCCAGCCAGAGCATCACCGCCTGGTCGCCCAGCACGTTCATCGCAATAAACACCAGCACACACGCGGCCATCACCAACCAGGTTACCGGACCTGCGCGTTCGCGCAATGTGGCCAGGAACGGATAACGCTGGTAGTGCAGACCGCTGTCGGTCTGACCCGACTGCCAGCTTGCCGCGAGGTAGCGCGGATCGCCCGGATTCTCCAGAAATCGCGCCAGTTCAGCATGCACGCGCTCGGCCTGGGACTCATCCGCCAGCCAGACATCCGTTTGCTGATGTTGTTGAATCGTCAGGGTAACGCCCTGTGTCGCCATATAATCAACAAATGCCTGCGCCACGCGGGGGTTAGCAAAAGAGGTAATCATCAACATGGTTGCTGTCGCTTCATCCACACAAAAGAGGACAGTATATATACCCTGCCCGTTTCAGGCTGCATCTTTGTTAGCTTACGAACCGTATGCCACTTCTGCCGGAAAGTGTCGATGCCAGGCGTCGAAGCCGCCGTCAACGCTGTAAACCGCGTCATAGCCCTGCTGAAGAAGATATTGCGCCGCGCCTTTACTGCTGTTGCCGTGATAACACATCACCAACACGGCGGTGTCGAAATCATGCTCGCGCATAAATGACCCCAGCGTGTCGTTCGTCAGATGAAACGCCTGCGGGGCATGACCCATGGCATAGCTTTGCGGATCACGGATATCCACTAACACCGCGCTACCCTGATGCAGCTTCTGATGCGCTTCTTCGACATTAATACATTCAAACTGATCCATTGCTCTCTCTTCTTTATATGGCAGGTGACGCTTTTCGGACATGTTACTGCTTAGTGTACGTCCCGACGGCAGTTAAACGCCATAATGTTATATGTATCACTGTAAATTGTTTATCCGATGTTACCAATGGCGCGATTCTTTGCTATTATGCTCGATAACGAACATTAATGAGCTATAACGAAAGTGCGAGAGGCCAGCATGGAAACCAAAGATCTGATTGTGATAGGTGGAGGCATCAACGGTGCCGGTATCGCGGCAGATGCCGCTGGACGCGGTTTATCCGTGCTGATGCTGGAAGCGCAGGATTTAGCCTGCGCCACCTCTTCCGCTAGCTCCAAACTCATCCACGGTGGCCTGCGCTACCTGGAACACTACGAATTTCGTCTGGTAAGCGAAGCGCTGGCCGAACGTGAAGTGCTGTTGAAAATGGCACCGCATATCGCCTTCCCGATGCGCTTTCGTCTGCCCCACCGCCCGCACCTGCGTCCGGCGTGGATGATCCGCATTGGTTTGTTTATGTACGATCATCTGGGCAAACGCACCAGTTTGCCAAGTTCTACCGGTTTGCGTTTTGGCGCAGATTCCGTAATGAAACCTGAGATTGTGCGCGGTTTCGAATATTCTGACTGCTGGGTAGACGATGCGCGACTGGTTTTGGCAAACGCCCAAATGGTCGTACGCAAAGGCGGAGAAGTATTAACCCGCACTCGCGCCACTTCTGCTCGCCGTGAAAACGGTCTGTGGATTGTTGAAGCTGAAGATATCGATACCGGCAAAAAATACACCTGGCAGGCGCGTGGCCTGGTCAACGCCACCGGTCCGTGGGTGAAAGAGTTCTTCGACGACGGTATGCACCTGCCATCGCCGTACGGCATTCGCCTGATTAAAGGCAGCCACATCGTAGTGCCGCGCGTACATACCCAGAAGCAAGCTTATATTCTGCAAAACGAAGATAAACGCATTGTGTTTGTTATCCCATGGATGGATGAATTCTCGATCATTGGGACGACAGACGTTGAATACAAAGGCGATCCGAAAGCAGTGAAAATTGATGAAAGCGAAATCAATTACCTGCTGAAGGTCTACAACGCGCACTTTAAGAAACAGCTGGGCCGTGGTGATATCGTCTGGACTTACTCGGGCGTGCGTCCGCTGTGCGATGACGAGTCTGACTCACCGCAGGCGATCACCCGTGATTACACGCTGGATATCCACGACGAAAACGGCAAAGCGCCGCTGCTGTCGGTCTTTGGCGGTAAGCTGACGACCTATCGTAAGCTGGCTGAGCACGCGATGGAAAAACTGGCATCGTACTATCAGGGAATTGGTCCGGCGTGGACGAAAGAGTGCATTCTGCCTGGCGGTGACATTGGCGGCGATCGCGAAGATTACGCAGCCAAACTGCGCCGTCGATACCCGTTCCTGACCGAGTCGCTGGCACGCCATTATTCTCGCACCTACGGCAGCAACACCGAATGGGTCATCGGCGAAGCCACCTCGCTTGCCGAGTTAGGTGAAGACTTTGGCCATGAGTTTTATGAGGCCGAGCTGAAATATCTGGTCGATCACGAATGGGTTCGTCGCGCGGAAGATGCGCTGTGGCGTCGCACGAAAGAAGGTATGTGGCTGAACGCTGAGCAGCAGTCACGCATGACCCAGTGGCTGGCGGAGTATATCGAGAAACACCAGCTGTCGCTGGCGTCGTAAGCAAGTACACGAACGTAGGCCGGGCAAGCGAAGCGCCCCCGGCAACGAGCGCCCTGTAGGCCCGGTAAGCGTCATCGCTATCGGGCCTTTTGCCGGATGGCGGCTAGCGCCTTATCCGGCCTACAGGTAGTCCTATCCCTTATTACAACCGCACCGAATCAATATGCCAGATGTTTTCGGCGTACTCTTTGATCGTCCTGTCCGACGAGAAGTACCCCATGTTGGCGATATTAATCATCGACTTGGTGGTCCACTCTTCCGGGTGACGATACAGTTCATCAACCTTATCCTGGCAATCAACGTAGCTGCGATAATCCGCCAGAACCTGATAGTGGTCGCCAAAGTTAATCAGCGAATCCACCAGGTCGCGATAGCGTCCCGGCTCCTCAGGGCTGAATACGCCGCTGCCGATCTGCGTCAGCACCTGGTGCAGCTCTTCATCTTTCTCGTAATACTCACGCGGCTTGTAGCCCTGGCTGCGTAAAGCCTCGACCTCTTCCGCCGTATTACCAAAGATAAAGATATTTTCTGCGCCCACATGCTCCAACATCTCAACGTTGGCACCGTCCAGCGTCCCGATGGTCAGCGCGCCGTTAAGAGCAAATTTCATATTACTGGTACCGGAGGCTTCGGTCCCGGCCAGAGAAATCTGCTCAGACAGATCGGCAGCAGGAATAATCACCTGCGCCAGGCTGACGCTGTAGTTGGGGATAAACACCACTTTCAGCTTGTCGCCAATTTGCGGATCGTTGTTGATCACTTTCGCGACGTCGTTGATCAGGTGAATGATGTGTTTCGCCATGTAATAAGCAGAAGCCGCTTTACCTGCGAAGATATTCACACGCGGTACCCACTCAGCGTCAGGATCGGCCTTAATGCGGTTGTAGCGGGTAATCACATGCAGCACGTTCATCAACTGACGTTTGTATTCGTGAATACGCTTTATCTGCACATCAAACAGCGATTTCGGGTTCACCACCACGTTCAGCTGCTGGGCAATAAGCGTGGCCAGACGCTTTTTATTCTCCAGCTTCGCGCGGCGCACCGCCTGATTTACCAGCGGGTAATCGCAGTGCTGCTCAAGCTCACTGAGCTGGCTGAGATCGGTTCGCCAGGTGCGTCCAATGTTCTCATCCAGCACTTCAGAGAGCGACGGGTTGGCTAGCGCCAGCCAGCGACGCGGCGTCACGCCATTGGTGACGTTGCAAAAACGAGTCGGGAAAATCTTCGCAAAATCAGCAAACAGTGACTGCACCATCAGGTTGGAGTGCAGCTCGGAAACGCCGTTAACCTTGTGGCTCACCACCACCGCCAGCCATGCCATACGCACACGACGGCCGTTAGATTCATCGATAATCGACGTCCGCCCCAGCAGATCGGTATCGTTCGGATACTGTTCCTGTAACGTTTTCAGGAAGTAGTCGTTGATTTCAAAGATGATTTGCAGATGGCGCGGCAGAATTTTGCCCAGCATATCGACAGGCCAGGTCTCCAGCGCTTCGCTCATCAAAGTGTGGTTGGTATACGAGAAGACCTGGCAGCAGACCTCAAACGCATCGTCCCAGCTGAACTTATGCTCATCGATCAGCAAACGCATTAGCTCTGGGATCGACAGCACCGGATGGGTGTCGTTGAGGTGAATGGCAATTTTATCCGCCAGGTTGTCGTAGGTTTTGTGCAGCTGGTAATGACGGCTCAGAATGTCCTGCACCGTGGAGGAGACCAGGAAATACTCCTGGCGCAGCCGCAGTTCACGTCCTGAATAGGTGGAGTCGTCCGGGTACAGTACGCGGGAGACGTTCTCGGAGTGGTTTTTATCTTCCACCGCCGCAAAGTAGTCGCCCTGGTTAAATTTACCGAGATTAATCTCGCTACTGGCCTGGGCATTCCACAGACGCAGCGTGTTGGTGGCGTCGGTGTCGTAGCCGGGGATAATCTGGTCGTAGGCGACCGCGAGGATCTCTTCGGTTTCTATCCAGCGCGTTTTCTTACCTTCCTGCTGAATGCGCCCGCCAAAACGCACTTTGTAGCGCGTGTTGTGGCGTTTGAATTCCCACGGGTTACCGTATTCCAGCCAGTAGTCCGGCGACTCTTTCTGGCGGCCATCAACAATGTTCTGCTTGAACATGCCGTAGTCATAACGAATACCGTAGCCGCGTCCCGGCAATCCCAGCGTTGCCAGAGAGTCCAGAAAGCAGGCCGCCAGGCGCCCGAGACCGCCATTGCCAAGACCCGGGTCGTTTTCTTCGTCGATCAGATCTTCAAGATCCAACCCCATTCCTTCCAGCGCATTTTTGACATCGTCATAAATGCCCAGCGATAACAGTGCATTGGAAAGCGTGCGGCCAATCAGAAACTCCATAGACAGGTAATAGACCTGACGAGTTTCCTGAGATAATTGCGCACGGTTAGAACGCAGCCAGCGCTCCACGAGACGGTCGCGCACCGCGAACAACGTGGCGTTCAGCCACTCATGTTTATTGGCAATGACCGGGTCCTTACCAATCGTGAACATCAGCTTATAGGCAATAGAATGCTTAAGTGCCTCTACGCTGAGTGTGGGCGATGCATAAGTAAATGGAGCATTCATATAGGTGATTCCTGGATATCTATTTCAAGCGATAGTAAAGCTCACGGTATGACTTCGCCGCGACTTGCCAGCTAAAATCCATGGTCATGGCCTGACGTTGTACAAACCGCCAAAGCGAAGGCCGGGACCACAATACGAAAGCACGCCGGATCGCGCGTAACAGCGACCAGGCATTACTATCTTCAAATACAAACCCACTGGCGATACCGTCCGCCAGGTTTTCCAGCGAACTGTCAGAGACTGTATCAGCCAGCCCACCGGTGCGCCGCACCAGCGGCAGCGTGCCGTACTTCAGTCCATACAACTGCGTTAAGCCACACGGCTCAAAACGGCTGGGAACCAATATCACATCGGCCCCACCCATGATGCGGTGCGAGAAGGCTTCGTGATAGCCGATCTGCACACCCACCTGTCCTGGATGTTCCGCCGCTGCGGCGAGGAATCCTTCCTGTAATACCGGATCGCCCGCGCCTAGCAATGCCAGCTGTCCACCCTGCTCTAACAACCCCGGCAGCGCTTCCAGCACCAGATCCAGCCCTTTTTGACTGGTCAGACGGCTCACCACAGCAAACAGCGGTACTTTATCGTTGACCTTAAGTCCCATCGCTATCTGAAGCTGACGTTTGTTTTCTGCCTTCTCCTCCAGCGTGTCGCGCGTATATCGCGATGCCAGCAGGAGATCGGTTTCCGGGCTCCAGATTTTTTCATCAACGCCGTTCAGCACGCCGGAAAGGCGCCCTTCGCGATGACGTTGCTGCAACAGACCTTCCATGCCGTAGGCAAACTGCGGCTCGGTAATTTCCCGCGCGTAGGTCGGACTGACCGCCGTAATGTGGTCGGCGTAGTACAACCCTGCCTTCAGAAACGAAATCTGCCCGTTAAACTCCAGTCCGTGCACATTAAAGAACGACCATGGCAATTGGATGTCATCCATATGCTTTGCATAAAACATGCCTTGATACGCCAGGTTGTGGACGGTGAACACCGATTTCGCCGGATGGCCGCGCGCCGCCAGATACGCCGGAGCCAGACCCGCATGCCAGTCGTGCGCATGCACCACATCCGGGCGCCAGAATGGGTCAAGGCCACAGGCCATTTCACAGCCAACCCAGCCCAGCAATGCAAAACGCTGCACGTTATCGGTATAAGCAAACAGGTTAGTGTCGTGATACGGACTACCGGGGCGGTCATAGAGATGCGGCGCGTCAATCAGGTAAATACCCACGCCGTTGAAATGCCCGAACAGCAACGTGATACGTCCGGCGAAGGTATCCCGACGCGTCACGACCTGTGCATCGGGAATGCCGCGACGAATATCAGGAAATGCCGGGAGCAGCACGCGGGCATCCACGCCGTCCGCTATTTGCGCTGCGGGTAACGCCCCAAGAACATCCGCCAGTCCCCCGGTTTTTAACAGGGGGAACATCTCTGAACAAACGTGTAAAACCTGCATTATCGCTCCTGTTTGATCTGCAGTTTGCGCAGCATTTCACGCGTGACCAGCACAATACCTTCCTCTGAACGGTAGAAACGACGTGCATCTTCTTCCGCATTTTCACCAATTATCATGCCTTCAGGAATAACGCAGGCGCGGTCGATAATGCAACGACGTAAGCGGCACGAACGTCCCACCCACACTTCAGGTAACAACACTGCCGAATCAATGTTACAGAATGAATTCACCCGCACTCGCGGGAACAGAACGGACTGCACCACCACCGAACCTGAAATTATGCATCCGCCAGAAACCAGCGAGTTCAGCGTCATTCCGTGGCTGCCGGAACGGTCCTGAACAAATTTTGCCGGTGGCAGCGATTCCATGTGCGTACGGATTGGCCAGTCCTGGTCGTACATGTCCAGTTCAGGCGTCACCGAAGCCAGATCGAGGTTCGCCTTCCAGTAGGCTTCCAGCGTACCCACATCACGCCAGTACGGCTCGGATTCCGGGTCAGACTGCACGCAGGACAACGGGAATGGATGTGCATACGCCATGCCAGCTTCGGTGATTTTCGGGATAATGTCTTTACCGAAATCGTGACTGGAGTTTTCATCGAGGTCATCTTCCGCCAGCAATTCATACAGATAATCGGCGTTGAAAACGTAGATCCCCATACTGGCAAGAGATTTGGTCGGGTCGCCTGGCATGGCTGGCGGGTTAGCGGGTTTTTCAACAAACTCGATAATTTTGTCGCTGTCGTCCACGTCCATTACGCCAAACGCGCTGGCCTCTTCAATAGGCACTGGCATACAGGCCACTGTGCAACGCGCGCCTTTCTCGACGTGGTCGATCAGCATGCGTGAGTAGTCCTGCTTGTAGATATGATCGCCCGCGAGGATCACCACATATTCCGCTTTATAGCGTCGAATGATGTCCAGGTTTTGGGTCACCGCATCCGCCGTGCCGCGATACCAGTTTTCACCCTGCATTCTCTGCTGGGCAGGCAGCAAATCGACAAACTCATTCATCTCTTCGCTAAAGAATGACCAGCCGCGCTGAATGTGCTGCACAAGCGTGTGGGACTGGTACTGGGTGATCACGCCAATGCGACGGATCCCGGAGTTAATACAGTTGGATAAGGCAAAATCGATAATGCGGAACTTACCGCCAAAGTGCACAGCAGGTTTGGCACGTTTGTTGGTTAAATCTTTTAAGCGGGTACCGCGGCCACCGGCCAGGATCAGGGCAACAGATTTTAATGGCAGCTGGCGCGCCAACATTACACGATCGTTCTTCTCTAAACTCACCATGACTAACTCCTTTTTTATCTTCTCTGGAACACACACAGTCCGTGCGCAGGTCCCTGCCAGACAGCCGTAAGCACCGGATTATCCTCTCCGGCAAATGGGGGAACGGCGCACCATCCCCCTTCAGGTAAAACGATATCTGTCACCTCAAGCGTGGCATTTATTGCAATCAGAAAACGGTCTGAAAGCAGGATTTGCATCTGCCTCGGGCCGTTTTGCCACTCATCCGCACTTAAGGGTTGTGCGTACTTATTCAGCCAACGAACATTGCCATCGCCCTCTTCCCACCAGCGATCACCCGTTAATGCAGGAATTTGCTGACGAAGATGGATCAGGGCTGCGGTAAATGTGGTTAGTCCGCTGTTTGCCTGCTGCCAGTCCAGCCAGGTTAGGACGTTATCCTGGCAGTAAGCGTTATTGTTGCCGTGCTGGCTATGACCATGCTCATCGCCCGCCAGCAACATCGGCGTCCCCTGGGAGAGCAACAGCGTGGTTAACAGCGCATGAATGCTGTCGCGCCGCCGCTCAATCAGGTCCAGCGTGCCGCCTAATCCTTCTTTACCATGATTGTCGCTGTAGTTATTGCTAGTGCCGTCGCGATTTTCCTCACCATTCGCTTCATTGTGCTTATTTGTGAAGCACACACAGTCGCGTAGCGTAAAACCGTCGTGCGCAGTCACCAGATTGACCGTCGCGCTGGGTTTGCGACCATTGCGTTTAAACACGTCGCTTGATGCGGCAAAACGCCCGGCAAACTCACCCAACGAGAGATTACGCTGGAGCCAGAAGCGTCGGGTCGCATCGCGGAAATGGTCATTCCACTCGGCAAACGGCGGAGGGAAATTCCCCACCTGATAGCCGCCTTCACCAATATCCCACGGTTCCGCAATCAGCTTAACGCGTGAGAGCTGCGGACAGTTTTGGATCGCGGTAAACAGCGGCGCATCCTGACGAAACGCAGGTGTACGCCCCATGACGGAAGCCAAATCAAAACGAAAACCATCCACATGGCAGGTTTCAACCCAGTAGCGCAGGCATTCACATGCGTATTCCACAACGCCGGGATGGCTCAGATTGAGGGTGTTCCCACAACCGGTCCAGTTGTAGTAATCACCATCGTCCCTGATCCAATAATAGCTACGGTTATCAATTCCGCGCAGCGAGAAGACGGGGCCTTCGAGATCCAGCTCGGCGCTGTGGTTCAAAACGATATCGAGAATGACCTCAATCCCCGCTTTGTGCAGCGCTTTTACCGCGTCGCGAAACTCATCAAGCGCACTCTCCGGCGAACAGGCATAGGCCGGATGCAGCGCGAACATCGCTACCGGGTTGTAGCCCCAATAGTTCGACAGCCCCAGCCGTTGAAGCCGTGGTTCGCTGGCAAAATGCGCCACCGGCAGCAGCTCCAGCGCGGTAATGCCGAGGCGCTTGAAGTAATCGATCATCACTGGATGGCCCAGCGCTTTGTAGGTTCCGCGAATCTCTTCCGGCAGCTCAGGATGCAAATACGTCAACCCTTTGACATGCGCTTCGTAAATCACGGTATTGCCCCACGGCGTGCGCGGCGGGGCATCATCCTCCCAGTCATAATGATCGGACACCACCACGCCCTTCAGCGCGATGGTGGCATTATCATGATGATCCGGTTCATTTAGCCCACCGTGCAGCAGCGGGTTATCTTTTAACTCGCCATCCACCCGACGGGCGCAAGGGTCAAGCAGCAGCTTGGCCGGATTAAACCGGTGGCCCTGCTGCGGTTGCCATGGGCCATGAACACGATAGCCATAGCGCAGACCGGGCCGGGCGTTGGCCAGATAGCCATGCCAGACATCACCGCTACGCCCCGGCAGGTCATAGCGAAGTTCGCACCCTTGCTCATCGAATACGCATAATTCAACGCGTTCAGCGTGGGCCGAGAAGAGTGTGAAATTGACACCATGGCCGTCATACGTTGCACCATGGGGGGTGGCGTTGCCGGTTGCCAGTTGCGTCATTACCCCTCCCGGACCAGCCAAATCGTTGCCAACGGCGGTAACGTGAGGCTCAGTGAGTGCTGACGACCATGGCTGGCGATTTCATCGCTGTGCACCGCACCGCCGTTACCGGTATTGCTGCCGTGGTAATGCATCGAGTCGGTATTGAGGATCTCACGCCATTTGCCTGGCTGATTGATACCGAAGCGATAGCCGTGGCGGGGCACAGGCGTAAAGTTACTGACCACGATGATTTCATTGCCGACCTTGTCACGACGCACGAAAGCCAGCACCGAACGTTCATTGTCATCTACCACCAGCCACTCAAAGCCATAGGCGTCAAAGTCGAGCTCGTGCAGCGCTTTGTGATGACGGTAGGTGTGGTTCAGATCGCGCACCAGACGCTGTACGCCGTGGTGCCAGTTATCGCCACCTTCCAGCAGGTGCCAGTCGAGGCTGGCGTCATGGTTCCATTCACGTCCCTGCGCAAACTCGTTGCCCATAAACAGCAGTTTTTTGCCCGGGAAGGCCCACATCCAGCCGTAGTAGGCGCGCAGGTTGGCAAACTTCTGCCATGCGTCTCCCGGCATGCGATCGAGAATGGATTTTTTACCGTGTACCACTTCATCATGCGACAGCGGCAGGACAAAGTTTTCGGTGTAGTTGTACAGCATGCCGAAGGTCAGCTTGTCGTGATGGTACTGACGATGAATCGGGTCCAGCTTCATGTAGTCCAGCGTGTCGTGCATCCAGCCGAGGTTCCACTTATACCAGAACCCTAAACCGCCCATATCCTGTGGTCTTGAAACGCCGGCAAAGTCGGTGGACTCTTCCGCCATGCTCACCGCGCCCGGAACTTGCTCGCCAAGAATGCGGTTGGTATTGCGCAAAAACTCAATGGCTTCAAGGTTTTCACGACCACCAAATTCGTTTGGGATCCATTCCCCTTCTTTGCGGCTGTAGTCGCGATAAATCATCGACGCCACGGCATCCACGCGCAACGCGTCGATCCCAAAACGTTCAATCCAGTACAGAGCATTACCCACCAGGTAGTTGCTGACTTCACGGCGACCGTAGTTGTAGATCAGCGTGTTCCAGTCCTGGTGATACCCTTCGCGCGGGTCGCTGTGCTCATAAAGGTTAGTGCCATCAAACTCTGCCAAACCAAAGTCGTCCGATGGGAAATGGCCCGGCACCCAGTCGAGAATGACGTTCAGCCCCGCCTGATGCGCGGCATTCACGAAATAGCGGAAATCATCACGCGTCCCGAAGCGACGGGTCGGCGCATACATGCCGGTAGGTTGGTAACCCCAGCTACCGTCGAACGGATGCTCGTTAATCGGCAACAGTTCGAGGTGGGTAAAGCCCATCCACTTGGCGTAAGGCACTAACTGATCCGCCAGCTCGCGGTAGCTCAGCCAGAAGTTGTTATCGGTATGACGACGCCATGAACCCAGATGTACTTCATAGATAGAGATCGGCGCATCAAACTGATTGGCTTTTTTACGCTCCTCGCTTTGCACCACTTTTTCCGGCAGACCGCAAATAAGTGACGCGGTTTCCGGGCGCATTTGCGCTTCAAACGCGTAAGGGTCGGCTTTAATCCGCAGCTTACCGTTGGCATCGATCATCTCGTATTTATACAGCTGACCATGCTGCGCACCGGGGATAAACAACTCCCAGATACCGCTTTCTTTACGCAGGCGCATCGGGTGGCGACGGCCATCCCAGTAGTTGAACTGACCAACCACCGAAACACGCTGGGCGTTGGGTGCCCAGACGGAGAAACGAGTACCGGTGACGCCATCCATGGTATCCGCATGCGCACCCAGCGTTTCGTAAGGTCGCAGATGCGTACCTTCAGATAACAGCCATGCATCCATATCCTGGATCAGCGGACCAAAACGATAAGGGTCATCAATCAGATTCTGCTGTCCATGCCAGACAACGGCCAGCTGATAGTGAAAGAAATTTTTACGGCGGGGAAGTACTGCACAGAAAAAACCGCGAGAGTCGAGGCAATCCAGCTTGCCGACTTTGCGTCCGGTTTTGGGTTCGATCACCCACACTTCGGTGGCGTCAGGTAATAGGGCGCGGACTTCGAGTCCAGCATCAGTTTGGTGCATACCGAGTACGGAAAAAGGATCCGCAAAATGGCCTGCAATTAGCGCATTAATCACGTCTCTATCGATACGAACGGACATGGTTGTCATCCTGTTTTATGGTGTCACCCCTTCCAACTGATTTTCGACATCAGGTAGTGACACTTTTTTTGACCTGAACGGCGCAGCACAATTGTGCATCCTCTCTGCGTCGTCCCACCTTCAGGCAACAACTTAATACCTCCGGTACTAAGTCACCCTTAAAGAATAGCCAATGCTTTATCTTACTCCTGGTAAAAAATGAAACATCTGCGCTTACTCCTGTATTACGCAAAAAAAGGGGTGATTCCTCACCCCTTGATCGTTAACAAACTATTACGCCAATTGGCGCAGCATACGGCGCAATGGCTCCGCAGCACCCCACAGCAACTGGTCGCCCACGGTAAAGGCTGACAGGAACTCCGGTCCCATGTTCAGCTTACGCAGACGGCCTACTGGCGTGGTCAGCGTGCCGGTGACGGCCGCCGGGGTTAGCTCACGCATGGTGATATCCCGATCGTTTGGTACAACTTTGGCCCACGGATTGTGCGCCGCCAGCAGTTCTTCCACGGTCGGAATAGACACATCTTTTTTCAGTTTAATGGTGAACGCCTGGCTGTGGCAGCGCAGCGCGCCGACGCGCACGCACAGACCATCAACCGGGATCACGGAAGACGTGTTGAGAATTTTGTTGGTTTCCGCCTGTCCCTTCCACTCTTCGCGGCTCTGACCGTTATCGAGCTGTTTGTCGATCCACGGAATCAGGCTACCGGCCAGCGGTACGCCAAAGTTATCAACCGGCAGTTCGCCGCTGCGGGACAGGGTCGTCACTTTACGTTCGATGTCGAGAATAGCAGAGGAAGGGGTCGCCAGTTCCTCGGCCACATGGCCATACAGATGCCCCATCTGAGACAGCAGTTCACGCATATGGCGCGCGCCGCCGCCGGAAGCCGCCTGATAGGTTGCCACGGAAACCCAGTCAACCAGGTCATTGGCAAACAGGCCACCGAGAGACATCAGCATCAGGCTAACGGTACAGTTGCCGCCGACAAAGGTCTTAATACCTTTATTCAGGCCGTCGGTGATGACATCCTGGTTAACCGGATCGAGAATAATGATGGCATCGTCTTTCATACGCAGCGAAGAGGCTGCGTCAATCCAGTAACCTTGCCAACCGCTTTCACGAAGCTTTGGATAGATTTCGTTGGTATAATCGCCGCCCTGACAGGTCACGATGATATCGAGCGCCTTCAGCGCATCCAGATCAAAAGCGTCCTGAAGTGTGCCGGTCGCGGTGCCACCGAACGTCGGTGCCGCCTGCCCAAGCTGGGAAGTAGAGAAGAAAACAGGGCGAATGGCGTCGAAGTCACGCTCCTCAACCATGCGTTGCATGAGAACAGAGCCGACCATACCGCGCCAGCCGATAAAACCAACATTTTTCATAGCGTTTTTTCCTGCAGAGATGTGTGCTGTGTATGCTAACCAGTATCCTACTGGCCTATCCTTCACCATACAAAAAGCAGCCAAAGTCGCAAGTGAAATTAATCAATGATAGCGAAGCCATCAGTAATGCGACTTATCCCGCTGCGCAAGCAAGCAGAAAGTCCGCGGTAATTATCAGGGAATTTGAGTTATGAATGAAATCATTTCAGCGGCAGTTTTATTGATCCTGATTATGGATCCGCTCGGAAATCTGCCCATTTTCATGTCCGTATTGAAACATACCGAACCAAAACGTCGCCGCGCGATTATGATTCGCGAGCTGTTTATTGCGCTGTTGGTGATGCTGATATTCCTGTTTGCGGGCGAGAAAATTCTGGCATTTCTTAACCTGCGTGCAGAAACCGTATCGATCTCCGGGGGCATCATTCTGTTCCTGATCGCCATTAAGATGATTTTCCCCAGCGCCACCGGGAATAGCACCGGGCTTCCGGCTGGTGAAGAGCCGTTTATCGTACCGCTGGCGATTCCGCTGGTAGCCGGGCCGACAATCCTGGCCTCATTAATGTTGTTGTCGCATCAGTATCCAAACCAGATGGGGCACCTGGTGATTGCGCTGCTGATCGCCTGGGGCGGCACATTCGTGATTTTGCTGCAGTCTTCGCTATTTTTACGCCTGCTGGGAGAGAAAGGGGTTAACGCGCTGGAGCGCCTGATGGGGCTGATTCTGGTGATGATGGCAACCCAGATGTTCCTCGACGGCGTTCGGATGTGGATGAAGGGGTAACGCACTCACTTTATGCCGGGTGGCGGCTTCGCCTTACCCGGCCTACGGTGTCGATATGTGCTCGTTTGTAGGCCCGGTAAGCGCTAGCGCCACCGGGCAATCAGCGCCGTGAATGTGTTTGTGAGAAACACCTCAATCATTTAAGTCTCTGAAAAAGCGTATTTTCATTTCTGCGAAGCACCTTCCGGAATACGCTCTTGTCAGCATCGCGGATAAGAATTATCTTCTCGCTGCACCTGCAAAATCAGGTGCCAGGATTGGTCCCCTGATTACCTCATTCGCGATAAAATTCACTTTTGTCGTGCGACCAGCTACACCTCAATGGTGGGCTGGACGGTGGCGTCACAAGACGCACCGGTATCCAATGAGGCCGGTAGGACCAACTCCGTTCAGCCCGCCACCAAAAGGTTGGTCCCTTCGGTGGTGGTAAATTTCACTCATTGGAGGCTGCCCTATGGCGACTACCCCTCTCTTTTCACACTCTTATTTACCCTGCCCTTTAGCCATGCAACGGATTTTACCGAGCTGGCAGATAACTGTGAGCGTTTTGTCGAAGGGCTTGTTGAATGTCATGACCCTGTTGAAAAACTGGCGATATGTGCGCGCCTGTCGGCCTGTCTGGCACTACTACAAGCAACCTTAACGGAACCTGTACCGCAGCATCTACAGGCCAGCCTGACGGTAGAAACCTTACCGACCCGCACTCCCCTCTTTGAACCCGAACCAGATCAGATGGGGCGTTACTGCCAGCTTTTGACGCATTTACTGATGAGCAAAACGCTGTCTGACGAGATGGAACGCGTGGCGGGCGATTTACTGCAGGATTTGGTAGGCTATTTCGCCGATACGTTAAAAGCGCCGCGTTGGTTGAAAATCGAGGATGGTGTGATGGTGCTGTAAAAAAGCCGGGTGGCGGCTTCGCCTTACCCGGCCTACGGTGTTGATATATGCTCGTTTCCAGGCCCGGTAAGCGCAAGCGCCACCGGGCAATGCCATCAGCTCAACAGCTGGAAGGCAATCATACCGACAATCGCGCCGACCGTACCGAGGATGGTTTCCATCATCGTCCAGGTCTTCAGCGTTTGCGCTTCGGTCGCGCCGGTAAATTTACCGAACAACCAGAAACCGGCATCGTTAACGTGGCTGACCACGATAGAGCCGCCCGCGATACAGATAGACAGCGCTGCCATCTGAGCACCGGAATAGTTCAGTTGCTCAATCACTGGCATCACCAGACCGACCGCCGTTAAGCAGGCCACGGTCGCGGAACCCTGAATGATACGCACCGCCGCCGCCAGCACGAAGCAGGTGATGGCAATCGGCAAGCCCATACCGGTTAACGCTTCGCCCAGCGCCGGACCAACGCCGGAATCCACCAGTACCTGTTTGAACACACCGCCCGCGCCAATCACCAGCAGAATAATTCCCGCTGGCTGCAGCGCATGGCCGCAGATCTCCATCACGCGGTCTTTTGGCATGCCCTGGCGCACCGCCAGACCGTAAATCGCCACCAGACAGGCAACCAGAATCGCGGTAAACGGATGACCGATAAACTCGAACCATTCGTAGGTTGAAGAACCGACCGGAACAAAGCGTGCGGCGATGGTTTTCAGACCAACCAGCACCAGCGGCAGCAGGATAAGCGATAAGCTGAAGCCAAAGGAGGGCATTTTGCCTTCGCCCAGATGCGGCTCGGTAATGTCTTCCGGTACGTGCAGCTCAACGTAACGGCTGATGAAATTACCCCACAGCGGCCCGGCGATAATCATGCCCGGAATCGCGGCGCACAGGCCAATCAGGATCATCCAGCCAAAGTCGGCGTGCATCTGAGAGGCCAGCAGCATCGGCGCAGGCCCCGGCAGCAGGAACGCTGCGGCAGCCGCCACGCCCGCAAACAGCGGAATGACCAACTTAACCAGGTTAGTACCGGTATGGCGTGCCATTGAAAACGCTACGCTAATCAGTAGCACAATCGCCACCTCAAAGAACAGCGGCAGCGCGCAAATTAGACCGGCCAGGCCAATCGCGTAATGTGCGCGGCTGTGACCGAAGGATTTCAGCATTTTGACGGCAATCTGATCGACCGCGCCGGTCTCATGCAAAATCTTGCCGAACATCGCCCCCAGCGCCACCACAATCGCCAGGAAACCGAGCGTGCCTCCCATCCCTTTTTCCATGGTCGCCGCGATTTTATCGAGCGGCATACCGGAAAAGAGACCTGCACCAATGGATACCACCATCAAAGCAACGAAGGCGTGCATACGCGCCTTCATCACTAAAAACAGCAGTAATAAAACGGACCCTACTGCTGTTAAAACAAGCGTTAATGTGCTCACTACTTACTGCCTTGGTTAATAACCTCAATGGTGCTGGCGACCACACCGTCCAGTGGTTGATCGATATCGACCACCAGTACATCGTTTTCATTCGCACCCGGTTCTTCCAGCGCTTCAAACTGGGTAACCAGCATCTGTGTTTTGAAGAAGTGGCCTTTACGCGCCTTCAGACGGCTTTCGATAACGTCAAAATCCCCTTTCAGATAAATGAAAGAGAGGTTCGGGTTACCGTCGCGCAACTGGTCGCGGTAGACTTTTTTCAAGGCAGAACAGACGATCAGCGAAACCTTGTTGGTACGCTGCATCGCAAAAGCGGCGTCATTCAGCGCCTGTAGCCACGGTTTACGGTCGTCATCGTTGAGTGGCTCACCGGAAGCCATTTTCATGATGTTGCTGCGCGGATGGAGAAAATCGCCATCAAGAAACGCGGCCTGCAGTTGATGCGCCACTTCGCTGGCGACAGCAGATTTACCGCTGCCCGATACGCCCATCAGAACGTAAACGTGGTGATCATGATTAGTCGTGCTCAAAGCGTTGCCCCCACTGGTACAAGAATCAGGAAATTGTTACGGGTAACTGTTATCGGTAACATTGTCCAGCCGGATAAATAGAGAAGCAATATCCATTCGTGCTCGAAGTGTATAAGTGTGAGCTACTTCAAAGTTGTTGGCTTAAATAGATCCGCCCGGTGACAAGGTGAAACCTAAATCTAACATTTTAGGCGTGACTGCTTCACCACGAATGCGCGCCAGCAGGCGTTCTGCGCCAATGCTGCCCATCCGTTCACGCGGCGTGAGCACACTCGCCAGACGCGGCTCCATCACCTGCCCGATGTCGTGACCGTGGAATCCGGCAATCGCCATGTCATCCGGGATTTTCAGCCCTAAACGCTGGCATTCGAAGGCCGCCCCTACCGCCAGGTCATCGTTGGTACAGAAAATGCCGTCGAGCTGCGGGTATTCGCGCCGCGCCTGACGGATGAGTTCAATACCGGAGGAGTAGGAAGAAGACTGTTCCACCATCACGCTGTACGGCACCAGGTTGGCATCGCGCATTGCCTGCTCGTAGCCTCTCTGTTTGATGATAGTACGCTCATCAAGACGTGCGCCAAGATAGGCTACATGACGGTGCCCGCGGGCGATAATAGCGGCAGTCATCTGACGCGCGGCTTCGAAGTTGTCGAAACCGACGGCGATATCCAGACACGGAGACTGGCTGTCCATCAATTCAACCACCGGGATACCCGCAACCTCAATCATTTTCAGCGTACGGGGCGTATGGCTACGTTCGGTGAGGATCAGGCCATCGATATTCCACGACAGCATCGATTCCAGGCGCTCTTGTTCCATCTCAGGCTTATAGCCGTAGTGCGCGAGCATGGTTTGATAACCATGGGCGTCGGTGACGGCCTCAATGCCGCGTAGCACTTCAGCAAAAACCTGGTTAGTGAGAGACGGTAACAGCACGCCGATAGCGCGGCTGGTGGCGTTAGAAAGGATATCAGGAGCGCGATTGGGAATATAACCCAGCTCATCAAGTGCAGCGGCAATTTTGCCCCGCAGCGCCACGGAGACCTGCTCCGGATTACGCAAAAAGCGACTGACCGTCATTTTGGTCACGCCCACGCGGTCGGCTACATCCTGAAGTACGGGTCTTTTCTTTTTCATCGTCCTGAAGCGTTAAAAAGGGATAGATTCCCCCAGTTTACCACGGACGTGCGTGAACCTTCGCAGAGAAAAAAAGGAGTTTTTTATTGTGATAAATACACAAAATCATTCGAGTTGCATCAAGGCGGCGACGCAGTGACAAATTCGTCAGGAACGAATTTGAACAACCGAAGGTTGCCTCTGGTGAGGGACAAGGATGTCCCTCATTAAATCCCCGGGAGCGTACATTAAGTACGCGACCGGGGTGAGCGAGGAAAGCCAACACAGATGCAGCTTGAAGGATGACGTGTATTTTTATACTGGCGGCAGATCAAACAACAACACTTCACTGTCGCTGTCGGCATGAATAGAAATTGCCTGTTCATCCCAGATTGCCAGACCGTCGCTGGTGGTCGCTTTGGTCCCGTTAATCGTCACGTTACCTTTTACGACCTGGATCCACACGCGGCGTTCCGCGGCAATCTGATGCACCGACTGCTCATCTTTGAGCAGCGCCCAACGGTACAGCTCCATATCCTGGTACACTTTCAGCGAACCATCACGGGCATCCGGCGACAGCACCAGTTGTTTACCCTGAGCGGCATCGAAACGGCGCTGTTCATAGCGCGGCGTAATACCGTTTTCCTGCGGCATGATCCAGATCTGATACAAATGCAGCTTCTCAGTATTGCTCGGGTTGTACTCCGAGTGACGGATCCCCGTCCCGGCGCTCATGATCTGAAACTCACCGGCCGGAACCTGCTCTTTATTGCCCATGCTATCCTGATGCTCCACCGCGCCTTCCAGCACATAGGTCAGAATTTCCATGTCTTTATGGGGGTGAGTGCCAAAGCCCTGGCCTGCATCGATTACGTCATCGTTAATCACGCGCAGTGCCGAGAACCCCATAAAGTTCGGGTCATAGTAGTTGGCAAAAGAGAAGGTATGCCAGGAATCGAGCCAGCCATGATTAGCGTGGCCACGGTCGTTAGCTTTGCGTAAGTAGATCATTGTGTTCACCCCCAGATGTTTTCGATGGAGTAAGTGTGGACTCAATCCGCCTGGGATCATAGAGGGTGAAAATTGACTCCTCTGTTCAAAAAATATGAACAAGCCCAGAGGAGTCTGTGCAGGCTATTTGGCGAGGGTTATCGTGGCAGGCGTTGCTTGTTCAAAGGCACGTTCGAGGATCTCCAGGTTGGTAAGAACTTCAGATTCCTTGACGTAATTAGGCGTACCGGCGGTTAGCGTCTGGTACAGCGAATCATAGACGCGACCGTAGTCCCCCACTTCCGGCTTCACCTCTTCTTTCACCGTGATGCCGTCATCGTTGACGTACTCCAGCACCCCAACAGAATCATCAGCAGCGAAACCTGGCTCACCCGGCATGATATTAGCCTTCAGACTGGTTTCCTGCTGGTCGATGCCGTACTTCACAAACGAGCCTTTGGTGCCATGGACGATAAACTTCGGATAGTCGATTTTCACCAGATGACTGGTTTTAACAATGGCTTTCAGGTCGCCGTAAAACAGCTGCGCTTCAAAGGTATCGTCCGGGTTCGCTTTGTTGCGCAGGCTGCGGATGTCGTAGGCCACATGATCGGGGCGTCCGAACAACGAGATAATCTGATCCATGGTGTGTACGCCCAGACCATAAAACGCGCCGTCCTGCGGCAGTCCCGGCTTGGTTTCTGCTTCAGGACGGTAGTAATCGAAATGGCTTTCAACCTCAACAATCTTGCCGAGCTTGCCGCTCTCAATGGCTTTTTTCGCGGTGAGGAAGCAGGAGTCAAAACGACGATTCTGATACGGCGTAACGGTCAGCCCTTTACTTTGCGCCAGCTCGAACAGCTCTTTTGCTTGCACAAGCGTCGGCGTGAAGGGTTTCTCAACCAGCACATTTTTACCCGCTTCCAGCGCGCGTTTAGCGTATTCAAAATGGCTGTCAGCATGGGTACAGACGATAACCAGTTTCACCTGCGGATCGTTTAAGATCTCGTCGAGGTCGCTGGTGAAGTGAATATGTGAATACTGCGGCGCCTGCTCTTCTGGCCTGGCGTTGCGGCGAAAAATATGCGCGACGTGCCAGCTATTTTTGCGGTTGAGGACGTACGGCAAATGGTAGCGAGTGGTGCTTTTACCGAATCCAATAAATGCGCAGTGTAAGGTCATGAGACGATCCTTTTGAAGGTGATTGTCTACACCATAGCGCAAAGCGGCTGGAGACTGAATCCATCCTGTCATCGTGCCGGATGCGGCGTTGCCTTATCCGGCCTACAAAACCCAGGTCTCAGCTGTAGGCCGGATAAGCGCAAGCGCCATCCGGCATCAGTCGCCCCACCCCGGGGACAAAATGACAAGTAAGCCAGGCTGAAACAAAACCCCAAAAAAAAAGCCAGCAAAAGCTGGCTAAAGTAATACTGGAAGCAATGTGAGCAATGTCGTGCTTTCAGGTTCTCCGTAGGGGTTCCCCTGAACGCAGAGCAATAATAATCATTCTCATTCGCACTTGTCTACTTCTTTTTGCAAAAAAATGCAGTTGACGGATTTTTCTTTCTCAGCGAGTGTAAATGCACAATTAACCCTGCAGGAGATAAGGAATGAGTGAGATAGTGATACGCCACGCTGAACCGAAAGATTACGACGCAATTCGTCAGATCCACGCCCAGCCGGAGGTGTACCACAACACGCTACAGGTTCCTCATCCTTCCCTCGAAATGTGGCAAGCACGGCTAACCGAGCAAGCCGGTGTCAAACAACTGGTTGCCTGCATTGACGGTATCGTCGTGGGGCATCTCTGTATTGAGGTCGCGCAGCGCCCGCGCCGCAGCCACGTGACCGATTTTGGTATCTGCGTGGATGCCAGGTGGCACAATCGTGGCGTTGCCAGCGCGCTGATTCGTACGATGATCGACATGTGCGACAACTGGCTGCGCGTCGAGCGCATTGAGCTGACGGTATTTGTTGATAATGAGCCTGCTGTAGCAGTCTATAAGAAGTACGGCTTTGAAATCGAAGGCACCGGTAAGAAATACGGCCTGCGCAACGGTGAGTATGTTGATGCCTACTTTATGGCGCGCGTGAAATAAATTTAAGGGCGAGTCATATCGCCCTGCTTATTGAAAGGACGCAATAGTGAAAAAGTACCTTCCCCTGGTGTTGCTGGCCTCGCTCTCCCCTGCTTTTGCCACTACCGTACAAAATCTCGATTCTGTACCCAGTGCCATCCAACATCCGGAAGGTAAACAGATTTTCGCTGAACAAATGGCGGGAGCAACACCCGCGAAAGGATTTGGTGAGCTTCCTCAGGGCTTATCTGAAAAGCAGTGGATTGCCTGGGTTGCACCGAATGAAGATCCTGACAACCTGATTCTGACTGGTGCTAAATCTTGGGGAAAAGACGGTAAATATATTGGCATTGCCTGTTTCGCCGATAATAAGGCTGACACCGTGCAAGCAAAAAAATACGCGGATAACACCTGTCCGGAAAACTACAGCAACGGGCGCGCTAATAAATTATATCTCGGCGTTTTTTCCTGGCAGAATCCACAGCTAACGCCGATTGCACGCTCGGAAAAACCGTTAAACCAGCTCTCAGAGTGGAATAAAGCCGCAGAAAAAGAGAGCGATGATGAGTCCGTCAGACCGCTGGCTTATTATACAAAACTGGATCTGGCACCCTACCGGATCGCCCCCGATACCCTGGCATTCGGGGTGCGGGGTGGATACTCTGATGCGTATTCCGGCGGCGGCGCATTTTATGAAGTGCTGGAACTCTACACCATCAAAGACAGCAAGATAATCAACGTGTTTTCTGACCTTGTTTATTACTATTCGGACATTGCTGGAGACTGGAATAAAGACGGCACAAGGCAGCACGACATCAGCGAAAGTAAGTACATTCTTAAAATGCGCTCGGCAAAGACGCACGGGTTTTATGACTTAGAGCGCGTTAACCTACAGGATAAAAGCAGCCAAATATTCCGCTGGTCCGAATCACTGCAGCGATATGCGCCATAACCTACCGGTCAGGCCTACATCGTTCAAAACGCTGTAGGCCATTCTTTTTATATCCCACCGAAAAATTCAAGAACGGAAGCGCCATCCAGTCCTGACATAGAGTTGTTGATTACAGCCTATCGCCTTCCCCCACCGTCATGTTCAGGCTTAACAACCACCTGAATTATATGGTTATTCAGCTTTCTATCTTCATCGCTATTTTTCGTAACTTTAATAATATTAATATTACATTTTTGTTTTTTTTTGGTTTCTGCCATCACTTTATGGTGACAATCACAACAATATACTTCCCCTAGGACTAACTTAACCACGGTGAGGTAAAAAATGAAATTTGAACGCCATCATAGAATATTGAAAGAAATCAGTATTTCGGGAGTTGTAAAAGTTTCAAATCTGGCGAAAAGTCTCAAGGTAACAAAGGAAACTATTCGCTCAGATCTCAATGAACTTGCCGGGCAGGGATATCTCACTCGCTGTCATGGTGGTGCATTTATTACCCTTGACTCTCTTGATAACGTTGCAAAAAACGAAATTGCTTATGTGCTGGAAAAATATGAATCAGCGCAGAAAATAAAAAAAGGTCTCTCTGCCATGAAGAATAATGTATGTGTTATTGGCTCGTTCAATGTTGATATTATCAGTTACCTACCGAGGCTACCCTCGACAGGCGAATCATTACTTGCCGATAAATTTATTTTTTCGCCCGGTGGTAAAGGATGCAATCAGGCATTAGCGGCAAGCTATGCCGATTCTGATGTGCATTTTATTACTAAAGTAGGGTCAGACCATTTCAGTGATTACGCCATTAATTTTATAAACTCATCAAAAATCCATAAAAGCGTTATCTATCAGACCAAAGAAACACAGACAGGTACAGCGACTATTATGGTGAATGGAGATACCGGGGATAACGTCATCGCTATCTATCCAGGTGCTAACATGACAATTTCACCTGATGAAATCACCATACAAAAAGAAGCCATCGTTCATTCAGATATTGTTCTCGTACAACTGGAGACAAATTACGAAGCACTTCAACAAACCATTCGTCTCGCACAGAAAAATGATATCCCGGTCATTATTAACCCAGCGCCATATAATGAAATGGTTAATACCATCATTGATGACATCGATTATATCACGCCAAATGAAACCGAAGCTGGTCTGCTGGCAAACATGTCCGTCAACGATATTGAATCAGCCAAATGTGCAGCAAAGATTATTCATCAAAAAGGTGTCAAAAATACCATTATCACATTGGGTAGCAAAGGTTCTCTCGCTTATGACGGAACGCAATTCATCTATTCTCCGGCATTTCCGGCCGTTGTAAAAAATACGGCTGGCGCTGGCGATGCCTTCAATGGCGCACTCGCGTCTGGCCTTGCTAAAGGAAAATCACTGGCATCTGCATTGTGCTACGCGAGCGCATTCGCCTCGCTTGCTGTTGAAACACCCAATGCCTCTGACATGCCAGAAAACGAATCCGTTCTTCATCGCATTCAGGGCTCACATTACAAACAAACTATCTCTACTCACTAAATCAAGGAGCAGACTATGAACAATACGCAGAAAAAACTAAAGGTGCTCTTTATTGGAGAATCCTGGCATATTCACATGATTCATTCAAAAGGCTATGACAGTTTTACCTCCAGTAAATATGAAGAAGGTGCTACATGGTTGCTGGAATGCTTAAAGAAAGGTGGCGTAGAAATTGATTATATGCCGGCTCACACCGTGCAAATTGTATTTCCAGAAAGCATTGATGAACTAAACCGTTATGATGTCATTGTTATTAGCGATATCGGCAGCAATACGTTCCTGTTGCAAAACGAGACGTTCTATCAGCTAAAAATAAAGCCAAATGCTCTGGAATCAATTAAAGAGTATGTCAGAAATGGTGGTGGTCTGCTCATGATTGGCGGCTATCTGTCATTTATGGGCATTGAGGCCAAGGCTAATTACAAGAACACCATTCTTGCCGAGGTTTTGCCAGTTATTATGCTTGACGGCGATGACCGGGTAGAAAAACCAGAGGGTATCTGCGCTGAGGCTATCTCCCCGGAACATCCTGTCGTTAACGGATTCTCAGACTACCCGGTATTTCTTGGATATAACCAGGTTGTCGCCAGAGAAGATGCCGATGTTGTTTTAACAATAAATAATGACCCGCTGTTAGTGTTCGGTGAATACCAACAGGGTAAAACCGCCTGCTTCATGAGCGACTGTTCGCCACACTGGGGAACACAGCAATTTATGTCCTGGCCGTTTTATACCGACCTGTGGGTTAACACGCTTCAATTCATCGCCAGAAAATAAAAAACAATGGAGTAACGAAAGTTACTCCTTTTATAAAATACAAGGATTGATGTATGAACAAAAATAAGTACTCAACTCCCTTACTGATGCTTGCAACCATCTTAGCCGGTATGCTTTCCCCAATGCAGTCTGCCGTTAATGGGCAATTGGGACACTGGTTGCAAGATGGTAATGCTTGTGCAGTAATCTCGTTCGCCAGCGGTCTGGTCGTCATGTTTTTCATTATTATTGCGCGTAAAGAAACACGCCAGCAATTCGCATCGATCCCGACGCTGATTAAAAAGAGAAAAATCCCGCTGTGGAATTGGTTTGCCGGATTATGTGGAGCGATGGTTGTATTTTCGGAAGGGGCATCAGCCAGCGCGTTGGGCGTTGCCACGTTTCAAACTGCATTAATTTCCGCCCTGCTCCTTTCCGGCCTACTGTGCGACCGTTTTGGTGTCGGTGTGGATGAGAAGAAATATTTCACCCCATGGCGCGTTGCTGGCGCATTGTTCGCGGTTATTGCCACGATTTTTGTCGTGTCGCCACAGTGGCATTCAACCTCCTTTATCCTGCTCGCTATCCTTCCATTTTTGGCAGGATTACTCGCTGGCTGGCAGCCTGCTGGAAATGCCAAAGTTGCCGAGGCCACGGGCTCTATGCTGGTTTCCATTACCTGGAACTTCATTGTCGGCTTTTGTGTGCTGGGCGCTGCACTGGCGATACGTGTCGCATTAGGCCATGTCACCGTCCAGTTACCCGATACGTGGTGGATGTATCTCGGTGGCCCGCTGGGTCTGCTGTCCATCGGGCTGATGGCGATTCTGGTCAGAGGCTTAGGTCTGCTAATGCTGGGGGTAGCGTCTACCGCAGGCCAGTTGCTTGGGTCGGTATTGATTGATGAATTGATCCCATCCTTAGGCAATACGGTCTATCTGGTCACCATCATCGGCACGTTGTTCGCGTTAGTGGGCGCAATTGTTACCACCATTCCAGAATACAGAGCATCCAAAATGGCGCAAAAAATGGAGGTGTCAGGATGAAAGGTTTCCTGCAAACAGTGACAGGCCCAGTGGCGCGCACTGATATGGGGCTAACGCTCCCGCATGAGCATCTGTTTAACGATCTGTCATCCGTTGTTGATGAACCACATTATGCTTTTTCACAGCAACTGGTAGGAAAAAAAGTCAGTGCTGACCTTCAGTGGGGACTGAAACACGACCCATACTGCTGCGCCGATAACATGGACAGAAAAGAGATTGATGATGTCATCTTTGAAATCAATAATTTTATGTCACTAGGAGGCAGGACGATTGTCGACGCGACGGGTTCTGAGTCTATCGGTCGGGACGCTTCATCGTTACGGGAAGTGGCAATAAAAACCGGTTTGAATATCGTTGCTTCATCAGGACCTTATCTGGAGAAGTTTGAAAGCACCAGGATCCATAAACCTGTCGATTCATTAGCCGCACTGATTGATAAGGAACTGAATCAGGGGATTGGCGAAACGGATATTCGCGCCGGTATGATCGGTGAAATTGGCGTGTCACCCGCATTTACCCAAGCGGAACGTAACAGTCTGCGAGCGGCGTCTCTGGCACAACGTAATAATCCCCATACGGCGATGAATATCCATATGCCAGGGTGGCTGCGGCTGGGTGATGAGGTACTGGATATTGTCCTTGAAGAGATGAACGTCTCTCCGGCAAAAGTTTCGCTGGCACACTCGGACCCGTCAGGAAAAGATGTTGCCTATCAACGTAAAATGCTCGACCGCGGCGTGTGGCTTGAATTTGACATGATTGGTATGGACATTACCTTCCCTAAAGAAGGTATCGCCCCAGGCGTTCAGGAGACCGCAGATGCGGTAGCTCATCTGATTGAACTGGGTTACGCCGATCAGATAGTTTTAAGCCATGATGTTTTTCTCAAACAGATGTGGGCAAAAAATGGGGGGAACGGTTGGGGGTTTGTCCCGAATGTTTTCCTCGCCTATCTGGCTGCCCGTGGAGTAGACAACGATACTCTTCGCAAGCTCTGTATTGATAATCCAGCGCGGTTACTCACGGCATAGCCAACAAAACGCCCGGTGCCTGACACCGGGCTATTAATCAAAAATCAGTATCCCGCCGTTAAATCATCCACGGAACGCGGGTCAGAAGCACCATACAGTGCGCCATCCGGTCCAACCATGATGCTCTGCGTGCTGCCCATCGCCTCTTTCAGCGCGACTTTCTGTCCTTTTTGCTCCAGCAGTTTGATTGTATCCGGGCTAAAGCCCTTCTCGATGCGCAGTTCATCCGGTAACCACTGATGATGGAAGCGCGGCGCGTTAGTCGCTTCGGCGACGTTCATCCCGAAATCAATGCTGTTGACCACCATTTGCAGCACGGTAGTGATAATTCGGCTTCCGCCAGGGCTGCCGGTAACCAGCCAGGTTTTCCCGTCTTTTACCACGATAGTCGGCGACATCGATGACAGCGGACGCTTTTTCGGCCCAACCGCGTTGGCATCACCGCCCACCAGTCCATAAACGTTCGGCACGCCCGGCTTGGCGGAGAAATCGTCCATTTCATTATTGAGCAGAATGCCGGTGTTACCCGCCACGATGCCTGTCCCGAAGGTGGTATTCAGGGTATACGTCACCGCCACGGCATTGCCGTCTTTATCCACCACTGAGAAATGAGTGGTCTGGTTGCTTTCATATGGGGCGAGCTTGCCAGGTTTGATCTGGCTGGAAGGCTTAGCCTTGTTGATATCAATCTGATCGGCAAGCGTTTTAGCATAGGCTTTGTTGGTCAGCGCTTGCCACGGCACTTTCACAAAATCCGGGTCGCCCAGATACTCTGAACGGTCGGCGTAAGCATATTTCTCCGCTTCAGCCATAACCTGCATAGCATCGGCGCTGCCAAATCCGTACTTCTTCATATCGAAGTTTTCGAGAATATTGAGGATCTGCACGATGTGAATACCGCCAGAGGACGGCGGTGGCATGGAGAAGACCTGATACCCGCGATAGTCACCGCTTATCGGCGTGCGCTCCACGGCTTTATAGCTGGCTAAATCCTCTTTGGTCATCAGCCCGCCGTTCTTCTGCATTTCCCCGGCTATCTGATCGGCAATCGCCCCTTTATAAAACGCATCCGGGCCATTCTCGGCAATCATTTCCAGGCTTTTCGCCAGATTCTTTTGCACCAGCTTGTCGCCCTTTTTCAGCGGCTCGCCGTCCTTCCAGAAAATGGCTTTGCTGTTCTCGTGATTAGGGAGCACTTCGCTGCCATAGGTTTTCAGATCGTCGGCCAGCGCGTCATTAACCACAAAGCCCTCTTCCGCTAGCTTCATCGCCGGGCGCACCACTTTGTTCAGCGGCATCGTGCCGTATTTCTCCAGCGCCAGCGAGAAACCCGCCACGGTACCCGGCGTACCGGATGCCAGATGCGACGTCAGCGACTTTTTCGCATCGGCGTTGCCCTGCTCATCGAGGAACATGTCACGGGTCGCGCCAGCAGGCGCCATTTCACGAAAATCGATCGCTGTGGTGTTACCGTCTTTGGTACGCAGCAGCATAAAACCACCGCCGCCCAGATTGCCCGCCTGGGGATGCGTCACCGCCAGCGCATAGCCAACGGCCACGGCGGCATCGACGGCATTCCCACCCTGTTTAAGAATGTCCACCCCAACCTGGGTAGCTAAAGCATCCACAGAGGCCACCATCCCTTGCTTAGCACGTACGGGATGGAACACATCTTCCTCGACTCCGTAAGATACCGGTGGTGGTGCAGCCGGCGCGGCAGCAACGCTAAAACAACTTCCTGAGAGCAGAGCAGCAATGGCTACCCGGCGTAAAAACGTCGGTTTTATCATCGTTATTCTCCAGATGTATGGGGGTCGGCCCCCACTAAGCCTGGTGCATAACTCTGAAATAATCATCGTAACGGCGAGAAAGGAGTAAACTTAAGAGATCCCCGAGAGGAGAAAAGCGATGAAACGACTCTTACTTTTAGCCATGCTGTTGCCGTTTGCAGGCTTTGCACAGCCCATCAACACCATGAATAACCCGAACCAACCCGGTTATCAGATCCCGAGTCAGCAGCGTATGCAAACCCAAATGCAAACGCAGCAAATTCAGCAGAAAGGGATGCTCAACCAGCAGTTGCAAACGCAGACGCGTATGCAGCAACAGCATCTGGAAAACCAAATTAACACCAACTCCCAGCGGGTCCTTCAGTCTCAGCCAGGCGAGCTAAATTCCGGTCAGCAGCAAATGCTGCCCAACAGCAACGGTGGGATGTTGAGTGGAACCCGTAACCCGGACAGCTCTCTGAATAAGCAACATATGCTGTCAGAGAAAAAGAACGGCGACATGCTGAAGCCCTCCAGCACGCCGCAGCCTAACGTTCCGTTAAAAACGATTGGGCCTTAAAAAGGTTGGAAATCCGGACCAATCGTATCAATGGCATCGGTACAGATGCAGTCCACGCCCCAGCGCAGCAGTTCCGCCGCGCGCTGGGGTCGGTTGACGGTATATACCAGAATACGTAGCCCCGCATCGCGCAGCGCATCCACACGCGCTTCATCCAGCAGTTTGTGATTAAGATGAATAGAGACGCATCCAAGCCGTGTGGTCAGCTCGCGCCAGTCCTCGCGCCATTCATCAAGCAGCAAGCCTCTCGGCAGTTCAGGTACCGCCTGCTGCGCCGCTTCAAGTGCATCAATTTCAAAGGATGACAATAGTGGCGGCGTCATTCCCGCCCACAGTTCCCGCGCGGCCAGCGCCACGACTTTGCCGGTTAACGTTCCGGTACCGGTTGTGGGTTTAATTTCAATATTTGCCATCATTCCATGCTGACGGCAGCGCTCGGCCACTTGCGAGAGCAGCGGCAGCGGTTCACCTTTAAACTCACCGCTAAACCAGCCGCCGGCGTCCACGCGCAATAAATCCTGCCAGTTCAGCTCGCCTGCCACGCCCCAGCCGTTGCTGGTTCGCTCCAGGTTGTCGTCATGAAGTAAGAAGATCTCACCGTCTTTCGACAATTTAGCGTCAAACTCGATCATGGTATGCCCGTATCGCGCCCCCACGTCGATCGCCGCCAGGGTGTTCTCTGGTGCCAGCTTACCGCCGCCACGATGGGCGACAATATGGGGGTAAGGCCAGTTACTCATACGCGTTGTCCTGTTTCGCCATCAAAAAGATGCAGATGATTTTCCGGCAGATGCAGCCACAGCGTGCTGCCAGCCGTCGGGCGATGCTGATGCGCCAGTCGCACCACCAGCTTTTGCTCGCCCCAGCGTCCGTGTGCCAGGTTATCTGCGCCCAGCATTTCCAGTGTATCAACAACCAACGGCACACCGCCTTCGGCCTGCGAGCTTAGCGCAATATGCTCCGGGCGGATACCCAACGTCATGTTACGGCCAATAGACTCTCTCGCGCTTCTGCCGATGGGTAGCGTCATGCCACCCTCCAGTTCAAAATGGGTGCCCGCGGCGCTGATGCGCCCGTCCAGCAGATTCATTGCCGGGCTGCCGATAAAACTCGCCACAAAGCGGCTGGCAGGTTTTTCATACACTTCAACCGGCGTACCTACCTGCTCGGCAATGCCTTTGTTCATCACCATCACCCGCTGGGCGAGGGTCATCGCTTCAACCTGGTCGTGCGTCACGTATAGCGAAGTGGTTTTCAGGCGGCGATGCAGATGTTGTAACTCCAGACGCATCTGTACGCGCAGCTTGGCATCAAGGTTAGAAAGCGGCTCATCGAACAGGAATACCGCCGGGTCGCGCACAATCGCTCGTCCCATCGCTACGCGCTGGCGCTGACCGCCAGAAAGTTCGCGCGGACGGCGCTTGAGCAGCTCACCCAGCTCGAGAATACGCGCCGCCTCATTTACCCGCTCAGCAATGTGTTCCTTACCCATCCCGCGGATTTTCAGCCCCCAGGCCATGTTTTCTTCCACGCTCATATGCGGGTAGAGCGCGTAGTTTTGAAAGACCATCGCAATGCCGCGATCCTTCGGCTCCATCTCGGTGACGCGTTTATTATCAATCCAGATATCGCCACCGCTCACCCGCTCCAGCCCGGC
Source organism: Citrobacter sp. Cpo142 (assembly GCF_030332425.1). NCBI lineage: Bacteria > Pseudomonadati > Pseudomonadota > Gammaproteobacteria > Enterobacterales > Enterobacteriaceae > Citrobacter > Citrobacter sp. Cpo142. The sequence continues at coordinate 118,760 of NZ_JAOWHW010000133.1, forward strand.
TACCATCCGCAGCAGCGTAGACTTTCCGCAGCCGGATGGCCCAACCATCACGATAAATTCCCCGTCCGCGACGTCCAGCGTCAGCGGTTTAATTACCTGGGTTTTGCCGTCCCAGCTTTTGGTTACTGCTTGTAGTTTGAGTCCTGCCATTTTATTTCTCACTGTCCACTAAACCACGCACAAACGCGCGCTGCATGGCTAACACGATGATTACCGGAGGGATGAGCGTCAGCAGCATGGCGGCCATAACCTGGTTCCACTGCGTAGTGCCTTCACCGGTGGCGATCATGCCTTTGATACCCGCCACCGCAGTGCCCAAATTGACGTCGGTAATAATTAACAACGGCCACAGATACTGGTTCCAGCCGTAGATAAAGGTAATAACAAACAGCGCCGCCAGATTGGTTTTTGACAGCGGTAGAACGATATCGCGGAAAAAACGCATCGGTGATGCGCCGTCAATACGCGCAGCCTCAACCAGCTCATCCGGCAGGGTCATAAAGAACTGGCGGAACAAGAAGGTCGCAGTAGCCGATGCCATCAACGGCAGCGTCAGACCCGCATAGCTGTCGAGCATTTTCAGGTTGGCGATAACCTCCACCGTCGGGAAGATTCGCACTTCAACCGGCAGCATCAGGGTGATAAAAATCATCCAGAAGAACAGGTTACGCAGCGGAAAGCGGAACCAGACGATGGCGAATGCGGAAAGCATGGAGACGGTGATTTTCCCTACCGTAATACTGAACGCCATGATGAAGCTGTTAAGCATCATCAACCAGAACGGCGCGCTGTTGACGCCCACGCCGTTGACCCAGATGTATTTCATGTTCTCCAGCAACTGCGTGCCGGGAACCAGCGTCATCGGCGTTTCAAACACCGCTTTGTTGTCCAGCGTCGCCGCGACAAACGCGACGTACAGCGGAAACAGGATCACCATGATCCCCATAATCAACATGGCATGGCTGAATATTGTCAGCCCACGACGGTTCTCAATCATTGGTAACGCACCTTACTTTCCACATAGCGGAACTGCACCACCGTCAAAATAATGACCAGCAACATCAGCACCACCGATTGCGCGGCCGAGGCGGAGAGATCCAGCCCGACAAAGCCTTCGCGATAGATCTTATAAATCAACGTCGTGGTCGCCTGTACCGGTCCACCCGCCGTGGCGGCATCGATCACCGGGAAGGTATCAAAGAAGGCGTAAACCAGATTCACCACCAGCAGAAAGAAGCTGACCGGGGCTATCAGCGGCAGCGCCAGCTTAAAGAAGCGGCGAACCGGCCCTGCACCATCAATCGCGGCGGCTTCGATCAGCGACCGCGGGATAGACTGCAGTGCGGCAAAGAAGAACAGGAAGTTGTAACTAATCTGCTTCCAGACCGACGCGAACACCACCAGAAACATTGCCTGACCGCTGTTTTGCGCATGGTTCCAGTCATAGCCAAACTCACCGAGAAAATGGGTAATCAGCCCGCGACCTGGGTTAAACAGGAAGATCCACAATACGGCGGCGACGGCAGGCGCGACGGCATAGGGCAAGAGCATCAGCGTCTGGTAAAAACGACTGCCACGTACCACGTAATTCACCAGCGCCGCAAAAAATAACGACACCAGCAGACCACTTACCGTGACTAACGTACTGAACTTAATGGTGGTCCAGAATGAGTCGAGGTAGTACGGGTCATGAAACAGCGCGACAAAGTTTTCCAGTCCGACAAACTGGCTGGAAAGACCAAACGGATCAACGGATTGTAGCGAGTACCACAGCGCTTCACCGGCGGGCCAGATAAAGAAAATAACGGTGATAACCAGCTGCGGAGCCACCAACAAATAGGGAAGCCAACGCGAGCGGAATACCGGACGGGATGAAGACATGTAGGTTCTTTTCCTGGAAGGTGCCGGATAGCGGTGCAAGCACCTTATCCGGCCTACAAACTACGAACTTGTAGGCCTGATAAGCGCAGCGCCATCCGGCACTTATACACTTAAGACTTGGTCGATTGCTCAAAGCGGCGCAGTAACTGATTGCCACGCTCAACGGCGGCATCCAGTGCCTGCTGCGGGGTTTTCTTCCCGGTCCAGACGCTTTCCAGCTCTTCATCCACAATAGTGCGGATCTGCGGCATATTGCCCAGACGCAGTCCTTTGGTGAATGGCAACGGCGGCTTGTTCAGCATCTGGCGGGTGGCGATATCAGCCCCAGGGTTCTTCTCATAGAAGCCCTGTTCACGGGTCAGGTCGTAGGCAGCGGTGGTGATCGGCAGATAGCCGGTCTTCTGGTGCCATTCGGCAGCAATTTCAGGCTTCGCCAGGAAGTTGAGGAACTGCGCCACGCCTTCGTAGGTTGCTTTATCTTTACCCTGCATCACCCACAGGCTGGCCCCACCGATAATCGCATTCTGCGGCGCGCCCTTCACATCGGCATCGTACGGCATCATCCCGACGCCATAATTGAATTTAGCGTAGTGGCGGATGTCCGCCAGCGAACCGGAAGAGGCGGTGGTAATGGCACAATCCCCGTTGTAGAACTTCTCAGTGGATTCGTCCTTACGCCCGAAGTAGCTGAAATCACCTTTTTTGTTCAGCTCTTCCAGCAGAGCGATGTGTTTCACCTGTTCCGGTTTATTGAACTCCAGCACCGCGTCAGTACCGTCAAAGCCATTGTTTTTGGTTGCTACCGGCAGACCGTTCCAGGCGCTGAAGTTTTCAATCTGAATCCATCCCTGCCAGCCGCTGGCGTAACCGCACTTCATGCCTGCGGCTTTCAGCTTCGCGGTGTACTCCGCCAGATCCTGCCAGGTTTTCGGCGGCTGCTCCGGGTCTAAACCGGCTTTTTTGAAGGCATCTTTGTTGTAGTACAGCACCGGAGTGGAGCTGTTAAACGGCTGGGAGAGCAAGTGTCCGCTTTTAGAGTCGGTGTAGTAACCGGAAACGGTCGGTACGAACTGAGACTCATCGAAGTTAATGCCAGCCTCTTTGAATACTTCATAGACCGGTTTAATGGCTTTTGAGGCCATCATGGTTGCCGTGCCCACTTCATAAACCTGCAGCAGCGCAGGCGCGTTTCCGGTACGGAAAGCAGCAATTCCTGCACTCAGGCTCTGCTCATAGTTGCCTTTGTACTGCGGAACAATTTTGTAGTCGGGATTGGCTGCATTAAAACGTTGCGCCAGTGAATCAACTTCTTTACCCAGTTCGCCTTCCATTGAGTGCCAGAACGGGATAGTGGTGACCGCCAGTGCCTGACCTGCAAATGCCAGGCTAAGTGCCAGTCCTAAAGCTGTATGTCGTAACGATATCATCGGTTATCTCTCTTGTTGTGCCGGATGCGCGATATCACGCGTTTTATGCTCGCGGGGGTAACATGACATGCTCGAATGACAGAAAAATAACTTTTTTATTACAAAAAAAAGATAGTAAGGCGACAAACAGATGGCAAGGCGGTGAAAGCGTAGTGACAGGAAAATGCGGGGTGGTGCACAACAAAGCCGGATATCGCTATACCTTCTCCGGCCTGGATGGCGTTATCTGCTGCTCCAGCAAGGAAGATTAATCCCGACGCCAGCGTCGTTCATATTCATTCTGTAAACGCTGCTGCTCTCGCCGCTCACGTTCACGTTGGATATCCGATTTATCATCATCCCAGCCTGGGCATACCGAGCTGGTAAACACTTCGCAGGGCGAGTCGGATTGCGCTAACGGGTTGGCCGGTTTCTCTTCCCAGATAGCGGGATCGCGCGGGTCAAACGCTGGCGGTGTTGAGGCCAGGGTAGTTAATGAAAGCGTCAAAAACAAACTGCCAGTCATCATGCGGGTACCTGAACGAATCATCCTTTCTCCATGTTCATTTTTATTATTGATAACTATTCTCAATAATAACATAGAGCAATAAAAAGGGGCCACAGCGGCCCCTTATCTATTCAGAGAATGGTTAACCGCCCAGATACGCACTACGCACCGCTTCGTTAGCCAGTAACGCATCACCGGTGTCTTCCAGCACCACATGACCGTTTTCCAGCACGTAGCCGCGATCGGCCAGCTTCAGCGCCTGGTTAGCGTTCTGTTCGACGAGGAAGATGGTCATCCCCTGTTCGCGCAGCTGTTCGATGGTGTTAAAGATCTGCTGGATGATAATCGGCGCCAGACCCAGCGACGGTTCATCAAGCAGCAGCAGCCTCGGCTGGCTCATCAGCGCGCGGCCTATCGCCAGCATCTGTTGTTCACCGCCGGACATCGTTCCCGCACGCTGAATACGACGCTCATGCAGACGGGGAAACAGGTCATATACCCATTTGATGCGTTCCTGAAACTGGTCCTTTTCGGCAAAGAAGCCGCCCATCGCGAGGTTCTCTTCCACCGTCATGCGGGAAAACACGCGACGCCCTTCCGGCACAATCGCTACCGCTTCGCGCATGATTTTCGCCGTCTGCCAGTCGGTAATGTCTTTACCATCAAAGACGATTCGCCCGCTGGTCGCTCGCGGGTCGCCACACAATGTGCCGAGCAGCGTGGTTTTTCCCGCGCCGTTGGCACCAATCAGAGTAACGATTTCACCCTGATTGATATACAAGCTGACATCGTGCAGCGCCTGTATCTTGCCGTAGTGGGCGTTGACTTTGTCGAACGATAACATCGCTTTATCCATATTAAGCCTCGCCCCCATTATGCTTCACCTAAATAGGCGCGGATAACATCCGGGTTATTACGAATCTGTTCCGGCGTCCCATTCGCCAGCGGCGTGCCCTGGTTCACCACGTAAATACGGTCGGAAATCCCCATCACCAGCTTCATGTCGTGCTCAATCAACAAAATGGTGGTGTTGTGATGGTTACGCAGTTCAGCAATCAGCTCGTCCAGCTCTTTGGTCTCTTTCGGGTTGAGTCCCGCAGCGGGTTCGTCGAGCATCAGGATTTCCGGCTGGGTCACCATGCAGCGGGCAATCTCCAGACGGCGCTGGTCGCCGTAGGCCAGGTTACTCGCCTGACGGTTGGCGTGCTCCAGCAAGCCAATACGTTCCAGCCAGGTGGCGGCGCGATCCAACGCTTCACTCTGCGCGCGACGGAACGACGGGGTTTTCAACAGGCCGGAGAAGACGCCGGTTTTCAGTTGCTGATGTTGCGCCACCAGCAGGTTTTCAATCACCGTCATCTCACGAAACAGACGCACGTGCTGGAAAGTACGCACCACGCCCATACGCGCGATTTGCTGACCCGGCAGCCCTTCCAGGTGCTGGTCGCGCAGCTTAATCGTCCCGCCGGTCGGCTTATAAAAACCGGTCAGACAGTTAAAGACCGTGGTTTTCCCCGCACCGTTCGGGCCGATTAACGAAACGATCTCCTGCGGTCGCAGTTCCAGTTCAACGTTGTTTACCGCCAGCAGACCGCCGAAGCGCATCATCAGGCCGTTAACGGATAATAATGGCTGACTCATGCCTGCTCTCCTTTTGCTTCCCCGTTTTTCAGCTTCAACTGTGGACGGGTCATCGGCAACAAGCCCTGCGGACGCCAGATCATCATCAGTACCATTAAACCACCCAGCATTAACATGCTGTATTCGTTGAAATCACGCATCAGCTCGCGTGACACTACCAGCAGGATGGCAGCGAGGATCACCGCAAACTGTGAGCCCATTCCGCCCAGTACCACAATCGCTAGCACAAAGGCCGACTCGGCAAAGGTGAAGGATTCCGGGCTAACAAACCCCTGGCGCGCGGCAAACAGCGTACCGGCAAAACCGGCAAACGCGGCGCTGATGGTAAAGGCTGTCAGCTTGATGCGCGTAGGGTTTAAGCCCAGAGAACGACAGGCGATTTCATCTTCACGCAGCGCTTCCCACGCACGCCCCAGCGGCATACGCAGCAAACGGTTGATAACAAACAGCGAGAAGACCACCAGCAGCAGCGCCACCAGATAGAGGAAAATGACGCGGTCAGACGGATCGTACTTGACGTTAAAGAAGTTGCTGAAAGTATCCCAGCCGCCTTCACGGGCGGTACGGCTGAACTCCAGACCGAAAAAGGTCGGTTTCGGGATCTGGCTGATACCGTTTGGACCACCGGTTACTTCGGTGTTGTTGAGCAGCAGGATGCGGACGATTTCGCCGAAGCCTAAGGTCACAATCGCCAGATAATCACCGCGCAGGCGCAGTACCGGGAAGCCGAGCAGGAAGCCCGCTGCCGCGGAAACCAGCCCTGCCAGCGGCAGGCAGGTCCAGAAGCCGAGTCCGTAATAGTGGTTCAGCAGCGCGAAGGTGTAAGCGCCGATGGCATAGAAGCCGCCGTAGCCCAGCACCAGCAGGCCGGAAAGCCCCACCACCACGTTTAAGCCGAGGCCGAGGATGATATAAATCATCGTCAGCGTGGCGATATCCACCGTTCCGCGCGAAACCATAAACGGCCACGCCACGGCAATCACCAGCAGCGCCACCAGGAACAGCTTCTGTTTAACGGTGGAGCCATCAATCGCCGGCAGAATAAACTTCGGCCCGGAGACGCTCTTCAGGCCTTTCTGGAAGGCTGGACGCAACAGCTGAAAGAGAAAGACCACGCCAGTGCCGATAAACACCCACTGCCAGCGGATATCCGCAGCGGTATCGACTACCAGCTTGGTACCGTCCAGCTCTAACTGAACCCCCATAAAGACGCCCGCCAGGACGAAGAACATAGCGGCAGAGAGCAGCGCCATTGCAAAATGCATCGGTTTCATACTTTCTCTACCTCCGGGCGACCCAGAATACCGGTCGGCATCACCAGCAGCACCAGAATCAGCAGCGCGAATGAAACGACGTCTTTGTATTCAGTACTCAGATAAGCAGAGGAAAGCGCTTCCGCAACGCCCAGAATCAGGCCGCCGATCATCGCCCCAGGAATGCTGCCGATGCCGCCCAGTACCGCCGCGGTAAAGGCCTTCATCCCGGCCATAAAGCCGATGTATGGGTTAATTACGCCATAGAACTGACCGAGCAGCACGCCCGCTACCGCCGCCATTGCCGCACCAATCACAAAGGTCAACGCAATCACGCGATCGGTATTGATGCCGAGCAGGCTGGCCATCTTCAGGTCTTCTGCACAGGCACGGCAGGCGCGGCCCATACGGGAGTAACGGATAAACAGCGTCAGCGCCAGCATCGCCAGGAAGGTTACGATCCAGATAACCAACTGCATGGTGGTGATGGAAGCAGAGAAGTTATCGCTACTGCCGACAGTCCACTGGCCATTAAACAGGCTGGGCAGCGCCACGTCGCGCGAACCTTCCGTCAGGCTGACGTAGTTTTGCAGGAAGATGGACATCCCGATAGCGGAAATCAGCGCGATCAGACGCTTGGAGCTGCGCACGGGCCGATACGCCACGCGTTCAATGCTCCAGCCGTAGGCGCTGGCAATCACAATTGCGCCGACGAAGCCCGCCGCGACCAGTAGCCAGCTGGAATCGATGCCCATCATCATTAGCGCTGCGATGATCATAAAGGAGACATAGCTGCCGATCATATACACCTCGCCGTGGGCGAAGTTGATCATGCCGATAATGCCGTACACCATCGTGTAACCGATGGCGATCAGCGCGTAGGTGCTTCCCAGCGTGACGCCGTTAAACATCTGCTGCAAGAAATAGAGGAACTGCTCGGACATAAGGTAACCTTTTTAAACCCGCCCGTTTTGCACGGGCGGTGGGATAACTCGTCTTCAGGTATTACTTCGCGACGGTCGAAGAACCGTCTGCATGCCACTGGAAGACACCAAACTCAAATCCCTTCAAATCGCCTTTTTCGTCCCATTTCAGCGGCCCAATCACGGTATCAGCCCCGTGTGCTTTCAGATCTTTCACCAGGTCCAACGGCTCTTTGCTACCGCTGCGATCCATTGCTGTCGCCAATGACTGGACGGCTGCATAAGTGATCCACACGTATGGTCCGGTTGGATCTTTCTTGTCAGCTTTGAGCGCATCGACGATAGCCTTATTCGCCGGATCCTGGTCATAGCGTTTTGGCATGGTTACCAGCATGCCTTCAGCAGCATCACCGGCGATGTTAGACAGCGACGCATTGCCGACGCCCTCAGGTCCCATAAACTGGGTTTTCAGCCCGACGGAACGCGCCTGGCGCAGCATTTGCCCCATTTCCGGGTAGTAGCCGCCGTAATAAACAAAGTCGATATTTTCTTTTTTCAGGCGAGCGATCAGCGCAGAAAAATCTTTTTCCCCGGCGGTGATACCGTCAAAGAAAACGATGTTGGCTTTGCCCGCTTTCAGGCTGTCCTGCACCGAACGCGCCAGGCCTTCACCGTATTGCTGTTTATCGTGAATGATGGCGATACGCTGTGGCTTCACCTTCTCCAGAATGTATTTCGCGGCGGTCGGCCCCTGAGAGGAGTCCAGGCCCGCGGTACGCATAATGTGAGCGTAACCGCGCTGGGTCAGTTCCGGGTTTGTGGCACCCGGAGAAATCATCAGAATGCCTTCATCTTCATAGATATCTGATGCGGGCTGCGTGGAAGATGAGCACAGATGACCAATAACGTACTGAATGCCGTCATTGACGATTTTGTTCGCTACCGCAACGGCCTGTTTCGGATCGCAGGCGTCGTCATATTCCACAGCAACCAGTTTGTCGCCTTTGACCCCGCCTTTGGCATTGATATCTTTAATGGCCTGACGTGCGCCATTAAATTCCATATCGCCCCACTGCGCGACCGGACCTGACATCGCGCCGACAACAGCGACCTTGATATCTTCCGCCATGACCGCGTGTGACATTGCCAGTGCTATCACCCCTGCGATGATTGTTTTCGCATTCCGTTTCATTACCTGAATCCCCATTCGTGACGTAATTAATATTTTGTATTTATGTGGTTAAAAAGCAGTCTGTGCTTTTTTTGAACTGCACTATTTTTACCAGTCTCATTAATGGTTTAGCGCAGTTTTTTAAGCAAAATCAGGCTAAAATCTCTATTTTTCAGTCGATTAAGAAAAGATAATATTCTGCTTTTCACTATAGATAAACAAAAAAAAGCACGTTTGTCAGCATAAAATAACGGTACAAAGAGCCGAATAAAATGCTGCATCCCAGGGTATTATTCTGCCTATTTTTCAATCTCTACGGTTTCAAACTGTCATTACCGTTGTTACAAAATTATTAATCTGGTTATTCACATAAAAAAGAGAAAGCATCCGGGTGAATTATTTCGGTACACTCATTCCATCTTTTGTGATTTGGACATGCTGTTAATGAAGCTGACCATCGTTCGTTTAGATAACTTTAGCGACCAGGACCAGATTGATCTGGGCAAAATCTGGCCGGAATATTCCGCCTCATCGTTAAGCGTAGATGAAACGCACCGGATCTACGCCGCACGCTTTAACGAGCGTCTGTTAGGCGCAGTTCGCGTAACCCTGAGCGGCACGCAAGGTGCATTAGATTCATTGCGCGTACGCGATATCACCCGCCGTCGCGGCGTCGGGCAGTATTTGATCGAAGAAGTCATCCGGGAAAACCCTGACGTGAGTTCATGGTGGATGGCCGACGTCGGCGTTGAAGACCGCAGCGTGATGGCCGCGTTTATGCAGGCGTTAGGGTTTACAGCCCAGGAGAATGGCTGGGAAAAAAGATAAAAAAGCCGGATGGCGCTGACGCTTATCCGGCCTACATGCTGGGAGCAAAAAATAAAAAACCATCTCGCAATTTTCCAAGAATTTCACGTTGCAGGAAGGCGGCAAGTTATGAAGTCCCCGGGAGATTACATAAGTAAGTGACCGGGGTTGAATAACGTAGCCAACGCATCTGCAGCGCGAAAGGCGCCAGGAAAATTATTTGGCGTCGGTCGCCGTCCCGTTTGCATGCCAGTCAAACACGCCGAATTCGAAGCCTTTCAGATCGCCCTTCGCATCCCATGACAGCGGCCCCATGACGGTTTCCACTGAGTTTGCTTTCAGGTATTTGGCAATTTCAGCCGGGTCGTCAGACTGGTTCAGACCGGCCTGCAAGGATTGCAGCGCGGCGTAGGTGGTCCATACGAATGCACCGCTCGGATCTTGTTTCTTGGCTTTGATCGCGTCCACAATCGGTTTGTTCGCCGGAACCTGATCGTAGTTCTTCGGTTTCGTTACCAGTAAGCCTTCTGCAGACTCACCCGCGATGTTAGACAGCGACACGTTCGCTACCCCTTCTGGTCCCATAAACTGGGTTTTCAGACCCGCAGCGCGTGCCTGGCGCAGAATCTGCCCCATTTCCGGGTGGTAACCACCGTAGTAAACGAAATCGATATTCTCTTTCTTCAGACGCGCCACCAGCGTAGAGAAATCTTTCTCGCCAGCGGTGATCCCGTCGAAGAACACCACGTCAGCGTTGGCTTTCTTGAGGTTGTCCTGCACGGAACGCGCCAGGCCTTCACCGTACTGTTGTTTGTCGTGAACGATCGCAATGCGCTTCGGCTTCACTTTTTCAACGATATATTTGGCAGCGGTTGGGCCCTGATCGGAATCCAGACCGGTGGTACGCATCACCAGGTTATAACCGCGCGCGGTCAGCTCCGGCGCCGTTGCCGCTGGGGTGATCATCAGAATGCCTTCGTCTTCATAGATATCTGACGCAGGCTGAGTGGAGGACGAGCACAGGTGGCCGATAACATATTTAATCCCGTCGTTGACCACTTTGTTAGCTACCGCTACCGCTTGTTTCGGGTCACAGGCATCGTCATATTTCACCATGACCAGTTTGTCGCCTTTCACGCCGCCTTTGGCGTTGATATCTGCAATCGCCTGCTCTGCGCCAGTAAATTCCTGATCGCCATACTGCGCTACCGGACCGGACATCGCGCCGACGACGGCAACTTTAATATCCTTAGCAAACGCCATATTGCTCAAAGACAGGGCGATACATCCTGCCAATAACGCTTTACCCTTCATATTCATCCTGACAATCCCCATTATTGTGGTTATTACGTGTGTTGTGATGTTGTTGTTCAGCACTTTATTTCGATTATTGGATAGCCACCCGTGCTTTAGCAGCATACTCTGCTAAAACATACCCGATTTTTATTATTTTGGAATAGCTAAATTTGACATGCAGATAACAACTTGATGACAAAAAGCTTAAACGTCAGGAGAGAGGGGGAGAGATAAAAACAAAAAACCCCGGATTTTCATCCAGGGTTTATCAGCATTTCCAGATCGGCTGGAAGATTACGCTTCGATCGCCGCGCGCAGTTTTTTCATGGCGTTCTTTTCAAGCTGACGAACACGTTCAGCGGAAACGCCGTAGCGATCGGCCAGTTCCTGCAACGTCGACTTGTTGTCTTCGTCCAGCCAACGGGCACGAATGATGTCCTGGCTCCGCTCGTCCAGACCTTCCATTGCGTGGGTCAGTTTGTTCGCGGCCTGATCTTCCCAGTTATCTTCTTCAATGCCGTCGGCAAAGTTAGAAGATTTATCCTGCAGATACAGCACCGGGGCCATCGGCTGGCTGTCAGACTCATCGTCTGAAGACATGTCAAACGTCATGTCCTGTGCCGCCATACGGGATTCCATTTCGCGCACGTCTTTGCTGGAAACACCCAGCTCGCGAGCAACCATTTCAACTTCGTCCTGGTTAAACCAGCCCAGACGCTGTTTGGTTTTACGCAGGTTAAAGAACAGCTTACGCTGCGCTTTGGTGGTCGCGACTTTAACGATACGCCAGTTACGCAGAACGTATTCGTGGATCTCAGCTTTGATCCAATGCACGGCGAAGGAAACCAGGCGCACACCCACTTCCGGGTTGAAACGGCGCACGGCTTTCATCAGGCCGATATTACCTTCCTGAATCAGATCCGCCTGCGGCAGGCCATAGCCCGCATAATTACGAGCAACATGAACAACAAAGCGCAGGTGAGACAGGATCAGCGTTTTAGCTGCTTCCAGATCGCCCTGGTAATGCAGCTTTTCAGCCAGTGCCCGCTCCTCGTCAGCCGACAACATCGGCCACGCGTTCGCAGCCCGGATATAAGATTCCAGGTTACCAACAGGGGCTAAAGCTAAATTTTGCATTTCTTTGGTCATTCAAATCCTCTCAATCTTTTCATCTGGCGCATTGGCTAAAAACTAATTAACAAAAACCAGTAGCAACAACCATGCCAGAGCTTATGAGCAACGAGAATATCATTCAATCTTTTATCAGACAGTGATTTTATCCACAAGTTCCATGTCGTAATGTGTATAGATTACGCACAAAATGTGACATCACAATGAATACGCCGGGAAGAGATCACAGGGACTCTTTCCCTGCAGAGCGAACTACTCAGTGCAGGGAAAGATTATACCAGAGATTTTTTAATCGGGGGTAAAGTGGCGTAAATGTTGAACCGTGGCAAGCCAGGCTGCCACCCAGCCAATCATTGAGCACACCAGCAGCAATAACAGGCACTCGTCGAATGATAAACCATTGATATCAAACTTGGTTCCAAATACCTGTGCCACCTCAGTCACCGCTGACGACAGACGCATCACCAAAATTTCTGACAAAATCAGTGAAAGAAATGCACCGGAAAAACCGAGCAGTGCACCGCCGTAGAGGAACGGACGCAGGATAAATCCATCCGTCGCGCCAATGAGTTTTTGCACGTTAATGGTATCGCGTCGCGCAAAAATACTCAGCCGCACGCTGTTACCGATGACGAGGAAGACCGCCGCCACCATCAGCACGCCGATCATCGCGGAAACGCGTCCGACAAGGCCCGTCAGCGCCGCCAGGCGAGCGAACCAGCTGTCATCCATTCGCACTTCATCAATACCGTTGATTTGTGCGATGCGGTCACGCAGCGTGTTCAGCGACTCCGTACCCTGAAAGTCCAGTTTCGGGATAACAACCGCCACGGCCGGAAGCGGGTTCTCTTCAAGCATATCTAGCGCGCCGCCAAAGCCAGACCAGTTACGGAATTCGCCCAGCGCGTCGTCACGGGAAAGATAATTCACTTTCTCCACGCCCTGTTCGGCCTGCAACTGACCAACCACCCGCGCCGCCGCATCATCATCCAGCGTTTTTTGCAGATAAACGGTGATCTGCGGAGACGGATAATACTGGCTTGCCGCATGGTTTACGTTCTTATAAACCATGTAGCACACGCTAGGCAGCGTCAGGGAGATGGCAATGACCATCACCGTCAGAAACGTCGCCAGCGGCTTGCTTTTCAGGTCCTGTAACGCGCCCTGAAACGCATAACGTACCTGCTCGTTAAAGACATTGGTTTTACGCGAATTCGGCTTTGGCGCGGCTTTCGCACGCTTTGGCGCGTTGCGACCGCCGTCACCCGACGCACCGCCCGATTTACGAAAGCGATCCAGTCGGCCACCGAACTGTTTGATTTGGTTAATAGCGTCACGTCTATTCATGCGCCAGGCCTCCATGCAGATGTCCATCGCTCAGAACCATTTGGCGATAGGAGCGACGGGAGATCAGGCCAATATCGTGCGTGGCCATTAATACCGTGACCCCGACGCGGTTAAACTCTTCGAACAGGCGAAGGATCCCTTCTGACAGCGCGTCATCCAGGTTCCCCGTTGGTTCATCCGCCAGCAGCACCGCAGGTTTGTTCACCACCGCGCGGGCGATGCCGACGCGTTGTTGTTCACCGCCGGAGAGTTGAATCGGGAAGTTTTTCGCTTTGTCCAACAGCCCGACCTTATCCAGCGCCGCTGACACGCGACGACGAATATCATCCCCGCTGGCACCCGCGATGATCAGCGGGATTGCCACATTGTCAAACACGGTTCTGTCCATCAACAGGTGGTGATCCTGAAAAATCATGCCAATCTGACGACGCAGAAACGGCACTTCACGGTTTTTCAAACGGCTGATGTCATGCCCGCTAAAGTAGATTTTCCCGGCGCTGGGCCGTTCAATTCCACAAATCAGCTTCAGCAGGGTACTTTTCCCCGCGCCGGAGTGGCCGGTCAGAAACGCCATCTCGCCAGGCTGCATATGGAAGGTCACTCCCTGCAGCGCTTGTCTCCCACCGAGATAGGCCTTGCTGACATGTTCAAAGCGAATCATTGTTAATCCTCTCGGGCAAAAAGTGCCTCTATAAAATCGTCCGCTTTAAACGGACGTAAATCCTCGATACGTTCACCCACACCGATATAGCGGATAGGGATGCCAAACTGATCGGCAACCGAGAAGATAACCCCGCCCTTCGCCGTACCGTCCAGCTTGGTCAGGGTGATACCGGTTAAGCCCACCGCTTCATGGAACAGTTTGGCCTGGCTTATCGCATTCTGCCCGGTGCTGGCGTCGATAGTCAGCATAACTTCATGCGGCGCATCTTCGTCCAGCTTCTTCATGACGCGAACGATTTTTTTCAATTCTTCCATCAGGTGCGATTTATTCTGCAAACGCCCTGCGGTATCCGCGATCAGCACGTCTACGTTACGCGCCTTCGCCGCCTGGATGGCATCAAAGATAACGGACGCGGAATCCGCGCCAGTATGCTGAGCAATCACCGGGATGTTGTTACGCTGACCCCAAACCTGCAGCTGTTCTACCGCCGCCGCACGGAAAGTATCACCTGCCGCCAGCATTACCGATTTACCCTGCTGCTCAAACTGACGCGCAAGCTTACCAATAGTGGTGGTTTTGCCCACGCCGTTGACACCAACCATTAAGATAACAAATGGTGTTTTGCCATCAACGTTCAGCGGTTCGTCAACCTTCGCCAGAATCTCGCCCATCTCTTCTTTCAACAGACCGTACAGCGCTTCCGCATCTTTAAGCTGCTTGCGGCTGGCGCCTTCCGTTAGATTCGCAATGATCTTGCGGGTCGTTTCTACACCCACATCAGCGATCAGCAGTTGCTCTTCCAGCTCTTCAAACAGATCATCGTCGATTTTTTTACCACGGAACAGACTGATAAATCCGGAACCGAGGTTTTCTTTTGTTTTCAGCAGGCTGCGTTTCAGGCGCGCAAAGAAACCTTCTTTGGTTGGTTTTTCCTGCTCCTGGACCACCTCTTCTTCTACCGGTTCTTCTACAGCAGGTTCTTCTACCGGCACCACCATAACCGCTTCTTCAGCCGCCTCAACGATTTCCACGGTTTCCGCTTCGGCCTGCCACTCTTCGGCAGTAACTTCTTCGGTTTTCACCTCTTCCGGCAGCGGCAATTCTTCGCGTTCGATAACCACCGCAGCTGGCGTTTCCACTACAGTTTCAGCAACGGATTCAGCAACCGGCTCAATCTCCGGCTGCGCTTGTTCGGCGACAGGTTCTTCTTCCGGCTGCAGTTTTTCGATTTCCGCAACCTGTTCAGTTACTTCAACGACTTCAGCTGCAAAGGCTTGCGTTTCAGCCTCGCTATGGGTTTCCTCGACGTGCGGCTGTTCGTCAACGACGGTAGTTTCTTCAGCAACCGGTTGTTGTTCTTCATTTTTTACTTCTGTCTCGTTTTCCGGTGCCTGCTCTTTTTGACCAAAGCCCAGCCAGGAAAAAAAGCCACGTTTTTTCTCTTTCGCCATTTGCGACTACACTCCCCCGCTGTTGCTTCATGGCACAGCGTCAACGCTATGTACATAGCAGCTAAAAAAATGATGAAATAGTCTATCACTTAACTTAACTCACATCACCGCCTGGAATGACATGCTATAGGCGGATTGAGCAATAATAGAAATGAAAAAACCGAATCACTCTGGTAGCGGCCAGATCCGCATTATTGGCGGGCAATGGCGTGGCCGTAAACTCCCGGTTCCGGACAGCCCCGGCTTACGTCCGACCACCGACCGTGTGCGCGAAACATTGTTTAACTGGCTGGCCCCGGTAATGGTCGATGCTCACTGTCTGGACTGCTTCGCCGGCAGCGGCGCGCTGGGGCTGGAAGCCCTCTCTCGCTATGCGGCAAATGCGACGCTTCTGGAGATGGATCGCGCGGTATCTCAGCAGCTACAAAAGAATCTCGCCACGCTAAAAGCCTCCCATGCCCGCGTCGTCAATACCAATACGCTGACATTTTTGGCTCAGGCAGGTACGCCGCATAACGTGGTATTTGTTGACCCGCCGTTTCGCAAAGGATTACTGGAAGAAACATTAACTCTTCTGGAAACTCATGGCTGGCTGGCAAATGAAGCGTATATTTACGTTGAAAGCGAAGTAGAAAACGGCTTACCGCCGGTTCCGGTGAACTGGTCGCTATACCGTGAGAAAGTCGCCGGACAGGTCGCCTATCGCCTGTACCAACGTGAAGCACGAGGAGAGCACGATGCTGATTAACCTGGGACGCCTGCTGATGCTGTGCGTCTGGGCATTTTTACTACTGAATATTTTCCAACCCTTTCCACGCCCGCTTAACATCTTCGTTAACGTCGCACTGATATTTATGGTGCTGATGCATGGCATGCAGCTGGCGCTGCTAAAAAGCACCATGCCTAAAGATGGCCCGCAGATGACCAACGGAGAGAAAATCCGTATTTTTCTGTTCGGCGTCTTTGAGCTACTGGTGTGGCAGAAGAAGATTAAAGATCAGTTGAAGAAGTAGCTGTGATCTTTTCGCCCGGCGGCACGTTGCGGGCCGGGGCGAAAAATCTGTAGGCCGGATAAGGCGTAAGCCGCCATCCGGCATCAGTCAGATGACACCTTAGCGTTCAAGCGTAAAATCAACAAATCGCGAACCTTTGTAACTCAGCGTGCCTTTATCCCCGACCGTTAACGCGTGGTACTGCTGCGCATCAAGACGAAACGTCTGCTCCATCCCCCCATTTTGTGGCTTAAAGCTGGCTTCATAGCGCATGCTGGTACCTGCCGGGCTCACTTCCTGCTGGCGGGATCGCCGATCGTTAAGCGGTTTTTCCCGTTTGTTACTTACCACCACCTGCTTTTGCATCAGCGGTGCCGTATCATTATCGGCTTTTTCTCGCCGCTGCTGAACAAAGCGAAACGACGCAGCGATAACGATTAAGACAATGATAACAATGAAAAAAAGTGGTGGCTTGCTCATATTATTAACCCATCAGAAAATGCGGAAATAAGCATACATCGCCTGTTATGGTGTTGTCATCTGGCTGTGTCGACCTCTACACTGGACAGTAGAGCCGTGAGCACCCCGCTTACGAAAAAATAACGAATTCAAGGAACTAAGATGCTTTGGTCGTTTATCGCTGTCTGTCTTTCCGCATGGTTGTTCGTGGATGCTTCCTATCGTGGACCTGCCTGGCAACGCTGGGTCTTTAAGCCCCTGACGTTACTCCTGCTGGCACTGCTGGCCTGGCAGGCGCCAATGTTTAACGCTATCAGCTATCTGGTGCTGGCTGGCCTGCTTGCCTCGCTGCTGGGCGATGCGCTGACGCTGTTACCGCGCCAACGCCTGCTGTACGCCGTGGGAGCATTCTTCCTGTCGCATCTGCTGTATACCATTTACTTCGCCAGCCAAATGACGCTGTCGTTCTTCTGGCCTCTGCCGTTGGTGCTGGTAGTGCTGGGGGCGTTGCTGATCGCCGTGATCTGGACGCGTCTGGAAGAGCTGCGTGTCGCTATCTGCACCTTTATCGGCATCACGCTGATGATGGTCTGGATGGCCGGTGAGCTGTGGTTCTTTCGACCGACCGCCCCGGCGCTGTCGGCATTTATGGGCGCATCCCTCCTGTTCATCGGCAACATTGTCTGGCTGGGTAGCCATTATCGTCGCCGCTTCCGCGCCGATAACGCAATTGCCGCCGCCTGCTACTTCGCCGGGCATTTCCTGATTGTTCGTTCGTTGTATCTTTAAAACGCTTGACTCTGGAGTCGACTCCAGAGTGTATCCTCCGGTTAATACGAAATGATTATCAACCGGAGGATGCCATGTCGACACCTGATACCAGTGGCAAAAAGGCCCCACAATTCTCTTCTTTTAAGCCAGCGCCTGCGCCACAAAAGGCGGATGACTGCTGCTGCGAAGGAAGCTGCTCCACTACACCACCCGTATCCGATACCGTGCAAGGTACCCGCTATTCCTGGAAAGTGACGGGCATGGACTGTGCAGCTTGCGCCCGCAAAGTAGAGAATGCGGTCCGCCAGGTCAGCGGCGTTAACCAGGTCCAGGTTCTGTTCGCCACTGAAAAACTGGTGGTCGATGCTAGTTCCGATATCCGACATCAAGTTGAAAACGCGGTGCAAAAAGCAGGCTATACCCTGCGCGATGAGTACGCGGCGGACGCCGCCCCCGAGTCACGTTTTAAAGAAAACCTGCCGCTAATTTCGCTGATTATCATGATGGCGATTAGCTGGGGCCTGGAGCAGTTCAATCATCCCTTCGGTCAGATAGCGTTTATCGCCACCACGCTGGTTGGTCTGTATCCCATTGCCCGTCAGGCTCTGCGTCTGATGAAAACCGGCAGCTACTTTGCCATTGAAACGTTGATGAGCGTGGCCGCCATTGGCGCACTGTTTATCGGCGCGACGGCGGAAGCCGCCATGGTGCTGCTGCTATTTTTAATTGGCGAACGCCTGGAAGGATGGGCCGCCAGTCGCGCCCGCAAAGGGGTCAGCGCGCTGATGGCGCTCAAACCGGAAACCGCCACACGCCTGCGTAACGGCGAGCGCGAAGAGGTGGCTATCAATACTCTCCGGCCTGGCGATGTTATTGAAGTTGCCGCAGGTGGACGTTTACCTGCCGACGGCAAACTGGTCTCTGGTTTTGCCAGCTTTGATGAAAGTGCCCTGACCGGCGAATCGATCCCGGTTGAACGCGCCATCGGCGAGAAAGTTCCGGCGGGTGCTACCAGCGTGGACCGTCTGGTAACGCTGGAAGTGCTCTCCGAGCCGGGTGCCAGCGCCATTGATCGTATTCTGAAGCTGATTGAAGAAGCGGAAGAACGCCGCGCCCCCATTGAGCGCTTTATTGACCGTTTCAGCCGGATTTACACCCCGGCCATTATGGCGATTGCGCTGCTGGTCACCCTCGTACCACCGCTACTGTTTGCCGCATCCTGGCAGGAGTGGATTTATAAAGGGCTGACGCTGCTGTTGATAGGTTGTCCTTGCGCACTGGTGATTTCAACCCCCGCAGCCATTACCTCTGGTCTGGCCGCCGCGGCGCGTCGTGGGGCGTTAATCAAAGGCGGGGCCGCGCTGGAACAGTTAGGTAGAGTTACGCAGGTGGCGTTTGATAAAACCGGCACCCTGACCGTCGGTAAACCACGCGTCACGGCGATTCATCCGGCAAGCGGTATTGGTGAGGCTGAACTGCTGGCACTGGCGGCAGCGGTAGAGCAAGGCGCGACGCACCCGCTGGCACAAGCAATTGTTCGGGAAGCGCAAACGCGCGAACTGACTATTCCTGTCGCAAAAGAGCAACGGGCGCTGGTTGGCTCTGGAATTGAAGCGCTGGTCGACGGCGAGCGCGTGCTAATTTGCGCCGCAGGCAAACAGCCTGCCGACGCCTTTGCCGGACAGATTAGCGAGCTGGAAAGCGCGGGCCAAACGGTGGTGCTGGTGCTACGTAACGATGCCGTTCTCGGCGTGCTGGCCCTACAGGACACGCTGCGCGATGACGCTCGCAGCGCCATCAGCGAGCTTAATCAGATTGGCGTGAAAGGCGTGATCCTGACCGGCGATAACCCGCGTGCGGCGGCCGCCATTGCCGGTGAACTGGGCCTCGAATTCAAAGCGGGACTCTTGCCGGAAGATAAGGTGCAGGCCGTTACCCATCTTAACCAACAGTCGCCGCTGGCGATGGTCGGCGACGGCATCAACGACGCTCCGGCAATGAAAGCGGCCACAATTGGTATTGCGATGGGAAGCGGGACCGACGTCGCGCTGGAAACCGCCGATGCAGCCCTGACCCACAACCGTCTGCGTGGTCTGGTGCAAATGATTCAGCTGGCGCGGGCCACCCACGCCAATATTCGCCAGAACATTGCGATTGCGCTGGGTCTGAAAGGGATTTTCCTCGTCACCACGCTGCTCGGGATGACCGGACTGTGGCTGGCAGTGCTGGCGGATACGGGGGCGACGGTGCTGGTGACCGCGAACGCGCTGCGGTTGTTGCGTAAAGGGTAGTGCCTGTTTCTCGCCTGATGGCGCTTCGCTTATCAGGCCTACAGGTTACTCAGTCTTTATAGGCCGGAGAAGCGTTAGCGCCATCCGGCATAACAAGATTACTGCCCTTTGCGCACCAGATAGCGGTACGGCAGCGAGTCGGTCTCTTTGGCCACCAGCTCATGTTCCATAAAGGTACAGAAGCCAGGAATATCGCGGGTTGTTGCCGGATCGTCGGCGACAATCAGCAGCGTTTCACCGGCCTGCATGCCGCGTACGGTTTTACGCACCATCATTACCGGTTCCGGGCAGCGCAGCCCCTGGGCATCAAGAGTATGGTCGGGGGAAGTAAACAGGTCGCTCATCGTCGTCTCATTCATACAAAAACGGCGTTATTTTACGCTCTGTTGTGGCGTAAGCCAATCAGGTTAACGATTGCGTGAAAAACAACCATTGCAATGTGCTCTTAAAGCAGTATCATGCGACGGTTTTTTATTGGGTTCCCTCACCCCATCCAACAAAAAGGTCACAATATGACTCCGTTTACACAAACTCAGCGCGTAAAAGCGTTGTTCTGGCTATCGCTATTTCATCTGCTGGTGATCACCTCCAGCAACTATCTGGTGCAGCTTCCAATCTCCATTTTTGGTTTCCATACCACATGGGGCGCGTTTAGCTTTCCGTTTATTTTCCTCGCGACCGACCTGACCGTGCGTATTTTTGGCGCGCCGCTGGCTCGACGTATCATCTTTGCGGTTATGATCCCCGCGCTGCTGATCTCCTATGTCGTTTCATCACTGTTCTATATGGGATCGTGGCAAGGATTCGGCGCACTGCTGCACTTTAATCTGTTTGTCGCCCGTATCGCCGCTGCCAGCTTTATGGCTTACGCGCTGGGACAAATTCTGGATGTGCATGTCTTTAACCGCCTGCGTCAGAACCGTCGCTGGTGGCTGGCACCGACGGCGTCCACGCTGTTTGGCAATATCAGCGATACGTTGGCCTTCTTCTTTATCGCCTTCTGGCGCAGCCCGGATGCCTTTATGGCCGAGCACTGGATGGAAATCGCACTGGTCGATTACTGCTTCAAAGTGCTGATCAGCATTATTTTCTTCCTGCCAATGTATGGCGTGCTGCTGAATATGTTACTGAAAAGGCTGGCAGATAAATCTGAAATCTCTGCATTGCAGACGAGTTAAAGGTTCATTTTCCGAGTTGTGATAAGATGGACGAATGAGCCGTTATGGCCGTTTATCGAAAGGAAGAAGTCAATGCGCAATCTGGTTAAATATGTCGGTATTGGCCTGCTGGTTATGGGGCTTGCGGCCTGTGATAATAGCGATACAAAAGCGCCAGCCGAGGGTGCTGCCGCAGAAAGTAACGCCACCGGACAACCGGTCAGCCTGCTGGACGGCAAACTCAGTTTTTCCCTGCCAGCTGATATGACCGATCAGAGCGGCAAGCTAGGCACCCAGGCGAACAATATGCACGTATATTCTGACGCAACCGGCCAGAAAGCGGTGATTGTGATTGTTGGCGACAACACCAACGAAGATCTGGCTGTGCTGGCAAAACGTCTGGAAGATCAGCAGCGTAGCCGTGACCCTCAGCTGCAGGTCGTCACCAATAAATCTATTGAGTTGAAAGGCCACACGCTGCAGCAGTTAGACAGCATCATCTCGGCCAAAGGCCAGACCGCATACTCTTCCGTGGTGTTGGGTAAAGTGGACAACCAACTGCTGACGCTGCAAATCACGCTGCCTGCTGACGATCAGCAAAAAGCGCAGACTACCGCAGAAAACATCATTAACACGCTGGTTATCCAGTAACGGTTAAGACGATGACGCGGCCTCCGGTGACACCACCTGAGGCCGTTTTTTTAACCGCCAGGTCAGCAATAACGCCACCGCTACCAGCCCTGCCGCCGCCAGATAGATAACCGGCACACCCGCCCACGTCATGACCAGCCCGGCCAGCGGCCCGGTAACCCCCAGCGATAAATCCATAAACACCGTGTAGGTTGCCAGCGCAGCGCCCTGATTTTGCTGAGGAACGGCTTTTACCGCCACCACGCCCAGCGCCGGGAAAACCAGTGAGAACCCAGCCCCGGCCAGCAGAACGCCGATTTTCGCCATCCACGGCATCGAAGCCATCCCGACCAGTAACAGCCCGACAATCTCGACGCTAAAGCAGATCATCGCCACATTCAGCCCGCCTAAGCGGTTGATACCATTTGGGAACAACAAACGAGTACCGACAAACGTGCAGCTAAAAAGCGTCAGCGCGAATGCGGCGCCATCCCAGCCTTTGGCATCATAGAACAAGGTAATGAAGGTAGCGATTACCCCAAATCCAGCGGAGGCCAGGGCCAGCGCCATGCCGTACAACCAGACGCGCCCAAGCACCGCGCGAAATGGCAACGGTTTGCCTTTGCTGGCCTTCACCGCCGGACGAGGGAGCGCCAGCAGGATTGCCAACAGCGCCACGCCCATCACGGTCAGCGCCAGCCCCTGTAAGCCACCCCAGGCATAAAACAGAACACCCAGCGGCGCGCCTATCGCCATCGCGCCATAGGTCACGATGCCATTCCAGGAAATCACCCGTCCGATGTGCATTGAGCCAACCACCCCCACGCCCCACAGCGTAGAGCCGGTCCCGGCAAAGCTTTGCCCGATCCCGAGAATCACGCGCCCCAGACATAGCAGCAGCAAACTGGCCAACGGCCAGCCGTTCGTTGATCCCGCCAGTAAATAGCCCAGGCCACTTAAAAAGCAGCCGCACAGCCCAAATACCACAATTTTCTTTGGCCCCAGCAGATCGGCATAGCGACCGGCATGCGGACGGCTCAGCAGCGTAGCGAAATATTGCAGGCTGATGACCAGCCCAGCCCAGAAAGCGCTAAATCCCATTACATCATGGACGAAGCCAGGCAACACCGCGAGCGGCAGGCCGATGGTCAGGTAGCTGGCGAAGTTAAACATCACCACAGAAACAATACGCAGGTTCAGGCGTAAACCGCTAAGCGTCGGTTCAGCGACGGGTTCGGGCATGGAGGGTCACCACGTTTTCACAACAGTGTTTCATTTCTACCATGTTGCAGAGCAGAAATCAGTAGCCAGTTTAGGAATATCAGTCGCAAGCCAGCCGCTACACTTAATGCAAAAACGCAAACAGGAAGAAGACATGATAACCACCCAGCCCGATAAAACGGGTTTGCACATTTTGCTCAAACTGGCCGCTCTGGTGGTGATCCTCGCAGGTATCCATGCTGCGGCGGATATCATTGTGCAGCTGCTGCTGGCCCTCTTTTTTGCCATTGTATTGAATCCACTGGTCACCTGGTTTATCCGCCGGGGAGTCGGTCGCCCAATCGCTATTACCTTAGTCGTGGTGGTGATGCTGATCGTTCTTACGGCGTTGGTTGGCGTGCTGGCGTCATCAATCACTGAATTCATGGACCTGCTGCCAAAATATAATAAGGAGCTAACGCGCAAGGTTCTGTATTTGCAAGAGATGGTGCCTTTTCTGAATCTGCATATGTCCCCGGAGCGCATGCTGCAACGCATGGACTCTGACAAGCTGATGACCTTCACAACCACGCTGATGACGAGTCTTTCTGGTGCCATGGCCAGCGTCTTTCTGCTGGTGATGACGGTAGTTTTTATGCTGTTTGAGGTGCGTCATGTCCCCTATAAGATGCGTTTTGCGTTGAATAATCCGCAAATCCACATTGCGGGGCTACATCGGGCGCTGAAGGGCGTGTCACACTATCTGGCGCTGAAAACGCTGCTCAGCTTATGGACCGGTGCCATAATCTGGCTGGGACTGGCACTGATGGGGATTCAGTTTGCTCTGATGTGGGGTGTACTGGCATTCCTGTTGAACTACGTGCCCAACATTGGCTCGGTCATTTCCGCCGTCCCGCCCATGATCCAGGCACTGCTATTTAATGGCATTTACGAATGCGTGCTGGTTGGCGCACTGTTTCTGGTGGTGCATATGGTGATTGGCAATATTCTCGAACCCCGAATGATGGGGCATCGGCTGGGATTATCGACGCTAATCGTCTTCCTCTCTCTGTTGGTATGGGGATGGCTGCTCGGTCCGGTCGGCATGTTGCTCTCCGTGCCGTTAACCAGCGTGTGTAAAATCTGGATGGAAACGACCACAGGCGGCAGCAAACTGGCCATTTTGCTGGGGCCAGGCAGGCCCAAAAGTCGGCTTCCCTGAAAAACTACCAACCGAGGTAGTTTTTATATTTTTATATGACCGTTAAAATGACGCCAACGTAGTTATATATAGAAGCTTATCTTAAATAAAGAGTGAAAGGGATTTCATTCTTTATAAAGAAAATACATAAGCCAAGATGATGGTTTCTTTGCCAAAACGCATAAAAAAAATGAATCCCCCCAAAGCATTTAACGTAAACTATCTACTTATCTTTAAAGGTTATTTTATTTGATACATTTTCTCTAAAAATCTATACTTCTCGCCAATGATGATGCTGAAAAATTTCCGTTGAAGAAAGTCATGGGGTATTACTATCCGGTCATCTCATTACCTTGCTACCAATCATATGAAATAAAATGCTAATTTAGCTTAAATATAATCATAGGCAATACAAGGTGCCCATGGTTTCGGAGTTTATTATTTAACACGTATAAACGGTACTTTGATAGGGAGCTTTAATGAAACAGTATATTAAGTGGTTTGCGGCCATTGCCGTTGTCGGTGCTCTGGCGGGTTGTGCACGTACTGCGCCGATTGATCAAGTTCACACCAGTGTGAGCGCGGGACATACTCAGGACCAGGTTAAAACCGCGATCCTGAAAGCCGGTATTCAACGCCAATGGGTCATGTCTGAAGCCGGACCAGGTGTTATTAAAGCTCGCCAACAAACCCGCGATCATGTGGCTGAAGTCCGTATCACTTATACCGCCACCAGCTATGACATCAAATACGACAGCAGCCTCAACCTGCAGGCCTCTGGTGGAAAAATTCACAAAAACTATAACCGCTGGGTACGCAATCTGGATAAAGACATCCAGCTTAATCTGTCAGCCGGTGCCAATCTGTAATTATGCCTAAAGTCGGGCCGAAAAGGCCCGATACTCTTATTATCTGCCATTTAACAGGTTGTCCCCACATGTACGAACAGGATTCGCTTAGCGCACTGGATGCCATTACTGAAGCACAACGTATCGCCTTTGCCCCTATGCTTTTTCAAACCGCGTTGTGTCTGCGAAATGCGGGAGTACTCACCTGGCTAGACAAGCAAGGTAAACGCGGCGCCACGCTCGACGAAATTACCGAAAACAGCACCATCAACGAATATGCCGCCAGCATCCTGTTGGATATGGGGTTAAGTGGGCGAATCATTACCCACAAAGAAGGATATTATTACCTCGCTAAAGTCGGTCATTTTCTTTTACATGACACGATGACGCGCGTGAATATGGACTTCACTCAGGATGTTTGCTACCAAGGATTGTTCTATCTTGAAAATGCGTTGAAAGATGGAAAACCCGCGGGACTAAAAATTTTTGGCGACTGGCCAACAATCTATCCTGCGCTATCACAATTACCGCTGGCTGCGCGTGAAAGTTGGTTTGCTTTTGATCATTACTATTCAGATGGCGCATTTGATGCCGCATTGCCATATGTATTCGCCAGCGCCCCTGCAACCCTGTACGATGTCGGCGGAAATACCGGAAAATGGGCATTACGTTGTTGTCAGCATGATGACAATATTACAGTCACCCTCTTAGATTTGCCGCAACAAATTGCACTTGCCCGCGAAAATATAGAAAATGCAGGATTATCTCATCGCATAAATTTCCATGCTGTGGATATGCTTAGCGACTCGCCTTTACCTGACGGCGCTGATATCTGGTGGATGAGTCAATTCCTGGACTGTTTTTCCCCGGAACAAATTATCGCTATGCTAAGCAACGTTGCTCGGGTGATGAAGCCAGGCGCGAAGCTGTGCATTATGGAGCTGTTTTGGGATGCCCAAAAATTTGAGGCTGCCTCATTTAGCCTGAATGCGTCTTCGCTTTATTTTACCTGTATGGCGAATGGCAACAGCCGTTTCTACAGCGTAGAGAAGTTTTATCACTATCTGAATCAGGCAGGTTTTCAGGTAGATGAACGCCACGATAACTTAGGTGTTGGGCATACTTTATTGATATGTCAGAAGAAAAAATAAGAAACAATCGGAACAACCGATTTACCGCGGATACGCGTTGATGAAATTTGCTTTCAATATTATCGACTGGCAGGCCAGGGCGCCTGGGTTAAGCGAAACAGAACAGTGGCATGAATGGTCACGGCTTTCGCACGCCATCGATCCCACCGCGCCGTTGGCTAAGCTCAATGAGTTACCGATGATGACAGCTCGCCGCCTCAGTTCCGGCAGCAAACTGGCCGTCGATTGCGGTCTGGCGATGTTACGTCGTCATGATATCAATGCCGTTTTGTATACCAGCCGCCATGGTGAACTGGAGCGTAACTACAGGATCCTGCACGCTCTCGCGACTGAGCAGGCGCTCTCACCGACCGATTTCGCCCTCTCTGTCCATAACTCTGCTGTGGGTAACCTGACCATCGCCGCGAAAAAACCGATTGTCTCCTCCTCGCTTTCTGCTGGCAGGGATACATTCCAGCAGGGGTTATGCGAAGTCATCGGGCTGTTGCAGGCGGGATATCAGCGCGTATTGATGGTCGATTTCGACGGTTTTCTGCCCGAGTTTTATCACCCACAGTTACCACCAGACATGCCAACATGGCCGTTTGCCGTCGCGCTGGTTATTGAATCCGGTGATAGCTGGCAATGTGAAACCCGTCCACACAGCGCACAGAGCGAGACAACATTGCCGCAAAGCCTGTTGTTTTTACAACATTACTTACAAGATGCCAGGGCGTTTACCCTGCCTGGCGAACGCGTACAGTGGCAGTGGAGTCAGGGATGAGCACGATGATCCTGCGGCTTAACCGGGTATGGCGACTGGTGATGACCGGTTTTTGCTTTGCCCTGTTTGGCCTCGGCGGGCTCCTCCTGTCTACGATTTGGTTTAACGTCCTGCTGATCGCGGTATGGGATAAAGCCCGACGTCGGCGTATCGCCAGACGCAGTATCGCTGCCAGTTTTCGTCTCTTCTTAACCGTGGCGAAGCGGCTAGGCGTGCTGGATTACCAAATTGAAGGACGAGACATTTTACGCAACGAACAAGGGTGTCTTGTCGTCGCCAACCACCCGACGCTCATCGACTATGTCCTACTGGCCTCGGTCATGCCAGAAACCGACTGTCTGGTGAAAAGTGCACTACTAAAAAATCCTTTTCTCGGCGGCGTAGTCCGGGCCGCAGATTATCTGATTAACAGCCAGGCTGATGCGCTATTGCCCGCTTGCCAGCAACGTCTGGAGCAAGGCGATACCATTTTAATTTTCCCCGAGGGAACCCGTACACGCCCCGGAGAAGCAATGACGTTACAGCGTGGTGCAGCAAATATCGCCGTGCGCTGCAGCAGTGATTTACGCATAGTGACTATTAACTGCAGCGAACAAATGCTGGATAAAGAAAGCCAATGGTACAACGTCCCATCTGTAAAACCGATGTTTACCATTTCAGTACACGAACGGGTTAAGATCGACCAATTTTACGACGCAAACTCACAAGAACCGGCGCTGGCCGCAAGGCAGTTGAACCGGCATCTTTTGCTTCAATTACAACCAGGTACTTTACCTCTTTCAGGAATTAATGATGCAAGCGCTTTATCTTGAAATCAAAAATCTCATTATAACGACATTGAATCTCGACGAACTGACAGCTGATGATATTGAAACCGAAGCGGCACTCTTTGGCGATGGCTTAGGTCTGGACTCAATCGATGCCCTGGAGCTGGGTCTGGCGGTGAAAAACGAGTATGGCGTGATCCTCTCAGCAGAGAGCGAAGAAATGCGTCAGCACTTCTTCTCCGTCGCCACGCTGGCATCTTTCATTCACGCGCAACGTGCCTGAGGATAGTCCGTTATGACCGAACAAAAAGCCATTTACGCTGAAGTTTCCTCGCTGCTGGTCAAGCTGTTTGAAGTTGATCCGCAAGATATCAAGCCTGAGGCGCGCCTGTACGAAGATTTGGAACTCGATAGCATCGATGCCGTCGACATGATCGTGCATCTGCAAAAGAAAACCGGTAAGAAAATCAAGCCGGAAGAGTTCAAAGCAGTACGCACCGTACAAGATGTCGTCGATGCGGTAGAACGCCTTCTCAAAGAAGCGTAATTCTCCGTGTCGGGCACACGCTCGTTGCCAGTCGTACAACTGCTGACAGGTCTACTGTTGCTGGCCTGGCCGTTTTTGATCTGGTTTGGCCTGGCGCATAACAGTCTGCACTGGTTGCTACCGTTGATGGCGCTACTCCTTTTTTTACGCTTTCGCCAGACCCGGCGACAGGCGGGGCCGCTGCGCGTCGTGACCCAGGTAGTGGCGGTCGCGGGTATAACCTTGTGCATTGCCAGTTATCTGCTCAAAACGCACCAGCTGCTGCTGTTTTATCCGGTAGTGGTAAACGCCGTTATGCTGTCGGTTTTTGGTGGATCGTTATGGTCAGCAATGCCCATTGTTGAACGTCTGGCACGACTGCGCGACCCAAATCTGCCCGATGCGGGCGTGCGCTACACGCGCCGTGTGACACAAATCTGGTGCGCCTTTTTCATCATCAATGGCAGCGTTGCGCTCTTTACCGCACTGAATGGCGATATGACCCTGTGGACCACCTGGAACGGCATGGTTTCCTATCTGCTAATGGGAACATTGATGGTAGGCGAGTGGTTAATTCGCCAACTGGTGATAAAACGAGATACCCAATGAAGCAGCCCCTCACACTCGCTCAATGGCTCTGTGCCCCACGTCCGGACGACGTTCCTGTTGCGTGGCAGGAAGAGCATACCTGGACGCTTGGCCATCTGCGCCATGATGTGGCCCAGTTGCTAGCATATCTGCGACAGCAGGAAGGTGAGCGCTGGGCATTGTGCTTCGAGAACAGCTATTTATTCATCGTCGCACTGCTGGCAACACTCCATGCCGGCAAAACACCGGTGATCCCAGGACATTGTCGCGTTTCGTTGTTAAACGAGCAGCACTTGCTGTTTGACGGCGTACTGAGCGATAAAGCGATGGACTGGCAGGGAACGCTGCGGGTGGTCAGCTCCGCCATGACATCCGTGGCTCACGACATCACGTTCCCAGCAATACGCAGTGACGCCTTTGTGGAGCTATTCACTTCCGGTTCGACCGGCCAGCCGAAACGCGTGATCAAACCGATCGCTCGTCTGGATAGCGAAGCGGCATTGCTCGCTACACGCTTTGCCGATCGTCTGGCAGGTTGCCGGGTGGTCGCGTCAGTGGTACCGCAACATCTGTATGGCCTGACATTCCGTATTTTTTTGCCGATGGCCTTAGGCCTGCCGCTGCACGCGGCGATGCTTTGGTATGCCGAACAACTGGCGGCGCTGAGCGCTGAGCATCGGTATGCGTTTATCAGCAGCCCGGCGTTTCTGAAACGCCTCGACCACAACCTGACACCGCCGCCGGTAGAACTGATTCTGTCTGCGGGCGGTATGCTGCCCTGGCAGGACGTCACGCAGGCTGCTGACTGGCTTAATGTCTGGCCCGATGAGATCTACGGCAGCACTGAAACCGGGATCCTTGCGTGGCGCTATCGCCATCAGGATGATGTGGCATGGCTGCCTTTTCCCGGCGTCAGATTCCAGCCAGAAGACGACGCATTTCGTGTGTTTTCACCGCTAATTAACGCTGATGATGGCCTGTTACTCGATGATGTTCTGCAGTTTATCGAAAACGGACAGTTCCGCCTGATGGGCAGACGCGGGCGGGTGGTCAAAATTGAAGAGAAACGCATTTCACTCAGCGAAGTGGAGCAACGTTTACTGGCACTGGATGGTATCTGTGAAGTCGCGGCATTGCCGGTCTCACGTGGAGGACGTCAGGGCGTTGGCGTCCTGCTGGTACTGAATGACGAAGCCCGGCAACGCTGGCTTGAGTGCGGTGGTAAACCGCAAGAACTGACCTGGCGACGTTCGCTGCTGCCCTGGCTGGAGCCTGTCGCGGTTCCCCGCTACTGGCGGGTGATTGATGAGATTCCGGTCAACAGTATGAACAAGCGTGTCTATGCGCAATTACAGGAGTTATTTCATGAAACCCCATGAAATCGAGCGCCATCAGGCACTGCCTCATCAGGCTGAGATTGTTTTACAACTCGACCCGTCTCTGTTTTGGTTCAGCGGGCATTTTAGCGTGCAGCCACTGCTGCCGGGCGTTGCACAGCTGAACTGGGCGATGGATTACGCCACCACACTGCTGGTCCCAGGCTGGCGTTTTCACAGTATTCAAAACGTGAAGTTCCAGTCACCGCTATTGCCAGAGGCCACTGTCACCCTGAGTCTGAGCTGGCAGGAAGCGCGTCAGATGCTCTCTTTTAGCTACCAGCGCCACGACGGTGACGTGCGCCATACCGCCAGCAGCGGGAAGATTCGGTTATGCCGCTGACCTTTTCCCCGTGCGTGTTGATCCCCTGCTACAACCACGGCGCGATGATGTCAGACGTGTTGGATCGTCTTCGGCCGTTCAATCTCCCCTGCATTGTGGTGGACGATGGCAGCGACGAGACTACACGAGATGAACTGGCACGCCTGGCGGCAGAATACAGCAATCTGACGTTAATTCGCCTGCCCATCAACGCAGGCAAAGGCGCAGCGGTTATTCGCGGAATGCAGAAGGCGGCAGATGCCGGGTTCAGTCATGCCGTGCAGGTCGATGCCGACGGGCAACATGCCATTGAAGATATTCCCAGGCTGCTTGCATTGGCAAAAGAACATCCGACAGCACTGATTTCCGGACAACCGATTTACGATGATTCGGTTCCTCGCTCGCGCCTGTACGGTCGTTGGGTAACCCATATCTGGGTGTGGATAGAAACGCTCTCGTTGCAACTCAAAGACAGTATGTGCGGCTTTCGGGTATATCCGGTGGCCCCTACGCTGCAACTGGCACAGCGCGTAACGCTCGGCAAACGGATGGATTTTGATACTGAAGTGATGGTGCGCCTCTACTGGCAAGGCAACACCAGCTATTTTATCCCCACGCGAGTCACCTATCCGCAGGACGGGCTATCCCATTTCGACGCGCTTAAAGACAATTTGCACATTTCATTGATGCACACTCGCCTGTTCTTTGGCATGTTGCCACGCATCCCCTCCCTGCTTTGTCGTCGTTCATCGACACACTGGGCGCAGCAACAGGAAGTCAAAGGGTTGTGGGGAATGCGCCTGATGCTACTGGTCTGGCGTGTACTGGGTCGCAAAGCCTTCTCCCTGCTGCTGTATCCTGTCGTCGGCGTATACTGGCTCAGCGCTTCAACTGCCCGAAAAGCCTCTCAACGCTGGATTAGCCGCGTAAGAGCGCAACTGATCACACGCCGGATGCCAGTACCGCCAAACCTGACCAGTTATCAGCATTTCCTGCGTTTTGGCGGCGCGATGCTGGATAAGATCGCCAGCTGGCGCGGTGAGCTGCACTTCGGTCGCGATGTGATTTTTGCACCAGGTGCAGAAACGACGCTGAATATCAGCGATCCTCGGGGAAAACTGCTACTGGCTTCACATCTTGGCGATGTCGAGGCCTGTCGGGCACTGGCCCAGCTACAGGGCAGTAAAACAATCAATGCGCTGGTATTTAGCGATAACGCCCAACGCTTTAAACAAATCATGCAAGAGATGGCCCCGCAGGCTGGATTAAATCTGCTCCCGGTGAACAGTATTGGTCCAGATACTGCCATTCTGCTCAAAGAGAAACTGGAGCGCGGTGAATGGGTAGCCATCGTAGGCGATCGCATCGCAGTCAATCCCCAACGCGGCGGCGAGTGGCGCGTGTGCTGGAGCCGCTTTATGGGGCAAAACGCGCCATTCCCTCAGGGCCCGTTTATTCTCGCGTCTATTTTACGCTGCCCTGTAGATCTGATTTTTGCCCTGCGCCAGCAGGAGAAACTCCACATCTACTGCGAACCGTTTGCCGACCCACTGCTCTTACCGCGCGCCACACGACAACAGGCATTACAGAATACTGTCGATCGCTACGCCGAACGCCTTGAGCACTATGCGCTTCAGTCGCCCCTCGACTGGTTTAACTTTTTCGATTTCTGGCAACTGCCGGATACCAATGACAAGGAGTAAAGGGTGCTTAACGATCCCCGCTTTACGGCTGAAGTCGAGCTAACTATTCCGTTTCACGACGTCGATATGATGGGCGTAGCGTGGCATGGTAACTACTTCCGTTACTTCGAGATTGCCCGTGAGGCACTGCTGAACCAATTCGATTATGGCTATCGGCAGATGAAAGAATCTGGCTATCTGTGGCCCGTGGTCGACACTCGGGTGAAGTATCGCAATGCGCTGACTTTCGAGCAGCGTATCCGTGTACGCGCCCAAATTAAAGAGTACGAAAATCGCCTGCGTATCGGCTACGAAATTTTTGATGCCGAAACAGGTAAACGCGCCACAACAGGCTACACCATCCAGGTCGCCGTCGACGAAAAAAGCCGTGAACTGTGCTTTGTCAGCCCGGATATTCTGTTTGAACGGATGGGAGTGACACCATGAAATTATGGCCATTGCTCGTGCTGCTCGTCAGCCCTTTCGTCAGTGCCCTGACGCTCGACTCCCTACAACAGCGTTTTACCGAACAACCGGTGGTTCGCGCCCACTTCGATCAAACCCGGACGATAAAGGATCTGCCGCAGCCGCTGCGATCTCAGGGCAAGATGTTGATCGCCCGCGACCAGGGGTTGCTGTGGGATCAAACCTCCCCGTTCCCGATGCAGCTGCTGCTGGACGACAAACGGATGGTTCAGGCAATTAACGGTCAACCACCGCAGACCATTACCGCTGAGAATAACCCGCAAATGTTCCAGTTTAATCATCTGCTACGGGCGTTATTCCAGGCGGATCGTAAAGTGCTGGAACAAAACTTCCGCGTGGAGTTTGCAGACTTAGGAGAAGGTCGCTGGACGCTACGCCTGACGCCAATCACCACACCGCTGGATAAGATTTTTGCGACGATTGATTTAGCCGGAAAGACTTACCTGGAGAGCATTCATCTCAACGATAAGCAGGGGGATCGCACCGATATCGCGCTTTCCCAACACCAACTAACGCCAGCGCAACTGACCGATGACGAACGCCAACGCTTTGCCGCCCAGTAAACGCCCCGCGCTGTTATGGGGAGTCGTCTGCCTGCTTCTGCTGGGCATCTTTCTGACGTTGCTACCTCAGGCCCGCCTTAACAGCAGCGTGCTGGCCATGTTGCCAAAGCAGACGCTGGGCGCTATACCTCCGGATCTGAACGAGGGATTTATGCAGCGCCTTGACCGTCAGGTGGTCTGGCTGGTGAGTCCCGGTAAGCAACCGGACCCAGCGATAGCCCGGGACTGGCTGGCTTTACTGCAAAAATCGCACGCGCTAGCCCAGGTAAAAGGTCCAATGGATGCCGACAGCCAGCAGGCCTGGGGGGCATTCTTCTGGCAACATCGTAACGGACTTATAGATAACGAGACCCGCGCCCGGCTGCAAAACGGCGGCGAAGCACAGGGCCAGTGGATCCTGTCCCAACTTTACTCCGCATTCTCCGGCGTCAGTGGCAAAGAGCTACAAAACGATCCTTTCATGCTGATGCGAGGCTCGCAGCTGGCCATGGCCAAAACCGGGCAGCGTCTGCGCCTGATGGACGGCTGGCTTGTCACCCAGGATGAGCAAGGCAACTATTGGTATCTGTTACATGGCGAGTTGACCGGCTCATCGTTTGATATGCAACAGACGCATCAATTGGTCACCACGCTGAATACGCTGGAAGGTGAGCTCAAAGCCCACTATCCACAGGCTCAACTGCTGTCTCGCGGGACGCTGTTCTATAGCGATTACGCCAGCCAGCAGGCGAAACAAGATATCTCTACCCTCGGCATAGCCACTGTGCTCGGGGTGATCCTGCTCATCGTGGCTGTATTTCGTTCGCTGCGTCCGCTGCTGCTGTGCCTGATTTCGATTGGCATTGGTGCGCTGGCGGGGACCGTCGTCACGCTGCTGATTTTTGGCGAGCTCCATCTGATGACGCTGGTGATGAGCATGAGCATCATCGGTATTTCCGCCGACTATACGCTCTACTATTTGACCGAACGGATGGTGCACGGTGCGGAAACATCGCCATGGCAAAGCCTTGCCAAAGTGCGCAATGCCCTGCTCCTGGCTCTACTCACCACCGTAGCGGCTTATCTGATTATGATGCTGGCCCCCTTCCCCGGTATTCGCCAGATGGCGGTATTCGCGGCGGTAGGTCTGAGCGCCTCCTGCCTGACGGTCATTTTCTGGCACCCGTGGTTGTGTCGTCGGTTGCCGGTACGCCCAGTGCCGGCAATGGTACTCATGCTACGCTGGCTTGCTGCATGGCGGCGGAATAAGAAATTATCCGTTGGCCTGCCGGTGGCGCTGGCGTTGTTCTCGTTGGCAGGTATGGCGACGCTACGCGTAGACGATGATATCTCCCAGTTACAGGCGCTGCCGCAGGAAATTCTTGCTCAGGAAAAAGCAATTACCGCCCTGACCGGGCAAAGCGTCGACCAGAAGTGGTTTGTGGTGTACGGCAAATCCGCTCAGCAAACGCTGGAGCGGCTGGAAACCTTTATCCCCGCGCTGGAACAGGCAAAAAAAGACGGGTTACTCAGCGGATATCGCACCATTCCGCTGAATTCACTCGCCCGGCAACAGCAGGATCTGTCTCTGCTAAAAGATGCCGCGCCCGCCATCACGAAAGCCTTAAACAACGCCGGTCTGGCAACGGTGAACCCCGATCTTAGCGCCATGCCCGTAACCGTCGATGCCTGGCTTGCCAGCCCGGCCAGTGAAGGCTGGCGCTTGCTATGGTTGTCTCTGGCTGATGGCGAAAGCAGCGTACTGGTTCCCGTTGAAGGGGTGAAACAAAGTGATGCTTTAAATACGCTCAGCGCGAAATATTCCGGCGTGGCGTGGGTGGATCGTAAGAGCAGCTTTGACAACCTGTTTGCCCTTTATCGCCATATTCTGACCGGTCTGCTGTGCATTGCGCTGGCGGTGATTGCCTGTGGCGCCGTCATTCGGCTTGGCTGGCGTAAGGGCTTAATTAGCCTGGTCCCCTCAGTGCTGTCTTTAGGTTGCGGTCTGGCGGTACTGGCCCTGAGCGGTCATGCGCTCAACCTGTTCTCGCTGCTGGCACTGGTGCTGGTACTGGGAATTGGCATTAACTACACGCTGTTTTTTAGTAATCCACGCGGTACGCCACTGACATCACTGCTGGCTATCACGCTGGCGATGATGACCACGCTCCTGACGCTCGGCATGCTGGTCTTTAGCGCCACTCAGGCAATCAGCAGTTTTGGCATTGTGCTAGTGAGCGGTATTTTCACCGCCTTCCTGCTGTCACCGCTGGCTATGCCAGGAAAAAAGAGAAAAAAAGAAGATGATTAAACAGACATTCTGGCGTACCGCTGCGCTCGTCGCCACGTTGCTGCTGGCCGGTTGCAGCCACTCGCAGCCGGAACAGAAAGGCCGCCCGCAAGCCTGGTTAGAGCCGGGGACTCGTGTAACGCTACCTGCCCCGGGGATTTCTCCCGCGGTGAATTCACAACAGCTACTAACCGGAAGTTTCAACGGCAAAACTCAGTCACTGTTGGTCATGCTCAATGCTGATGACAAGAAAATCACACTTGCCGGGCTGTCATCAGTCGGCATTCGCCTGTTCCTCGTGACTTACGATGAAAAAGGACTGCACACCGAGCAATCGATCATCGTTCCACAATTGCCGCCAGCCAGCCAGGTGCTGGCTGACGTGATGCTCAGTCACTGGCCGATTAGCGCCTGGCAACCGCAATTACCCACAGGCTGGACGCTCGTCGATACGGGTGACACGCGTGAGCTGCGCAATGCCCGCGGCAAAGTGGTCACGGAAATCACGTATCTGAATCGAAAAGGAAAACGCGAACCGATCAGCATTGAACAGCACGTTTTTAAATACCACATCACCATTCAATACTTGGGTGACTGAGATGATCTACATTTCTGCCGTTGGCATGATTAATGCGTTGGGCAATAACACTGATGAAATCGCAGCCAACCTCACTCGTGGCGTAGCGCCGGGAATGCGCCCGCGCACGGGCTGGCTGCAAGGACACCCATCCGCAGTGTTAGCAGGCGTTGACGGTGAGCTGCCCGCTATTCCTCAGCACTTTAGCGCTCATCGTTCGCGCAACAACCAGCTATTGCTGGCAGCACTGATGCAAATCCAGCCACAGGTGGACGACGCTATCGCCAGATTTGGTCGCGATCGTATTGCTGTTGTTCTCGGCACCAGCACCTCCGGTCTGGATGAGGGTGACGTTCACGTAGATTTGATGCTCAACGGCAAAGAGAGCACTGACTGGCGCTATCCGCAACAGGAACTGGGCGATCCGTCGCGTTTTCTTAGCCACTGGCTGGCGCTGGATGGCCCGGCCTTTACGCTCTCAACCGCCTGCTCGTCCAGTGCAAGGGCTATCATGAGCGGACGTCGTTTGATCGAATCAGGTCTGGTCGATATCGCCATTGTCGGCGGTGCGGATACGCTAAGCCGAATGCCAATCAACGGATTCCACAGTCTGGAATCACTCTCCCCAACGCTGTGTCAGCCGTTTGGCCGCGACCGTTGTGGGATCACCATTGGCGAAGGCGCCGCATTGATGGTATTAACCCGCGAGCCACAGCCTATCGCGCTCCTTGGCGTCGGCGAATCCAGCGACGCGTACCATATTTCGGCTCCCCATCCACAGGGGGAAGGTGCCATTCGCGCCATCGGCCAGGCGCTTAACGACGCAGGAATGACGCCGGAACACGTGGGCTATATCAATCTGCACGGAACCGCCACACCGTTAAATGATCAGATTGAGTCCAACGTCGTGAGCGCGCTATTTGGCGAAACGGTCCCGTGCAGTTCAACCAAACATCTGACCGGGCACACGCTGGGCGCTGCGGGGATCACCGAAGCAGCGATCAGTATGCTGATTCTGCAACGCGAACTGCCGCTGCCACCGCAGGATTTTAGCCAATCGCCACGCGATGAAACATTGCCAGCCTGCGGCATCATTGAACAGCCGCAGTCGCTGACTCGCCCGGTTATCTTGTCTAATTCGTTTGCCTTCGGTGGCAATAATGCCAGCATCCTGCTCGGGAGAACCTCATGAGCCACTTTTTACCACCGGGTGACTATTTACCGCATGATGCGCCGATGCTGCTTCTTGAAGAGGTCGTCAGTGTGGCGGACGAAACCGCCACCTGCCACGTGACGGTATCAGCAAACAGCGTACTGGCCCCTTTTCTCGACCCTGATGGCAATCTGCCTGGCTGGTTCGCACTAGAACTGATGGCGCAGACCATTGGCGTCTGGTCTGGCTGGCACCGCCAGCAACAAGGTCAGGCGAGTATTACGTTAGGCATGGTACTGGGCGCACGTGAGTTAGTCTGTGCTACAGGTGTTCTGCCTGCCGGGAAGAAGCTGAGCATCCATGTCAAATTGCTGATGCAGGATGCACGATTCGGTAGCTTTGAATGTGCTATCCAGGCAGACAACGAGACGCTGGCAACCGGTCGAGTCAACACCTTCCAGCCGACATCAGAAGAAATTAACACGCTATTTCAACAAGGAGCGTCCACATGAGCCGTTCAGTTTTAGTTACGGGTGCCAGCAAAGGTATCGGTCGCGCCATCGCCAGACAACTGGCCGCGGACGGTTTTGTGGTCGGCGTACACTATCATCGCGATGTGCAAGGAGCACAAGAAACGCTGGATGCTATCCTCGCCGCTGGCGGCGTAGGGCGCCTGTTGACATTTGACGTTGCCAATCGCGAGCAGTGCCGTGAAATACTGTCGCAAGATATTGAGGCAAACGGCGCATGGTACGGCATTGTCAGCAACGCTGGAGTCACTCGGGATGCCGCTTTCCCTGCGCTCAGTGATAACGACTGGGATTCGGTGATCCATACCAACCTCGACAGCTTTTACAACGTCATTCATCCGTGCATTATGCCGATGATCAGCGCACGCCAGGGGGGCCGTATCATCACACTGTCTTCGGTTTCGGGCGTGATGGGCAACCGCGGTCAGGTCAATTACAGTGCGGCAAAAGCCGGAATTATTGGTGCCACCAAAGCGCTGGCTATCGAACTGGCAAAACGCAAAATTACCGTAAACTGCATTGCGCCGGGACTCATTGATACCGGGATGATCGAGATGGAAGAAGCCGCATTGAAAGAGGCGATGTCGATGATTCCCATGAAACGAATAGGTCAGGCTGAAGAAGTCGCCGGGCTTGCCAGTTATTTAATGTCGGATGTGGCGGGCTATGTAACTCGCCAGGTGATTTCCATCAATGGAGGGATGTTATGACACGTCGTGTCGTGATTACAGGCATGGGCGGCGTCACCGCCTTTGGGGAAAACTGGCAGGCTGTCTCCGCCAGGTTATTGGCATATGAAAATGCGGTACGCAAAATGCCGGAGTGGCAGGTTTATGACGGACTGCACACACTGCTGGGAGCGCCGATCGACGACTTCACTCTGCCGGAACACTATACCCGCAAGCGAATTCGCGCCATGGGGCGTGTATCGCTGATGTCCACCCGCGCAACAGAGCTGGCGCTTGAGCAGGCCGGGCTGATTGGCGATCGGGTACTGACTAACGGTGAAACCGGGATCGCTTATGGTTCATCAACCGGTAGTACCGGTCCAGTGAGCGAGTTCGCGACCATGCTGACCGAGAAACACACCAATAACATCACTGGCACGACCTACGTGCAAATGATGCCGCATACCACTGCCGTTAACACCGGATTGTTTTTCGGTCTGCGTGGGCGCGTCATCCCGACATCCAGCGCCTGCACATCCGGTAGCCAGGCAATTGGTTACGCATGGGAAGCCATTCGACACGGTTATCAAACGGTGATGGTCGCCGGCGGTGCAGAAGAGCTGTGTCCTTCCGAAGCCGCCGTGTTTGATACGCTATTCGCGACCAGCCAGCGCAACGACGAACCGAAAACCACCCCCTCCCCGTTCGATGAAAAACGCGATGGTCTGGTCATCGGAGAAGGCGCAGGTACGCTAGTGCTGGAAGAGCTGGAACACGCTAAAGCGCGCGGAGCAACGATTTATGGTGAAATCGTTGGCTTTGCCACTAACTGCGATGCTGCCCATATCACCCAGCCGCAGCGCGAAACAATGCAGATTTGCATGGAAAAATCACTGAATATGGCAGGTATTAGTGCCCGGGATATCGGCTATATTTCAGCGCACGGAACCGCAACCGATCGTGGTGATGTTGCAGAAAGTCAGGCAACCTCTGCAATTTATGGTGATAATGTTCCGCTATCCTCGCTTAAAAGCTATTTTGGACATACCCTTGGCGCTTGTGGCGCACTAGAGGCCTGGATGAGTCTGCAAATGATGCGTGAAGGCTGGTTTGCGCCTACGCTAAATTTGAGTCAGCCAGATGCCAATTGTGGCGCGCTGGATTACATTATGGGTGAAGCCCGCAAGATTGATTGCGAGTTTTTGCAGAGCAACAACTTTGCGTTTGGCGGCATAAATACTTCTATCATCATTAAACGTTGGCCGTGATATGTACCGGATCGTTCTTGGGAAAGTTTCTGTTTTAAGCGCTGGCGCACTGCCTGCCGCACTGAGTGAGCAAGCGCCGCAAGGTGCTCGCCGTGCGCGCTGGCTGGCAGGTCGCGTGCTGCTTTCCCATGCCCTTTCGCCATTACCGGACATCGTCTATGGCGAGCAAGGAAAACCGGCCTTTTCTGCTGACACGCCGCTGTGGTTCAATCTCAGCCACAGCGGTGATGATATCGCCCTGCTGCTCAGCGACGAAGGGGAAGTCGGCTGCGATATTGAAGTCGTGCGCCCGCGCGATAACTGGCAAACGCTGGCAAATACGGTATTCAGTCTTGGTGAACATGCCGAAGTCGAGGCCGAACGCCCGGAGCAACAGCTGGCGGCGTTCTGGCGCATCTGGACGCGTAAAGAAGCTATCGTGAAACAGCGCGGCGGTAGCGCCTGGCAAATCGTCAGCGTCGACAGTACCGCGCTAACTTCCTCACTCTCCGTCAGCCAGTGCCAGCTCGATACCCTGAGCCTGGCGGTGTGCACCCCCACGCCGTTTACCCTGACCGCAGACGCCGTGCAGCGCCTGGAAGCCTTAGCGTAAATTTTCCGGGAAGTTTTTCGGCAGCTCGCTCGCCGCACAGGCAATAACGTCATCGTTGTTCGCGCCGCAGTCACGTACGAAAGTGATGGTCGCGAACTCATCAATCACCTCGGTGGGATACGCCGGGCCGGCATCGCGGTACGACATCATCAGCGGAATATGGTCATTCTGGAAGCAGACCGTTTTTTCCGGATTATTGATCACCCAGCGAGGGAAAAAGATGGTGCCGTGAAAGAGTTTATCACCCAGGTTTACGATCAGGCTGACGTCGGTCCCGGTCGGTTCGGTCCACGAAATTTTATAAACGCTCTCCCCGACCCGCACAATATAGGCCCGCTGATCTTTCACCCAACGATTTCCCACAATACCGCTGTGAATGCGGTAATCCAGCGTAGTGTCGTTTTTCACGTAGATCTCGTAATTCCAGCCATTATCGTAGGTATAGACCAGATGTTTGCCGACAAATCCGCTCAAATCATGTTTATCAAACGCGCTCATATTCGTTCTCCTCTTACTTGATGTGAGGATCTTAACGCTTCAAAAATTGGATGAATAACGCTATGTTTGCATCAAATTCATTCAATTATTAGATGAGTTATGCACAAAACAACCCTCGAGCAGTGGGCCCTATTGGAGAAAGTGGTGGGGCTGGGCAGCTTTGCTAAAGCGGCGGAAGAGACCAACCGTAGCCAGTCTTCGGTGAGCTACAATCTGGCACTGTTGCAGGAGCGGCTTGGCGTAACGCTGCTGACCCCGGAAGGCCGCAGGGCTGTCCTGACCCCGGCCGGAGAGCTATTGCTCAATCAGGTCAAACCGTTGCTGAAGGCCTTTTTATGGGTGGAAACCCGGGCCGCAACGTTACAAAACGGTACGCGAACGCGGCTGGATTTGATGGTAGATAGCATCTTCCCACGCAAACGCCTGTTCGCCATTCTCAAACAGTTTCAGCAGGCCTGGCCGCAAACGCAGGTGCGTCTGACCGAAGTCCTGGAGAATGGTGATGCTCGACTGGCAGCACATGCCGATGCGGACGTAATGGTCCTGACCCGGCGTCAGGATGTCACCGGACGCGGCGAATGGCTGATGAATATTGACTTCGTGGCCGTGGCCCACCGCGATCACCCACTCTGCATGCTGGATGCACCGCTGAATGAAGACGCATTACGCGCCTGGCCGCTGATTCGCATTGCCGATCGCGATAACCCACAACAACCGGCGCGTGATGCCTGGACCTTCTCGACCATTGATGCCGCGATTGATGCGGTGATGTATCAGGTCGGTTACGGCTGGCTGCCTGAGGAACGTATTCAGACGCAGCTTGATCAGGGGCTTTTACGCCCACTGCCGTTAAGCCATGGTGCTCGCCGCGCCACGCCTTTGCATCTGATCGTTAAAGATACGCT
Source organism: Citrobacter sp. Cpo142 (assembly GCF_030332425.1). Taxonomy (NCBI): domain Bacteria; kingdom Pseudomonadati; phylum Pseudomonadota; class Gammaproteobacteria; order Enterobacterales; family Enterobacteriaceae; genus Citrobacter; species Citrobacter sp. Cpo142. The sequence continues at coordinate 160,472 of NZ_JAOWHW010000133.1, forward strand.
TGCCCCGCTGGATGAACAGGTCAGTACTCTGCTGCGTTTATTGCGAGAACATTAACCTTTTCCCCGGATGCCGGACGTGTGTTACAAAATACGCTATTCCCCTTACTCCCTGTGCGCCAACGCGCCACATGAAAGGTTAACTGCAGATGCAACGAGTCACCATTACCCTCGATGACGATTTACTGGAAACGCTTGACGGCCTGAGTCAGCGCCGTGGCTACAACAACCGTTCCGAAGCGATCCGCGATATTCTGCGTGGCGCACTGGCGCAGGAAACTACCCTTGAACACGGCACTCAGGGCTTCGCGGTGCTCTCGTATGTTTATGAGCATGAGAAGCGTGATCTGGCCAGCCGTATTGTTTCTACCCAACACCACCATCACGATTTATCGGTCGCCACGCTGCACGTGCACATCAACCATGACGACTGCCTGGAAATCGCCGTGCTAAAAGGCGACATGGGCGATGTGCAGCATTTTGCCGATGACGTGATTTCCCAGCGCGGCGTGCGCCACGGCCATTTACAGTGCCTGCCGAAAGAAGAGTAATTGCCTGTTTCGTTGCGGGATGCCGGATGGCGGCTACGCCTTATCCGGCCTACGTCTGTTACCGTCTGTAGGCCAGGCAAGCGAAGCGCCCCCGGCAATAATGATTACGCCATCGTGCCAATCGTCTTTCTGAAACGCAGCAGTGCTATCAGGAAGAACGCGCTACCAATCGCCAGCAGCGTCAGAAACTGCGGCCAGACAATGTCAAACCCTGCGCCGCGGTAAAGTATCGCCTGCGCGAGGCTGACAAAATGGGTCGTTGGCATGGTCAGCATAATGTCCTGCACCGCCTGCGGCATGCTTTCACGCGGTGTGGAGCCACCTGAGAGCATCTGTAACGGCAGCAGCACCAGAATCATCAGCAGTCCCAACTGCGGCATGGAACGCGCCAGCGTGCCCATAAAAATGCCGATCGAGGTGGTGGCGAACAGGCTCAGCGCCACGCCCAGCATAAACAACGGAATTGAACCTTCAATCGGCACCCCGAGCACGCCTTTCACCATCAGCATCAGCGACAGACCGGAAACCACCAGCACCACCAGCCCCATCGACCAGATTTTTGCCATCATAATCTCAAACGGCGTCACCGGCATCACCAGCAGATGCTCAATAGTCCCGTGCTCGCGTTCGCGGATCAACGCCGAACCGGTCAGCACAATCGCCAGCATGGTGATGTTATTGATGATCGCCATCACCGCGCCAAAACGGGCGGGTTCCAGATTAGGGTTAAAGCGCATGCGCATTTCCAGTGCCACCGGCGGCTCATTGTTATCGCGGTAACGCGCCACAAAGCTGTTCACCTCGCCGCTGATGATATTCTGGATATAGCTGTTGCCGGTAAACGCCTGGCTCATCCGCGTGGCATCGACGTTAACCTGTATATCCGGTTGTCGTCCGGCCAGCACATCACGCTGAAAGTCAGGCGGAATGTTTACGGCGAAGGTATAGCGCCCGGCGTCCAGCCCGGCATCCATTTCATCGGCAGTGATCATCTCCGGCGGTAAAAACCACGGGCGATAAAAGCTATTCACAATCCGATTCGACAACTGCGACTGGTCCATATCGGCAATAGCAATCGGTGCCAGATGCAGCGAACCCGGCAGGACGGTCGCGGAAGAATAAACCGAAACCGTGAAGGCGAAGACGATCAGCGTCAGCATCGCTTTGTCACCCAGCAGGCTGCGTAACTCTTTGATGCCGAGGTTATAAATATTGCGTAATCGGCGCATCACCCCTCCTGTTTTTTCAGCAGTAATACGCTCAGACCAATCACCACCGGAATGGCTACCGCCAGCGGAATAAACAGCGGCCAGAGATCGGTCAGATCCAACGCTTTAGAGAACGTTCCACGCGCGATGGTCAGAAAATGGCTGGTCGGATAAATTTCACCAATCCACCGACCCGGCCCTTCCAGCGAGGCAACTGGATCGATCATTCCGGAAAACTGCGTCGCCGGGATCAGCGTAATAATCGCCGTACCAAAAATGGCCGCGATCTGGCTTTTCATAAACGTGGAGATTAACAGCCCCAGCCCGGTGGCAATGGTGACGTACAGCAGCGCTGCCAGCGTCAGGGTCACAAAGCTCCCCTTATGCGGGACGCCGAACACAAACACCGACAGCGCGCACAACAGCAGGAAGTTCAGCATACCCAGCACGATGTACGGCAACTGTTTGCCGAGTAAAAACTCGCTGCGGGTCGTGGGCGTAACGTACAGGTTGATAATCGACCCCAGCTCTTTCTCACGCACTACGCTGAGGGCGCTGAGCATGGAAGGGATCATCATCAACAGCAGTGGGATCACTGCCGGAACAATCGCCGGTAGACTCTTCACATCCGGGTTGTAACGATAGCGAGTTTCAATGGTCATCAGCCCGTTTTGCCCGCTGGCATTTGGCTGGCGCGCCATCACATCCTGCAGCCAGGTCTGGTGCATCGCCTGCACGTAACCCCTGACCGTTTCAGCTCGGCTTGGCATTGCGCCATCGACCCAGACGCCAATCTTCACCGGCGTTCCACGCGCGATGTCGCGGCCAAAATTTGGCGGAATTTCAATTGCTACCGCAACTTCGCCTGAGCGCATCCGTTTGTCCAGCTCGTCATAACTGGTGAGCGGCGGTTGCTCGATAAAATAGCGCGAACCCGCCAGATTCAGCGTCCACGCCTGGCTGCTGACGGTCTGGTCACGATCGAGCACCGAAAAACGCAGGTTTTCCACATCCATGCTGATGCCGTAGCCCATGATAAGCATCAGGATCACCGTGCCCATCAGCGCCAGCGTTGAACGTACCGGATCGCGCCGTAGTTCCAGCGCTTCACGGCGGCTGTAGCTGAATAAGCGCCGCAGGCTAAAACCTTGCCGCGGCGGCTTACTGTTTTCATGCACTGTCGGGACATTGGCTGGCGCCAACTGAGTTTCCGGCGCCGGGCCTGCCGCTTCCTGCAACCAGGAGATAAACGCCTCTTCCAGACTGGCAGCTCCACGCTGTTTCACCAGTTCCTGCGGCGTACCGCTGGCCAGTACTTTTCCGGCGTGCATCAGCGACATGCGGTCGCAGCGCTCCGCTTCGTTCATAAAGTGGGTGGAGATAAAAATGGTCACTTTGTCCTGACGCGACAGATCAACCATCAGTTGCCAGAACATATCCCTCGCCACCGGATCGACCCCGGAGGTCGGTTCATCAAGAATGAGCATCTCCGGACGATGGATCACCGCCACCGCCAGCGACAGGCGTTGACGGATCCCCAACGGTAGCGCACCGGGCAGCGCATCTTCGACATCGGTCAGCGAAAAGCGCTCACTCATCTCCTGCACCCGACCAGGGATTTCTGCTTCGGGGATATGGAACAGCCGCGCATGTAGTTCGAGGTTTTGCCGGACGGTCAGCTCGCTGTAGAGCGAAAATGCCTGCGACATATAGCCTACCCGGCGGCGGGTATCGATATTTTTCGGGTCAACCGCTTGCCCAAACAGCCACGCCTCGCCTTCGCTTGCGGGCAGCAGTCCGGTGAGCATTTTCATGGTGGTGGATTTACCGCAGCCGTTGGAGCCGAGAAAACCGAAGATTTCCCCGCGCGGAATGCGGAAGTTAACGTGGTCCACCGCCACAAATTTACCGAAGCGCATGGTCAGGTTTTTCGCCTCGATGGCAATCTCTTCCTGCTCAGCGTGATACGGCGGGATCACTACCGGTTTATGCGCCTGCCGCTGGGCTTCAGGTAACAGCGCGATAAACGCCTGCTCCAGCGTGTTGCTGTTGGTTTGCTCACGTAGCTGCTGCGCGCTCCCGGTGGCTAACACCTCCCCGGCGTTCATCGCCACCAGCCAGTCAAAGCGCTCGGCTTCTTCCATATAAGCGGTCGCAACCAGCACGCTCATGTTGGTCTGCCGCTGGCGAATGCTGTTAATCAGATCCCAGAACTGGGCGCGGGACAGCGGGTCGACCCCGGTGGTGGGTTCATCGAGAATTAACAGTTCCGGGTCGTGGATTAACGCGCAGCACAGCCCCAGCTTTTGCTTCATCCCGCCCGAGAGTTTCCCGGCAGGACGGTCGCGAAACGGTGCCAGTCCGGTGCTATTCAGCAGCTCGGTAATCCGCGCCTCACGCTCCGCTTTGTCATGCCCAAACAGGCGGGCAAAGAAATCGACGTTCTCATATACCGACAGCGTGTGATACAGGTTTTTCCCCAGCCCCTGCGGCATCCAGGCAATGCGCGGGCAGACATCCCGGCGATGTTTTGGGTCGCGCATATCGCCACCCAACACCATCACGTTGCCGTGTTCAATGACCCGCGCGCCGGAGATGAGCGACAGCAGGCTCGATTTTCCGACGCCATCCGGGCCAATCAACCCCACCATACAGCGGGCAGGGATATCCAGCGTGATATTGTTCAGCGCTACCGTTTTCCCGTAATGCTGACTCACGCCGTCAAGGTGCGCCACGGGAGGAACGGGAACCAGCGCCAGATGCGTCATTGCGGCAACCTCACCACCAGGTCGTCAGGCCAGGCGCGACTTTCATCAACACGCACCCACGCCATGCCCGGCAGACCGGTTTTCACGTACTCCAGATGCTGCTGCAACAGCTCTGGCGGGATACGCGCTTTGACGCGAAACATCAGTTTCAGCCGTTCATCGCTGGTTTCGACCGTTTTCGGCGTGAACTGCGCGACGCTAGCCACAAAGCTGATGGTCGCCGGAATACGCAGATCCGGCGCAGCATCCAGCACCAGCCGCGCTTCTCCGCCAATCTTCAGTAAACCAGCCTGTTCGGTTGGCAAGAAGAACGTCATGTAGACATCGCTGAGATCGACCATATTCAGCACGCGACCGCCTGCGGAAAGCACCTCGCCCGGTTCAGCTACGCGGTACTGTACGCGGCCATCGCGCGGGGCTTTCAACTCGCTGTCATCAATATCAGCCGCAATACGACGTTCGGTAGCCTGCGCGGCTTCTACGCGGGTTTGCGCCTGAATGATACTGGTACGAGCGGCTTCAATGGCGGCTTTTGCCGCAGAGACCTGCGCCTTTGCGGATTCCAGTGCAGCGCGTGCGCTTTCTGCCGCAGCCCTGTCGTCATCCAGCTGTTGCTCAGACACAGCCCCACGCTGAGATAGCGAACGGGAGCGGACGTGGCGTTTAGAGACCGACTGCAGTTCCGCCTCACGCTGTTTTACCACCGACTGCGCGGCGCGCATTTCACTTTGCCGCTGCTCTAACAGCGCCCGCGCCGCCGCCACCGCACTTTCGGCCTCTTTGATTTGGGCTACCGCTTCCAGCCGCTGCTCCTGCAGCACGCGGGTATCCATTTTCGCCAGCACTTCGCCCTGACGAACAAACTGCCCTTCCGACACGAGGATCGTGTCAATTCGCCCGGCAATCTTGGTGGCAATATCCACTTCAGTGGCTTCAATTCTGCCGTTGCTGGCTGCAAACCCCTCCGGTATTCCCGCAGGACGAAGCATCCACCATGCTATCGCGGCCACCACGACCAGGATGCCCGCCACCCACCACATCATATGACGTTTAAACTTATCCATATTCGACCCGCCGTAATCCCTGTTATCAAACGATGCGTGTCACAAAGCCCACTGAACAGCTATTCAGCGGGAGATTCCATCCGGGATAAGAAGGAATGAGAAACAATGGCCAGAGAGCAGACAGGCATGCAAGCAACCTGCGCCGCGAAGGAAGTGAATGATGAAAATGCTGTGATATCGGGTAGTAATGTTGTCATCATCAGCGTTCCTGGCCGGAAATGAAACACGCATACTCATTACTGCTGTCTATTGAATACTAACACCTGGATTCAATATGTCTATTCGGTTGTAGCAGGTATGTTGCAGGAAAAAAATCGTGCCCGGCAATCCATTTACCGGGCAAATTTCACAAGTGAGCTTTATGTAAAACGCAGCGGGTCCACGCTCAACGTATCGTCTTCGCTTATTCAGATACCAAATCCTGCGCACATGCCCAGGCACTCGACCATGCCCACTGGAAGTTATAGCCACCCAACCAGCCGGTGACGTCCATCACTTCGCCGATAAAGTAGAGCCCTGGCACTTTGCGGGCTTCCATCGTGCGCGATGACAGCTCGTTAGTATCGACACCACCCAACGTGACTTCAGCGGTACGATACCCTTCCGTACCGTTCGGTTGCACCCGCCACTCGGTCAGCGTTTCAACCAGCGTCTGTTGATCGCGCACGTTAAGCTGCTTCAGAGACACGTCAGGAATTTGCCCTAACTGCTGCAAGCATTCCACCAGACGCTTTGGCAACTGCATTGCTAAGGTGTTCTTTAAGCTCTGGTTAGGATGTGCGCTACGTTGTTCGTCGAGGAAGCTCGCAAGGTCAACATCCGGCAACAAATTAATGCTGACAAATTCGCCTGGCTGCCAAAAACTGGAAATCTGCAAAACAGCTGGGCCCGAAAGTCCTCGGTGTGTAAAGAGCAGATTTTCACGAAATACGGTGCCGTCTTCGGCGGTGATAACGGAGGAGACCGACACGCCAGAGAGCACCTGAAGCTGCTCCAGCAGTGGCTTATGCAACGTAAAGGGCACCAGTCCCGCGCGCGTTGGCAACACCTTCAGACCAAACTGTTCGGCAATTTTATAACCAAACGGCGTTGCCCCCAGACCCGGCATGGAAAGCCCACCTGAAGCGATAACCAGTTTTTTCGTGCCGACCGTCATGCCATTCAGTTCGAGGGTGAAACCTTCATCATCCTGCACCACGCTCAGGACTTCGCTCCGTAACCGCATAGTTACGTTACCTTTTTCACACTCGTCTACCAGCATATCGACAATTTGCTGAGCGGAATCATCGCAGAACAGCTGACCCAGCGTTTTTTCATGCCAGGCAATACCGTGTTTGCCCACCAGGTCGATAAAATCCCACTGCGTGTAACGCGCAAGTGCCGATTTGCAAAAATGGGGGTTTTGGCTCAAATAGGCGGCCGGTTCGACATAAAGATTGGTAAAGTTGCAGCGTCCCCCGCCAGACATGAGAATCTTGCGCCCTGGCTTTTTACCATTATCAATCAGCAGTACTCGACTACCTGCTTGTCCTGCCTGCGCGGCACAAAACATACCCGCTGCGCCAGCGCCTATAATAACGGTATCAAACCTTTCCACGTTGCGATCCTCTCTAAAAAGCGGGTGTGAATTGTAAAGATTCCTCAGTGGTCGCACCAGCACCAAACTACCGATAAAGGGTATTTAACTGAAATATATAGGATAATTCTTTAGTGGTGTAAAACAAAGCAGGAGACAAATCAAAAAAACTCTATATTTCACTTTGCCCGCGCCGCCAAAGTCACTGATAATGCGCCGCGTTCATGTCCTCAAAATGGCGTAACGTCCTATGCTACATTTGTTTGCTGGCCTGGATTTACATACCGGGCTTTTACTATTGCTTGCTCTGGCTTTTGTGCTGTTCTACGAAGCAATTAACGGCTTCCATGACACAGCCAATGCTGTCGCAACCGTGATCTATACCCGTGCAATGCGTTCGCAATTGGCGGTGGTCATGGCTGCGTTGTTCAACTTCTTTGGTGTTTTGCTGGGTGGTCTCAGCGTGGCGTATGCCATCGTGCATATGCTACCAACGGATCTGCTGCTTAATATGGGATCGTCACATGGCCTTGCCATGGTGTTCTCCATGCTGCTGGCGGCAATTATCTGGAACCTGGGTACCTGGTACTTTGGTTTACCTGCATCCAGCTCCCACACGCTGATTGGCGCCATTATCGGTATTGGTTTAACCAATGCACTGATGACCGGCACCTCGGTGGTGGACGCACTTAACATTCCGAAAGTTATCGGTATTTTTGCTTCGCTTATCATCTCGCCAATTGTTGGTCTGGTGGTTGCTGGCGGTCTTATTTTCATTCTGCGTCGCTACTGGAGCGGTACAAAAAAACGTGCCCGTATCCACCTGACGCCAGCAGAACGTGAAAAGAAAGATGGCAAGAAAAAGCCGCCGTTCTGGACCCGTATTGCACTGATCCTCTCCGCTATCGGCGTAGCGTTCTCTCATGGCGCTAACGACGGGCAGAAAGGCATTGGTCTGGTGATGCTGGTGCTGATTGGCGTAGCGCCTGCAGGATTCGTGGTGAATATGAATGCTTCCGGTTACGAGATTACCCGTACCCGTGATGCAATCAATAACGTCGAAGTCTTCTTCCAGCAGCGTCCTGACCTGCTTAAACAGGCCACAGGCGTAGACCAGCTGATTCCGTCCCCGACGGACGCGGCACCTGCGACGACGACAGAGTTCCATTGCCACCCGGCGAATACCATCAACGCGCTGGAACGTGCGAAAGGTATGCTGGCGAACCTGGAAACCTACGACAAGTTAAGCGTCGAACAGCGTGGTCAGCTGCGCCGTATTATGCTGTGCATCTCTGATACCACCGATAAAGTGGTTAAGCTGCCTGGCGTAAGCGCTGACGATCAGCGTCTGCTGAAAAAACTGAAAGCTGACATGCTGAGCACCATTGAGTACGCGCCTATCTGGATCATTATGGCCGTCGCACTGGCGCTGGGTATTGGTACGATGATTGGCTGGCGTCGCGTTGCCACCACCATCGGCGAGAAAATCGGTAAGAAAGGCATGACTTATGCCCAGGGGATGTCGGCTCAGATGACCGCCGCAGTCTCTATCGGTCTCGCCAGCTACACCGGTATGCCCGTTTCCACCACCCACGTTCTCTCTTCTTCCGTTGCGGGGACGATGGTTGTTGATGGCGGCGGATTGCAGCGTAAAACGGTAACCAGCATTCTGATGGCCTGGGTCTTCACCCTGCCAGCTGCGATTATTCTTTCCGGGGTGCTGTACTGGCTCTCCCTGAAGCTTATCTAAGCGAATGCACGGTAAAAAAGCGGGTCAGGAAGCTGACCCGCTTTTTTTGTATCTGTTGTTGGCATCAGTGCCAGATAATCAGCGCAACCATGCTGATTAGCACCAGGCCACATAGCGCGCTGGTGAGAATGAACTGACCGCGAACCCGCTCACAACGGCGAATAAATTCATCATCATGATGATCGCGGTAACGCTGAGCGTAGATATACCACACCAGACGCATCTGCTTGTTCGGTTGCCCATGCGAGGTAAAAAAGCCCCCTCCATCTACATACTGGTAAAGTAATGGATCGCAACCACGAAGTACCACTAACAGTGCGCGTAGCGAAGAAAAATAGCGCGCCATATTAACAATGCAAACGACACATAAAGCCCAGAATAATGCAATGGTGCTTATCATACCTCCTCCCCGGCGACCCGCCCACGGAACTCCTTTCCGGGACTACCGCTCCCCGATACCCTGCCAAACCATTCAATGAAGAGTGCAGCCGAAACCGTTCGTGTTAGTATCACGCATCCGAACGCCTCTTTAGATAGTGTAGGAGATTAGTTAATTTTTTTGCCATAAGGTTAATCGCTATCAATGCAATTAACTAAAAAATTTGTTTAACTATTTGGCAAGCAAGGCGGATTGACGGATTATCCTGGTCGCTATAATGTAAGGATAGTCCTTATATGGTACGTTTTTTACGACTGGGCTAGCCCCGCGCACAAGGTTCGCAGGACGCGGATGACGCGGCGGCATATAACGCCAGCAGGCTAGTCATCGACAACTTATGGAAGGAGTAACACTATGGCTTATAAACACATTCTTATCGCGGTTGATCTTTCTCCGGAAAGCAAAGTTCTGGTTGAAAAAGCGGTTTCTATGGCGCGACCTTACAATGCTAAAGTCTCCCTTATCCACGTTGACGTAAACTATTCCGACCTGTACACCGGGCTCATCGACGTGAATCTGGGCGACATGCAGAAACGCATTTCTGAAGAAACCCACCACGCGTTAACCGAGCTGTCCACCAATGCAGGCTACCCTATCACCGAAACCCTGAGCGGTAGCGGCGACCTGGGTCAGGTTCTGGTTGATGCCATCAAAAAATACGACATGGATCTGGTCGTCTGTGGTCACCACCAGGATTTCTGGAGCAAACTGATGTCCTCCGCGCGCCAACTGATCAACACCGTCCACGTCGACATGTTGATTGTTCCGCTGCGTGACGACGAAGAAGCATAAAATGCTTGCCGCCGGAAGTTAACCCGGCCCACTGCAAGTCGTTAAGCCTGTAAACGCCCGCCTTCGCGGGCGTTTTTGTTTTTATCATTCGGTCACAATTAGTACATCAATCCAACAAACAAATCATAATTAGTGTGATCAACTAATTGGATCGAAAACTATCTCTATAATACTCTACCCTTGCGGCCAATAACCGCAGTCTATAACAAAATAAGACTTTTTCGGCGCGTTTAAGCATACGCGTTCATACTTTTCGGGATGGCTTTGAAAGGCGATGGAATATGAATAAAACTGCACCTACGGGCTTGCTGCAGCAACCTCGTCCGTTCTTCATGATCTTCTTTGTGGAATTATGGGAACGATTTGGCTATTACGGCGTACAGGGCATCCTGGCGGTATTTTTTGTTAAGCAGCTCGGATTTTCACAAGAACAGGCATTTGTCACCTTTGGTGCCTTTGCCGCACTGGTTTACGGCCTGATCTCGATCGGCGGCTACGTCGGCGACCACCTGTTAGGCACCAAGCGCACGCTGGTGCTCGGTGCCATTGTGCTGGCAATCGGCTACTTCATGACCGGGATGTCGCTGCTTAAGCCGGATCTAATCTTTATTGCTTTGGGTACCATTGCCGTTGGTAACGGGCTATTTAAAGCCAACCCGGCAAGCCTGCTGTCAAAATGTTATCCCCCGAAAGACGCCCGTCTGGACGGTGCTTTCACCCTGTTTTATATGTCGATTAACATCGGTTCGCTGCTGTCACTGTCGCTGGCGCCGGTGATTGCCGATAAGTTTGGCTACGCTGTGACTTACAACCTGTGCGGAGCCGGACTAATCGTCGCGCTGCTGGTCTACTTTGCCTGCCGCGGAATGGTGAAAAATATCGGCTCTGAGCCAGACCATAAGCCACTGAACTTCCGTAACCTGCTGTACGTGCTGGCCGGTACGGTAGTGATGGTATTTATCTGCGCCTGGCTGATGCACAACGTGCAGATTGCCAACCTGGTGCTGATCGTCCTGTCGATTGTCGTGACCATCATCTTCTTCCGTCAGGCATTCAAACTGGATAAAACCGGGCGCAACAAGATGTTCGTGGCCTTTATCCTGATGCTGGAAGCGGTGGTGTTCTACGTGCTGTACGCGCAGATGCCGACATCGCTGAACTTCTTTGCGATCAATAACGTACACCATGAAATTCTTGGTTTCGCCATCAACCCGGTGAGCTTCCAGGCGCTGAACCCGTTCTGGGTGGTACTGGCGAGTCCGGTACTGGCCGCAATCTATACCCGTCTGGGCAACAAAGGCAAAGACCTGACCATGCCGATGAAATTTACGCTCGGTATGTTCCTGTGCTCATTGGGCTTCCTGACGGCCGCCGCTGCCGGGATGTGGTTTGCCGATGCACAAGGGCTGACGTCGCCGTGGTTTATCGTGCTGGTGTATCTGTTCCAGAGCCTGGGTGAACTGCTGATTAGCGCCCTGGGACTGGCTATGGTCGCCGCTCTCGTGCCACAACACCTGATGGGCTTCATTCTTGGGATGTGGTTCCTGACGCAGGCCGCAGCCTTCCTGATGGGGGGTTATGTCGCTACGTTCACCGCCGTACCAGAGAACATCACCGACCCGCTGCAAACGCTGCCTATCTATACCAACGTCTTCAGTAAGATTGGCCTTGTCACCCTGGCCGTAACGGTCGTGATGGCGATTATGGTGCCATGGCTGAACCGCATGATTAATACGCCGAGCACCGAGCAATAACCTTCAGTGCCGGATGGCGGCTATTGCCCCTGTCCGGCCTACATTCAACATGCCCGGTCGCCTTGCGCTATCGGGCATTTTCACTCACTACCCTTTACGCGCGTCTATCCACTCCTGCACTTCCACCACAAAAGTGTCCGGTGCTTTACGGTACATTTTGCGCGCCAAGTCCAGAATCGTATGCTGGCCGAGCGCTTCTTCCATTCGCTGCTGAGCCATATCCATTACCGAACGCACACCACAAATGCCTTCACAGGCCCACTCGGGTGGATGCTCCTCAAATACCGCCAGCCGCTGGCGAATTTCACGACATTCAAAGATGCGCTTATCGCCATCAATAGCATTCACCACATCCAGCACCGTGATGTGTTCAGCGGGTTTAGCTAACTGGAAACCGCCACCTTTGCCTTCAATGCTGCGCACCAGACCCGCTTTGGACAGACGGGTGAAAATTTTTGCCAGATAGTCATACGGTACGCTTTGCAGTTCGGCTATTTCCCGCACGCTCATATCCCGCGCGTCGCCCTTACTGTCGACCATACACATCAGGCTATGAATGCCGTACTCAACTCCCGAACTGTAGAATGCCATTCTCTTATCTCAGCCAAAATGAATCTGAGTTTATTGTAGCTTTTTCATCTCATTCATTCCAGACAGCAAAGTAATCCCTTTTCACAAAAGAACTTTAAATACATATTTATCAAACAGATAATCAAAAAACACCACCCTTTGTGGCAAAAAGGATCTCGATCGCATTGCAATTCTTAACTACGACAAATAAAATCCGAGTAAATAATTCGTAGTCACCAGTGAGAAAACCCCAATGCGTAAACAAATTCTGATCGTGGGCGCCGGCTTTGCCGGTATGTGGGCAGCATTAAGCGCCGCACGACTGGCGGATAAACATCAGCAGGCAATTGATATTACAGTAATTGCGCCACAGCCGGAGCTGCGTGTCCGCCCACGCTTTTATGAAAGCGCCGTTCATACGCTGGTCGCACCACTGCAACCGTTGTTTGACGTTACCGGCGTCAACTTCCTGCAAGGTCACGTCGAGCAAATCCTCCCGGACTCTAAAGAGGTGAGCTGGAAAGATGCCAACGGTGACACTCATCTGCGTCGCTATGACCGCCTGGTGATCGCCAGCGGAAGTCACGTAAACCGCGACGCCGTGGCCGGTGCCGCCGAGCACGCGTTTGACCTCGACCAACTTGAGAGCGCCGCCGTACTGGAGCAGCACATTCACGATCTGGCATTACAGCCGGAAAGTGAGGCTCGCAATACGGTCGTGGTCTGTGGTGGTGGTTTCACCGGGATAGAGATGGCGCTGGAATTACCGGGTCGTTTGCGCGAAATATTGGGCGCTGATGCTAAGACCAGAGTTGTCGTAGTTGAATGCGGTGCTCAGCCAGGCGGACGCTGGAGCCAGGAATTACGTGACGTGATTATCGAAGCCTCTGCTGAACTGGGCGTCGAGTGGCTGGTCAATGCGGAAGTAGAAAGCGTGGATGCCTCCGGCGTCACGCTGAAAAATGGGCAGGTGATTGCCTCTCAAACGGTTATCTGGACCGTCGGCGTACAGGCCAATAGCCTGACAGCACAGATTAATGCCCCGCGCGATCGCCAGGGCCGTCTGCATGTGAATACCAATCTGCAGGTTGTGGGTCACGATGATATCTACGCCACTGGCGATGTGGCCTATGCCGCCACCGACGACAAAGGCAACCATGCGTTAATGACCTGTCAGCACGCGATTTTGTTGGGTAAATTTGCCGGTAATAACGCTGCGGCAGACCTGTTAAACGTAACACCACTGCCATATCGTCAGGAAAACTACGTCACCTGCCTGGATCTTGGTGCCTGGGGTGCGGTGTATAGCGAAGGATGGGATCAGCAGGTGAAACTGACGCGCGCAGAAGCGAAGAAGCTGAAGGTGTCGATTGTCAGCGAGCTGATTTACCCACCGAAAGCAGACCGAGCAGTAGCATTTGAGATTGCCGACCCGCTGGCACCGTTTGTTTAATGGATAATGCCGGATGCGGCTAACGCCTTATCCGGCCTACAAAGACACGCTGCCGTAGACCTGATAAGCACAACGCATCAGGCAGTTCAGCGCACCAAGCCGGGATGTGGCCTACAAAGACACGCTGTCGTAGGCCTGATAAGCGCAACGCATCAGGCAGTTCAGCGCACCAAGCCGGGATGTGGCCTACAAAGACACGCTGTCGTAGGCCTGATAAGCACAACGCATCAGGCAGCACAGCGCACCAAGCCGGGATGTGACCTACAAAGACACGCTGTCGTAGGCCTGATAAGCACAACGCATCAGGCAGTTCAGCGCACCAAGCCGGGATGTGGCCTACAAAGACACGCTGTCGTAGGCCTGATAAGCGCAGCGCATCAGGCAGCACAGCGCACAGACCTACAAACTATGCTGTCCCAGCGTAGATATCAAACCGATGCCCTTTCGTCACAACCGCGTTCGGCGTGGCCACATCGGCCAGCGGCGGCGCGTAATCTGGGCGCTTCACCACCACACGTTTGGTGGCCAACTGACGCGCAGGCTCCAGCAGCCCATCCGCATCTAAATCCGGCCCCACCAATGACTGAAACACCCGCATTTCTTTTTTCACCAGCGCGCTTTTCTGCTTATGTGGAAACATCGGATCGAGGTACACCACCTGCGGGCGCGGCGTGATATCGGTTAACGCCGTCAGACTCGACGCATGGATCAGCTGTAAACGTTCCTGCAGCCACGGACCGATTTCCGGGTCGGCATAGCCGCGCGCCAGGCCATCATCAAGCAGGGCCGCAACCACCGGATTACGTTCCAGCATTCGTACGCGGCAGCCTACCGAGGCCAGTACAAACGCATCGCGCCCCAGCCCAGCTGTCGCATCGACCACATCCGGCAGGTAATCGCCTTTAATGCCTACTGCCTTCGCCACCGCTTCACCGCGACCACCACCAAACTTGCGCCGATGGGCCATCGCTCCGCCCACGAAATCGACAAAGATACCGCCGAGTTTGGGTTCATCACGTTTGCGCAGCTCCAGATGTTCCGGCGTCATCACCAGCGCCATCAGGTTATCTTCATCGTGTTCCAGTCCCCAGCGGGCGGCAAGAACAGATAAGGCGCCGTCTCCGGCGCCTGTTTCATCTACTAAGCAGATTTTCACGTGAATAATCAGCCTTTGATCCCGTAATGCTCCAGCATTGCATCCAGCTGCGGCTCGCGGCCACGGAAGCGCTTGAACAGTTCCATCGGCTCTTCAGAACCGCCACGGGTAAGGATATTATCGAGGAACGATTGTCCGGTCTGACGGTTGAAAATCCCTTCATCTTCGAAGCGAGAGAAGGCATCTGCCGCCAGTACGTCTGCCCACAGATAGCTGTAGTAACCCGCTGCGTAGCCACCAGCAAAAATATGGCTGAAGGCATGCGGGAAGCGGCCCCACGTTGGGCCCGGCACCACGGCGACCTGTTTTTTAATTTCCGCCAACGTCTCGAGGATTTTAGCCCCTTGCTGCGGGTTAAACTCCGCGTGCAGACGGAAATCAAACAGACCGAACTCCAGTTGACGCAGAATAAACAGCGCTGCCTGGTAGTTTTTCGCCGCCAGCATTTTATCCAGCAGTTCCTTCGGCAGCGGTTCACCGGTCTCAAAGTGACCAGAGATAAACGCCAACGCTTCCGGCTCCCAACACCAGTTTTCCATAAACTGGCTCGGCAGTTCGACCGCATCCCATGGCACACCGTTGATACCGGAAACGCCCGCGGTTTCGACACGGGTCAGCATATGGTGCAGACCGTGGCCGAACTCGTGGAACAGGGTGATCACTTCATCGTGGGTAAACAGCGCAGGTTTACCGTTCACCGGACGGTTAAAGTTACAGGTCAGGTAAGCGACCGGCTTTTGCAATGTGCCGTCTGTCTTACGCATCTGGCCGACACAGTCGTCCATCCACGCCCCACCGCGTTTGTGTTCACGGGCATACAGATCAAGATAGAAGCTGCCACGCAGCTCGTTGTTTTCGTCGTACAGCTCGAAGAAACGAACTTCCGGATGCCAGACGTCAACATCGGTGCGCTCTTTGGCGGTGATGCCATAAATACGTTTAACCACTTCAAACAGGCCGTTAACGGCTTTGTTTTCCGGGAAGTAAGGACGCAGCTGCTCGTCGCTGATGCTGTAGAGATGCTGTTTTTGTTTCTCGCTGTAGTAAGCGATATCCCATGGCTGTAGCTCATCAACACCAAATTCCGCTTTCGCGAAGGCGCGCAGCTGAGCCAGTTCTTTCTCACCCTGCGGACGGGCACGTTTCGCCAGGTCGGTCAGGAAGTCGAGTACCTGCTGCGGGTTCTCCGCCATTTTGGTAGCCAGAGATTTAAAGGCGTAGCTCTCAAAGCCCAGCAGTTGTGCCAGCTCGTGGCGCAGCGCGAGGATCTCTTCCATTATCGGGCTGTTGTCCCATTTGCCCGCGTTTGGCCCCTGGTCAGACGCGCGCGTGGAGTAAGCGCGATACATCTCTTCACGCAGCCCCTGGTTATCACAGTAGGTCATCACCGGCAGGTAGCTTGGGATGTCCAGTGTTAACAGATAGCCTTCCTGCTCTTTGGCTTCAGCCTGCGCTTTTGCGGCGGCCAGCGCGCTTTCCGGCATCCCGGCAAGTTCCGCGTCGTCGGTCACCAGCTTAGTCCAGCCCATCGTAGCATCGAGGACGTTATTGCTGTACAGGTTGCCGAGCTCAGACAGGCGGGTAGCGATCTCACCATAGCGCTGCTGTTTTTCCTTCGGCAGACCAATACCAGAAAGCTCAAAATCGCGCAGCGCGTTATCAACCGCTTTTTTCTGTGCGGTGTTCAGGGTGGCATAATGATCGCCATCACGCAGGTCACGGTACGCTTTGTACAGGCCTTCATGTTGTCCAACCCAGGTGCTGTATTCAGACAGCAGCGGCAGCGTTTGTTCGTAGGCTTCACGCAGTTCCGGGCTGTTTTTCACCGAGTTCAGGTGACTAACCGGAGAGAAAATACGCCCCAGCACATCGTCGACTTCTGCCAACGGCTGACAGAGATTTTCCCAGGTGTACGGCGCGCCCTGCGCAACCACTCGCTCAACATTTTCACGGCAATCGTTCAACGCCTTAGTGACGGCAGGCACAACGTGCTCAGGCTGAATTTTAGAAAACGGCGGCAGTTCGAAGGGAGTCAGCAATGGATTGGTCATTAGCGCGGTCCTGTTGAAAAGAGTGAATGAAGCGCGTATCCGGCGCTGTGCATATTAATTTGTACAATGGGGTTAAGTGTAGAGGATTTCAATGCTAACCGTGACGGAAAGACGCCCGGTAGCGCTGCGCTTACCGGGCCTACGGGTAATCTGTGCCGATCTGCTGTAAACTGTGGCAAATCGTCATTTCAGCGGAATTTCATTACCCATGCTCAGTTATCGCCACAGTTATCACGCAGGCAACCACGCCGACGTCCTTAAACATACCGTTCAGAGCCTGATCATCGAGTCGCTCAAAGAGAAAGAAAAACCGTTTCTCTATCTGGACACCCATGCTGGCGCTGGCCGTTATCAGCTGAGCAGTGAGCATGCCGAACGTACCGGTGAATATCTGGAAGGGATCGCCCGCATCTGGCAGCAGGACGATTTGCCTGCAGAACTGGAACCCTACATTGGCGTGGTACAACACTTCAACCGTAGCGGTCAGTTGCGCTACTACCCGGGCTCTCCGTTAATTGCTCGCCAGCTGCTGCGCGAACAGGACAGCCTGCAATTAACTGAACTGCACCCGAGCGACTTCCCTCTGCTGCGCGGCGAATTCCAGAAAGATGAGCGCGCTCGCGTGGCCAAAGCCGATGGTTATCAGCAGCTGAAAGCAAAATTACCGCCGGTTTCCCGTCGTGGGTTGATCCTTATCGATCCACCCTACGAAATCAAAAGCGACTACCAGGCAGTAGTGACCGGTATTAACGAAGGCTACAAACGTTTCGCGACCGGCACCTATGCATTGTGGTATCCGGTGGTTCTGCGCCAACAAATCAAGCGCATGATCCACGACCTGGAAGACACCGGCATCCGCAAAATTCTGCAAATTGAGCTGGCGGTACGCCCGGACAGCGATCAGCGCGGCATGACGGCGTCCGGCATGATTGTGATTAACCCGCCGTGGAAGCTGGAGCAACAGATGAACAACGTCCTGCCGTGGTTGCACAGCAAACTGGTTCCGACAGGAACCGGGCATACTTCCGTAAGCTGGATAGTGCCGGAGTAATCGCAGCCATCGGTGGAACCTTTTAATATCAGGTATACAATCGCGAATATTTTGGCGGATGGCGTAACGCTTCTCCGCCCTACAATGAACATGAAGGAGCGGTCATGACCAAGCACTACGATTACATCGCTATTGGCGGCGGCAGCGGCGGTATTGCCTCCATTAACCGTGCAGCAATGTACGGCCAGAAATGCGCACTGATTGAAGCCAAAGAGTTAGGCGGCACCTGCGTTAACGTTGGCTGCGTACCGAAGAAAGTGATGTGGCATGCCGCACAGGTCCGCGAAGCGATCCACATGTACGGTCCGGATTACGGTTTCGACACCACCATCAATAAGTTCGACTGGGATAAACTGATCGCCACGCGTACCGCTTATATCGATCGTATTCATACCTCGTACGACAACGTGCTGGGCAAAAATAATGTCGATGTGATCAAAGGCTTTGCGCGCTTTGTGGATGCCAAAACCATTGAAGTAAACGGTGAAACCATTACTGCCGATCATATTTTGATTGCCACCGGTGGTCGCCCGAGCCATCCGAACATTCCTGGCGTGGAATATGGTATTGATTCTAATGGTTTCTTTGAGCTGCCAGCGCTGCCAAAACGTGTAGCCGTTGTTGGCGCAGGCTACATCGCCGTTGAACTGGCTGGTGTGATTAACGGCCTGGGTGCCCAAACTCACCTGTTCGTGCGTAAACACGCGCCGCTGCGCAGTTTTGATCCGATGATCGTCGAGACGTTGGTTGAGGTGATGAACGCCGAAGGCCCGACTCTGCATACTCACGCGATTCCAAAAGCGGTTGTTAAAAACGCTGACGGCAGCCTGACCCTGCAACTGGAAGATGGTCGTAGCGAAACGGTAGACTGCCTGATTTGGGCGATTGGTCGTGAGCCAGAAACGGACAACTTCAATCTGGCTGTTACCGGCGTGAAAACCAATGAAAAAGGCTACATCGTCGTTGATAAATTCCAGAACACCAGCGTGCCGGGTATTTATGCCGTCGGCGACAACACCGGTGCCGTTGAACTGACGCCGGTTGCCGTTGCCGCGGGCCGTCGCCTGTCCGAGCGTCTGTTTAACAACAAACCGGACGAACATCTGGACTACAGCAACATCCCGACCGTGGTCTTCAGCCACCCGCCAATTGGCACCGTGGGCCTGACCGAGCAGCAGGCTCGCGAACAGCACGGCGATGACCAGGTGAAAGTGTATAAATCATCATTTACCGCGATGTATACCGCTGTCACCTCACATCGTCAGCCGTGCCGCATGAAGCTGGTTTGCGTCGGTCCGGAAGAGAAAATTGTCGGTATTCACGGTATTGGTTTTGGAATGGATGAAATGCTGCAAGGCTTCGCGGTCGCGCTGAAAATGGGCGCAACCAAGAAAGACTTTGATAACACCGTTGCGATTCATCCAACGGCGGCAGAAGAATTCGTTACCATGCGTTAAGCAATAAATAAACCGGATGGTGCTTTGCCATCCGGTTTTCTCTTATTTACCCTGCATATATGGCGTATACACGCCGTTTAAGCTTTCGAGGAACGCCACGATATCGTCGATATCTTCCTGCGGCAGTTCTTTACCCACCTGATAACGCAGCATCAGTTTTACCGCACCATCGAGCGTAGGCACATCACCGCGATGGAAATAAGGCGCGGTCAGCGCAACGTTACGCAAGCCCGGGACTTTTTGACGCAGCTTGTCACGTAATTCATTAGTGACGTTCATGCGGCCAATATCTGCGGCAGTGACCTCACCGAAATTAAAGTCCTTTTTCAAACCCAAAGGTTCGAATGAGCGTCCGCCTAAAATAATACCGCCATGACAGGTCGCACACTTATTATCTTTAAACAATTGATAGCCATGTTTCTGCTGAGCAGTTAACGCCGCTTCATCGCCGCGTAGCCATTTATCAAACGGCGAATTTGGCGTAATTAGCGTTTTCTCAAACTCAGCAATCGCATCGGTAATATTATCCCCACTGAATCCCTGCGGATAAACCGCGATAAACTCTTGCTTCAATTGCGGATCTTTATCCAGTTTCTGGATAATTTCATCCCAGGATTTAGACGCCATTTCGATAGGGTTCAACGGCGGGCCGCCTGCCTGCGCCTGCAATGTTGGCGCACGACCATCCCAGAATTGTTCAACGTTGAAGACCGAGTTAAACACCGTCGGCGCATTAATCGGGCCAACGGCGCCGCCTACGCCGATCGACGTTTTCCGGCCATCCACGCCGCCTGCATTCAGAGCGTGGCAATGCGCGCAAGAAATCGTGCTGTCACCTGAAATACGCGGGTCGTGGTAAAGCGTAAAGCCAAGCGCTACTTTGCGGGCATCGGTTGGGATGCTTTCTGGTATCGGCTGCACCGGTTCATTACGATGCTGCGTGGCGGTATCGTTACTGGCGTAATACTGCTCACGCTGTTTCGCAATCCAGCCCAGGATCTCGGCTCGCTCCGTATCGCTGACCTTCCCGGCCCAGTGCAGCGCGGTATATCGCGTTGGCGGCATGGTGTCGTACTGCATCACCCACTCAATTTTATTCAGGTCGCTTTGCGAAACGGGTTTATCTGCGACCAGCGCCGCACGAACGGCTTCAAGATTGAATGATTTGTATCCCAGTTGAATATCATAATTCATCAACTGCTTAGCGACAGGAAAAGAAGAATAGAAAGGTAATTCAGCTGAAGGCGTGTGACAATAATCGCATCCTTTTTCGCGTAAAAATCCTAATACCTTATTATTTTCTTCCAGCGTAGAGGCCTGAACATCAGCCTGTTTGCTACGTTGATTATCGTGATACCACACATAACCGGATAATCCAAAATAACAAATCACGATGCCAGCTATGGCAATCGCGGTAAGACGGGTAATGATTTTCATTATTTTACCCTCACCGTTGTGAGTTATTGTGACCCAGAAAATTAGAATAATTAATGCACAGTCTTTGTCAGACCTGACCATCATAGGAAATGAGGGAATTACTATTTTGATAAGTATCAAGCAATTACATGGGGGAGAACTATCAATAGAATAGCCTGCGCCTATTATAGAGATAAGGCGTTACCTGTCTCTGTTCACACCTCGTTGCAATCGAATGCTCTGAAAATGGAATATATTCAGATTATGCAGAAATTTGAATTATCCATTATTTTCATTGGGATAGTCTGATTCTTTAAATTTTGCTCAGCATTAAAACGTGATCAACCGCACGCTTTACTCACCCGACACCGAAGCGAATGTCTACGCTTAACTGACGACCGGGCAATAGCCTTAATCTTTCAACGTCCATCGGAGGTCTTTCTCATTATGCTCAACCAGAAACTACCCCACGCCCCTTCTGAAGAAATGACGATCGACATCGATCTGCTTTATGAAATGGATCCGTGCGAGTTAAAGCTGGATGAAATGATTGAGGCGGAGCCTGAGCCGGAGATGATTGAAGGGCTCCCCGCTTCAGATGCGTTAACCCCTGCCGATCGTTATCTCGAACTGTTCGAACACGTCCAGTCATCCAAACTGTTTGCGGATAGTAAAACCTTCCCAGATTGTGCGCCCAAAATGGACCCGCTCGACATTTTAATTCGCTATCGCAAGGTTAAACGCCATCGGGACTTCGATCTGCGACGCTTCGTCGAGAACCATTTCTGGCTCCCGGAAACGCCCTCCAGCGAATACGTTTCTGACCCGGAAAGTTCGCTGAAAGAGCATATCGATCAACTGTGGCCGGTGCTGACGCGCGAGCCGCAGGATCATATTCCCTGGTCCTCGCTGCTGGCGTTACCGCAGTCATACATTGTGCCAGGCGGGCGTTTTAGCGAAACCTACTACTGGGATTCCTACTTTACCATGCTGGGTCTGGCAGAGAGCGGCCGCGAAGATCTGCTGAAATGTATGGCAGATAACTTTGCCTGGATGATTGAAAACTATGGTCACATCCCGAACGGCAACCGCACTTACTATCTGAGTCGCTCACAGCCGCCGGTCTTTGCGCTGATGGTGGAACTGTTTGAAGAGGATGGCGTACGCGGCGCGCGTCGTTACCTTGATCATCTAAAAATGGAGTACGCGTTCTGGATGGATGGCGCCGATTCCCTGGTGCTCAACCAGGCCTACCGCCACGTGATCAGAATGTCGGACGGCTCTCTACTTAACCGCTATTGGGACGATCGTGATACGCCGCGCGATGAATCATGGCTTGAAGACGTTGAGACCGCCAAACATTCGGGTCGCCCGCCCAATGAAGTGTATCGGGATTTACGCGCAGGCGCGGCCTCCGGCTGGGATTATTCCTCGCGCTGGCTACGCGACGCGGGCCGCCTTGCCAGCATACGCACCACGCAGTTCATCCCAATTGACCTGAACGCATTCCTCTACAAGCTGGAAAGCACTATCGCCAATATTTCCGCGCTAAAAGGTGACAAAGAAACGGAAGCGCTGTTTCGCCAGAAAGCCAGCGATCGTCGTGATGCGGTAAACCGCTATCTCTGGGACGATGAAAACGGCTGCTATCGCGATTACGACTGGCGGCGCGAACAAATGGCCCTGTTCTCTGCCGCCAGTATTGTGCCGCTGTATGTCGGTATGGCAACGCATGAACAAGCCGATCGGCTTGCTAACGCGGTTCGCAGTCGCCTGCTAACGCCCGGTGGCATTTTAGCCACGGAGCATGAAACCGGTGAACAGTGGGATAAACCCAACGGCTGGGCGCCGCTGCAGTGGATGGCGATCCAGGGCTTCAAACTGTACGGTGACGACCATCTCGGGGATGAAATTGCCCGTAACTGGTTGAAAACGGTGAATCTCTTTTATCAGGAACACCACAAGCTTATCGAAAAATACCACATAGCCGACGCCGCGCCGCGCGAAGGCGGCGGCGGGGAATATCCGTTGCAGGACGGCTTTGGCTGGACCAATGGCGTGGTGCGCAGACTCATCGGTTTGTATGGCGAACCCTAGCGGCTGACGGTCTGAGTCATCAGGCTGTCAGTTAATTGCATCATACAGCTCGGCGTGAATTTTCTGCCATTTCTTGTTCTCAGGGCTTGGCTGGGCGCGAACACGCAGCTCGGCCTGCTCAAGATCATATTGCTGACGCGCAACGACCGCAGGCACGGAACAAAAACTTTGCAGATAACTTTTATGCAGCGAAGTGAGCGATGCCCCATTCGACATCGCATGGCTGAGCGTAGTCATAAACTGTCGGCATGGTTTGCTTTCATCCATCTGCGAAGGGTAACGCAGCAGCAGTCTCAACACCTCAGTATTGCCCTCCGAAAACGCCTGCTCCGTCCACGCCAGCTTCCAGTCCATCCCGCCCTGCAGAAAAAGTGACGTCACGCGGGTGTCATTACGATCGATAGCCGCCCGCATGTTAAAGGCATCCCAGGTGATGCCCATTCGGGTCACCGCCTCCCGTGCGCTGGGGGCATCGCGTCGCGGTTCCTCCTGCACAATTTCAACGGATTGTCCGGAAGACGACTGTGGCGCCGGCGAAGTGAATAACCAGAACGCACCCAGCGAAATCGCCAGCACCATCACGCCGACCGCTACCCACAACATGCCGGAAATCAGCTGTTCACGTTCTTCCGCCGTGCGCTTGGCCCGCTTTTCCGGCGGATCAATACTGTCTGCGATTTCATGCTTATCGCCTCCCGCTTGCTCGTCTTTTTGCTTTGCTGTTTCCCAAAACTGGCGGACCATGGCCTCATCAGATTCCAGATACGACGCAGGATTAATGCGCGTACGCCGTTCTTCAAATGCCCGTTGCACAGGATGAGTTATCTGTCGGTACTGGTAGTCCAGCAATATCAGTTGTACCGACGTCAGCGGCTGCTGCGCGATAACGCAGTTACGAGCCAGGCGGCAATCATCCAAAAACATGCGTAGCGTGATGCGCGGCTCAACAAATGACATGAGCACTGAAGTATCGTTAAAAATCTGCGTAAAGTGGCGAACGAATAATTTCTTATCGACGACCATCAGTGCCAGCTCGCTAAACATCATACCGTCCAGCGCATCTCGTCCTTCGCCCAACTTTAGCCAGCGACGCAGACGTTCACCACCAAAGTGCTGTTTCAGAAAGCTGTTGAGAGGATGTTGATCCGGCCATACCCGTGCAATCAGAGATTTGAGGGTTAATTCTATTGCGCGAAGTTGACGCTGCGCCCGCATCTGAGCATCCGGCTCCACAGGTGCAATTTCGGTTTGATACTTCAGGATGGGCTGTTGCTGGCGTAATTGTTCCAGAGAAGCCACAAAGCGCAGCGCTGAAATCAGCTGGTTTTCACTGACGTCCTGGCCATTTTCATATTGGGGTACACTCTGTTGAAGATGACGTAGCCGCAGAGTGAACTGGCTCAATTGCGCATCATTCATCTGCAACCGTCTGGCGACAGCCCCCCAGCCGCCCAGATTCAGTCGTGCCTGATCCAGCTGTTCGAGAAACCAGCGCGGGTCTTTGCCTTCTGCGGCATGTACGCCTAGAAGCAGTAATATTTCTACCGACGCCTGGCGGATAATCCCCAGACAATGTTCAAAGGGTGTACATGTCGCTTGCAACGCGCTATTGGTCATCATCTTCCCTAAAAGGACCCAAAACGTGCGGCCTCACAATGGTATGTAATTATCTTTTTTAAACGCAACGTTGTGCCGATGTAGACTAGAACACATTCATATAGCAAATAAATAAGTTTTACAGTGACTTCCGCACAATCATTGAAAATTATTCTGGAGATAAGCCTGTGCCTGTACTGCAAACATCACGTCTGCTCTGCCGCCCACTGACAGAAAATGACTGGACGTTCTTCTTAACGCTACAGCAGAACCCAGATGTGATGCGTTTTGTCGCTGACGCACGTACTGAAGAGGAAGTACGGACAGCCTTCGACTCCCGCCTGCCTGAATGGTTTCCCGGCAGCCCGCACTGGCTATGTCTGCTCTTGTGCGATAAGACATCGGGAGCACCGCTTGGCGTGACCGGATACATTCAGGAGAACAATGAATGTGCCGAGGTTGGCTTTCTGCTCGCCCCAGAGGCGCAGGGTAAAGGTTATGGCGCTGAATCTCTGCATGCCGTGTGTGAATACGCCTTTGCCAGCGGCGGTCTGCGGCGACTGACCGCCTGTGTCACCGCAGGAAACGAAGCCTCACGGTGTCTGTTGGAAAAGGTCGGGTTCATTCATGAAGGCACGCTACGCGCAAGCTACTGGCTACATCAAACCTGGCACGATGACTGGATTTTTGGTCTGTTAAAACAGGAATATCAACCGCCCAAGGCATAGGTCGTTTTGCGGTAAATACTGGCTGTCAGGCAACTAGCGTAACGGCGTGGTTTTTTTAGAATAGGTCTCTTTGCACAGAGATGATTATGCCGCTGCGTTCGACACATTTCACGCCCGCCTGTATCGCATTTATTAAGCAATGGCAGGGCCTGTCGCTGGAAAAGTATCAGGACAAAAAAGGCATCTGGGTCATTGGTTACGGGCACGAAATCTCCGCCAATGAATCCTTTGATACCCCAATTACGGTGATGCAGGCAGAAACATTGCTGCTCGCAGATATGAGTATCTGCGAGGCATTCATCTATAAGGAAATGACGCAAATAAAAGACAGGTTTCAGCTGGAAGCATTAATTACGTGGATATTCAGCGTGGGAATTACCCAATTTTGCGCTAAAAATATCTGGCCGGTGTCTATTTCACAGCCAGAAATATTCTGACTGTGAAATATGTTCCTAGTAAATGGTGTTGTTTAACATCATTGCCGCCTGCGTACGGTTTTTTACCTCCAGGCGCTGATACAACGACTCAAGATGGGCTTTTACCGTTCCGGTACTGATATTTAACAGTCGACCAATTTGTTTATTAGATTCTCCGGCGGCCAGCATGGTCAAAATCTCCCGCTGGCGCGCGCTGAGCAATCTGATATTTTGCCCACCGCTTTCGGTAGCGGTTATGCAGTCTCTGGGGATAAACATCATACCCATCGCGACGCTATTGAGGGCCAGCGTAAAGGTTTCCGCGTCAGAATCGCGCGGAACAATGGCCAGCACGTTCAGTTTAGTGACCTCTTGCAACCATTTTTTACGGCAGTCCGTTGCGGTCACCAGCACCTTCACCATCGCAAAGCGCTCTGCTATCTGTTGCAGCAAGCTACAGCAGAACTCAGCATCAAGGTCGCCATCCAATATAACTAATGCCTCGGGTTTATCTTCCAGCGTCAGCCAAAGTTCATCTGCCTGACTGACACCCTGAACATCCACTCCTGGAATACGTTGCTGCAAACTTACATTCATTCCATGAATAAATATTGACTGCCTGTCAAACATTACTACCTGCATTATTTATCTCCATCCGAATAGGATATTAGCCTTAACATGCGGAAGGGTATTACCCATAGGGTAAAATAAGAAGTCACCATTTGGCGGGGGCCATTTTACCGATAGACAGAGAAGAAAGAAGCAGAAGTTATGAATAGTTACAGCTCAACCCGAAGGATCATACAAAGGAACAAAAACAGGTTCGAAAACTAGGGAAAGTCTTAATATTCGATGCTCATGATAAGACAATGAATATTAATTAATATGATTTTATATTTTTAGCTAAAAATAAGATATCAACGACAATGGATAAATCTGTTACAAAATACAATCTAGCATTAAGTGCTTATTCAACGCATGCCGTGACCTGTTGAATAAGCACCTTATGGGTTTACAGGAACATTCCGCCGGATACCTCGATACGCTGTGCCGTCATCCAGGCCAGTTCATCGCTGAGCAGCGCAGCAATGGCGTCGCCAATATCATCAGGTAAACCAACGCGTCCCAGCGCCGTTTGCGATGCAATGTACGCATTCAATTGCGCATTATCCCGCACATTTCCGCCGCTAAAATCCGTTTCTATTGCGCCTGGCGCAATAATATTCGCCGTTATGCCGCGCTCTCCCAGCTCTTTTGCCTGATAACGGGTTAGCACTTCCATCGCACCTTTCATGGCTGCGTATGCGCTGTAACCCGGTAGCGCAAAGCGGGCAAGCCCGGTAGAGACATTGAGGATGCGACCACCTTTATTTATCAGCGGTAGCAGGCTCTGCGTCAGGAAAAAGGGCCCCTTAAAATGGATGTTCAAAAGTTGGTCAAATTGCGCTTCAGTAAATGCCGGATACGGTGCGTTGATGCCGATTCCGGCATTGTTCAATAAATAATCAAACGCGTTACTTTGCCACTGCGTTTGTAACGTTCCCTGCACCTGTTGAACAAACTGAGGGAATGTAGAAATATCGCCGACATTTAACGGTAATGCCGCCGCTTTACCGCCAGATTGGCGTATTTCACCCACAACCTGCTGCGCTTCTTTTTCATTGCTGTTCCACGTCAGGATAATACCGATTCCTTTACTCGCCAGCTTCAGCGCCGCGTTTTTACCGAGTCCGCGGCCGCCGCCAGTCACCAATGCGATACGTTGCGTCATAAGAAACCTCATTTCAGGTGTTGTGAAGATTGAGACAAAGCTTATTAGGTGATAGAAGAACAATAAATACTGCTAACTGCGCATTACTGTTTCATTTAGAACAACAATAGGGCATGAGAATGGATAAAATTCACGCAATGCAGTTGTTCATCCGCGTCGCAGAACTGGAGAGCTTTTCGCGCGCCGCAGACACCCTCGGACTTCCTAAAGGTAGCGTATCGCGCCAGATCCAGGCTCTGGAAAATCATCTGGGCACGCAGTTGTTGCACCGCACCACCCGCCGCGTTCAGCTCACGCAAGACGGCATGATCTATTACGAACGCGCGAAAGATCTGTTGAGTAATCTGGATGAGCTGGATGGGCTGTTCCATCACGATCCGTCCAGCATCAGCGGCAAGCTGCGCGTTGATATGCCGGTCGGTGTAGCAAGAAACCTGGTGATGCCCCGCTTACCGAGCTTTTTGCATCAGTATCCGGGCCTGGAACTCGAACTCAGCAGCAGCGACCGCCTGGTGGATTTGATCCGCGAAGGTTTCGACTGTGTGGTACGCGTGGGCGCGCTGAAAGATTCAGGGCTGATTGCGCGTCCGCTGGGGAAACTCACGCAGATTAACTGCGCCAGCCCGCAATACCTCGCCCGCTTTGGTTATCCGGAAAATCTGGAGGATCTTGCCTCGCATGCGGTGGTGCACTACTCGGTCAATTTAGGAACGCGTGCGCAAGGTTTCGAAGTGGCGACAGAAAATGGCACGCAATGGGTTAAAACCGGCGGCATGCTAACGGTAAACAGTACCGAAACCTATCACGCGGCATGCCTTGCCGGTCTGGGCATTATTCAGGTGCCGCGCGTTGGCGTGCGTGATGCCCTGCGCGCCGGTACGCTGGTCGAAGTGTTGCCGCAATATCGCGCCGAGCCAATGCCAGTCTCTTTGCTTTATCCGCATCGGCGCAACCTCTCCCGCCGGGTACATCTGTTTATGGAATGGCTGACTGGTGTGATGAAAGACTATGTGGATTAGTCCATTTTTCAGGATGCGCCCCTGAGCAGGCTATAATGTCATGAGTGAACAAAATAAGGACAACCGATCGGATGACGCAGGAACAAGACGCAAAACACCCTACGCCAGAACATAAACCAGCCTCCGCCGAGCCGGAGAAAAACGCTAAAGCGAACCAGGCGCTGAAAACGGCTCTGACCTTCGCCGATAAAATTCAACGTCAGCCCATCATCGCCCATCTTATTCGTGCCGCAGAGCGGTTTAACGATCGTATGGGAAATCAGTTTGGTGCCGCCATTACCTACTTCTCGTTTCTGTCGATGATCCCAATCCTGATGGTGTCGTTTGCCGCCGCGGGTTTTATTCTCGCTTCGCACCCTACGCTGTTGCAGGATATCTTCAGCAAGATTTTGCTGAACGTCAGCGATCCGACGCTCGCTTCTACGCTGAAAAACACCATCAATACCGCCGTTCAGCAACGTACCACTGTAGGTCTGGTAGGGCTTGGCATCGCGCTCTATTCCGGCATTAACTGGATGGGGAACCTGCGCGAAGCGATTCGTGCCCAGTCGCGGGATGTTTGGGAACGTACGCCACAGGATCAGGAAAAAATTTGGGTCAAATATCTGCGTGATTTTGTTTCCTTGATTGGCTTACTGGTTGCGCTGATTGTTACTCTGTCCATTACCTCTATCGCCGGTTCCGCCCAGCAGATGATTATCTCTGCGCTGTATCTCGACGGTATCGAATGGCTGAAACCCGCCTGGCGGCTGATCGGCCTGACCATCTCTATTTTCGCCAACTACCTGCTGTTCTTCTGGATTTTCTGGCGGCTACCGCGTCACCGACCGCGTAAGAAAGCGCTCATACGCGGTACCTTTATCGCGGCACTAGGATTTGAAGTCATCAAAATGATCATGACGTATACGCTGCCATCACTGGTGCAGTCGCCGTCAGGCGCAGCATTTGGTTCCGTGCTTGGACTGATGGCGTTCTTCTACTTCTTCGCTCGTCTGACCCTGTTTTGCGCAGCCTGGATTGCCACGGCGGAATACAAAGACGACCCGCGTATGCCGGGGAAAACACACCGCTAATTCATCATTCATGCCGGAAGGCGCTACGCTTATCGGCCTACAGGAGGTTTAGTTGTAGGCCGGGCAAGCGCAGCGCCCCCGGCAGGTGACGACACCTTAACCACCACCGTTTGCAGAATATAAATCCAACCCGTAACTTTTATTTAACCAGAAGCTGGTTTTATCATCCAAGTTTTAAATTGTGTGAAGCATTTCATGGAAGTGAAATCTCAAGCCTAAAAATTATCCCCTTTTTGCTCTATTTTTGACCGATCTCAAAGTTTGTTACAGATTGAAATGTCTCTTTTGCTGTGCGTAATATGACCTTTCGTTCGGCCAAAAATAAGAAAATATTATGCAAGCAACAGCCACAACACTCGACAACGAACAGGAACACACCCCGGTCAACTCGCGCAATAAAGTTGTCGTCGCCTCGCTCATTGGCACCGCCATTGAGTTCTTCGACTTCTATATTTACGCCACCGCCGCGGTGATCGTGTTTCCCCATATATTCTTCCCGCAGGGGGATCCGACCGCGGCTACGCTACAGTCCCTCGCCACTTTTGCTATCGCCTTTGTGGCCCGACCTATCGGTTCCGCGGTGTTCGGACATTTCGGCGATCGCGTCGGCCGTAAAGTCACGCTGGTTGCTTCACTACTCACAATGGGGATCTCGACAGTCGTCATTGGCCTGCTGCCGGGCTATGAAACTATCGGCATTTTCGCCCCACTGCTGCTGGCGCTGGCGCGTTTTGGTCAGGGTTTAGGTCTGGGCGGTGAATGGGGCGGCGCAGCGTTGCTGGCGACGGAAAACGCGCCACCGCGCAAACGCGCGCTGTACGGATCATTTCCGCAGCTGGGCGCGCCTATCGGTTTCTTCTTCGCCAACGGTACCTTTCTGCTGCTCTCCTGGCTGCTGACCGACGAACAGTTCATGAGCTGGGGCTGGCGCGTACCGTTCATCTTCTCCGCTGTGCTGGTGATTATCGGTCTGTACGTCCGCGTTTCGTTGCATGAATCCCCGGTCTTCGCCAAAGTAGCCGCGGCGAAAAAACAGGTGAAAATCCCGCTGGGTACTCTACTGACAAAACATGTTCGCGTGACGATCCTCGGCACGTTCATCATGCTGGCGACCTATACGCTGTTCTATATCATGACCGTCTATTCGATGACGTTCAGTACCGCCGTAGCGCCTGTAGGGCTTGGCCTGCCGCGTAATGAAGTGTTGTGGATGCTGATGATGGCGGTCATTGGTTTTGGCGTCATGGTACCGGTGGCGGGCCTGCTGGCCGATGCGTTTGGTCGCCGCAAGAGCATGCTCATCATCACCACGCTGATCATTCTGTTTGCGCTGTTTGCCTTTAAACCGCTGCTCGGCTCTGGCAATCCGGTGCTGGTGTTCGCCTTCCTGTTGCTGGGCTTAAGCCTGATGGGTCTGACATTTGGCCCGATGGGCGCACTGCTGCCGGAGCTGTTCCCGACCGAAGTGCGCTATACGGGGGCGTCGTTCTCGTACAACGTTTCGTCAATTCTCGGCGCATCGGTTGCCCCATACATCGCCGCATGGTTGCAGGCGAATTATGGTCTGGCGGCTGTCGGTACGTATCTGGCATCGATGGCGGCGTTAACGCTGATTGCACTGCTGTTGACCCACGAAACCCGCCATCAGTCGTTGTGATTCTTTTGCCGGATGCGGTGTAACCACCTTATCCGGCCTACGTTGAGCATGAAATCCAGGCCGGATAAACATCCGGCCAGACATCACTTCTTCATCTGTGACAGGATCGTCCGGCACTGATTCGCGTCACCCTCTGACGGCGAAATCAGCGCCAACAAGGCCGCCGCAGGAGTGACTAACGTGGCTAATGCGGCAGCAACCGCACCGCGCGCAATCAGCGGTCCGGCCTTCACGCCAGCCTGCGGATTCTTAAAGGTGCCGCGAACATACAGCGGCGAACGCAGCGTAATAATACGAATCCCTTTGCTCTCCGGATCGATGGTTAAATCCAGTTGCTCCGACGCAAAGCTCGCCGTACCAGTGACATTAATGACTGCGTTTTCCGTGTCGAAAGCAAAAATCTGCGGACGCGCCACGCCGTTAACAATATCCAGATTCGCCGCCGCGCAGTTCACCCGCACTTCGTCATCACCAAATATCTGCCCGACAAGATAGTTCCCCAGATTCAAGCCCACAATTTCCATCAGATTCCGGCTGATCAAGCCGTCATTCATCAGCAGTTTCAGGTTGCCATTGCTGTTACCCAGCAGCGCCGCTACCGAGTTTCCACTTCCGCTAAACCGGGCGTCCCCGTTCATTTCACCGAGCGTTTTCTGCATCAGTTCCACATCGGGCATCAGCGCTTTTAGCTTCAGCCGCCGCGCCTGAATATCCGCCTGCCCCCGCATCGGCTTTTTATCTCCTTCCAGATGGATGCTGGAGACAATGCTGCCTCCCGCAAGACCAAATTTCAGCGGTTGCAGGCGCAGGTCGGCATTTTTCAGGATGATATGAGTGGAGAGATCGCTGATCGGCAGGCTACTGCCATGCTCAATACGCCGTCCTTTGAAACGCACGTCAGCGTCCATCACGTTCCATTTATCGGTTTCAAAACGGTCATACGGCAAGACCTTGTCCACAGGCTGAACGCTCTTCTCACCTTTGCGCTGTTCAGATTGTTTTGCCCGTTCCGCCCCTTTACCTGAATCCACCCCGATCAGCGGCCCCAAATCGGCCAGCCTCAGCTGGCGTGATTCCACATCACCCTTCAGCATGGGTCGCGGCTTACCGGTGGTGTAGGCCAGCGTTCCGTGAATATCGCTGTCGCCAATACGGCCATTGAAATCGCGATAATCAAAAACAGAGGATTTTTCCGGGTCAATTTTCGCCACCAGACGCCCGTCGGTTTCAAACGGCGGCGTATCCGGGAGCAGTACGCCGGTCAAATCGTACAAATCCCCTAGCGAATCTCCCGAGAATTTAAGCCGCAGATCCGCCCCGCCCATGTTCAACGGATCGTTTATCGTGCCGATAAACGCCACGCGCGTATTGCCCGAACGAAAATCAGCCTGAATCGGGAAAGGGGTATCTTCGCCACGCAGCGCCAACATTCCGCCTATTTTCCCGCTACCGCTTAGCGGTTCGCCGTTATATCGCCCTTGCGCTTTCAGCCCAAACACGTAGTCCTCGACGCGGGCGTTGCTCTCTTTACCTTTTGCGCCGGTCACTTCGCTAAAGGGCAACGGTTTACCAAGCGGATCGACCAGGATCTCAATCTCCGACTTCGTCACCTTATCGTTAATGGCGATACGTCCCTGGTCGAACAGAATGTTATCCAGCCGGAAAGACCATGCGGATGGCGGCGCATCAGGATCGCGGTTTTCTTCCCCAGCTAAGTTAAAGGTCCAGTTATTGTTTTTCTCCGACAGGCGGATCAGCCGCGCATCGGGTTTGACCAGCTTGACCCACGGGAGCCAGACAGTTTTTGTCAGCAGTGCCAGCGGGGCGAGCGTAGCTTCAACGCGCGGGAGATGCACCATGGTGACGTCGGGAATGTCCGGCGGGTTGCCGAGGATGATATCTTCAGCATGAACATGCGGCCACGGAACCCAGCTACGCCAGCCAGTTTCCTGCTTCTGGCGTTCCCAAACCACACCCAGATCACCCCGTATAGCAAAGGGCCGGTTGAGTTCTGTAGAGACTTTCTGGTTGATGGTCGGTTTGAGCCGGTTCCAGTCAAATGTCGCAATCACAATGATGAGTACGACGATCAACAACAAGAAAACCCCTATTACTGAAGTGGTTATTTTACCTGTTCTCGTCATGTCTAACCTCCTTACTTCCTTCCTTGCCTGTCCTAAAGATAGTCCAGCAGGATGAAAAGGAGGTGCGCTACGCCCTCATCAAAGTGACAGAATTACGTCTTCGAGGGTATCCAGGGGCACTGGACGAGAGAGAAAATAGCCTTGGGCCGCGAAAGCCGGTGAGTTTTGCACATCACGCCACTCTTCCAGCGTTTCAACGCCTTCGACAATGACACCGCGGCAATAGCGGTTCATGAGCTGTAATAGTAGTGTGAAGAGATTACGTCCCTCCGGCGTCTTGCGCAGCATGACGAACAGATCCCGCGCCACTTTGATATAGTCATAACTCACTTCACTAAGCGCCGAGAAGTTCGCCATTCCGGTACCAAAGTCATCCAGCCAGAGCGGACCGAACTCGCACATTGAGGCGAACGACGCCCCCTTCGGCAAGCGGATATGTTCCACCAGCTCAAAACGCAGCCACGGCAGGCCTTCAATGATTTTCAGGATTTCGGGATCCTGGCGCATCGCAATGAGCGTTGGTCCGTCGACGTTCACAGAAGCCAGCAGGTTGTTGGCTCTGAAAAAGTCCCCTTTCAGCTCAAGTTGAAGAAGTTGCTCCTTCACCACATCAACACGATGCCGTACAGCCACTTCAGCAAAATAGCGGTCTGGTGCAATACGTTGGGAAGGGTTATCAGGATGGCTCACGACGGTCAGCAGTTCAACGGCCATCAGCCGTCCGTTGGTCTGGTAAATTGGCTGGTAGGTGTAAGCACGCTCGCACTGCAGCCAATAGCGTCTTTCCAGCAAGCTTTCAATACTCGCATCGGGCGTAATGAGCTGCTGGGTAACCTGCTTTATCATCTGAGATGTCCTGTAAATAAGAGTGTGACTGACCGGACTCGTCAAAGGTTATCGGCGCTCAGAGGAAGAACTTTACGTTCAGCTGTGCGCAAAAATAAAAACTAAGCGGCAAAAACAACGCAGAACACGTGCTGGCTCAAAAAAATAATGGAACGATGTTTTAATATAGTTGACCACTTAACACCCACAGCGCACACTAACGCTAATTTTTTTCAGAGCAGGTTACGACTATGTCCAGAAAGATTGCCGTGATTGGCGAATGCATGATTGAGCTGTCACAGAAAGGCGCTGACGTTCAGCGCGGATTCGGTGGCGACACGTTGAATACATCCGTTTATATCGCCCGTCAGGTCGATGCGGCGGCACTTTCCGTACACTATGTGACTGCACTGGGTACCGACAGTTTTAGCCAACAAATGCTGGAGTCCTGGCAGGGTGAAAACGTGGACACCTCATTAACCCAGCGCATGGAAAACCGCCTGCCGGGTCTCTACTACATTGAGACCGACAGCACTGGCGAGCGCACCTTCTATTACTGGCGTAATGAAGCCGCCGCAAAATTCTGGCTGGAGAGCGAGCAGTCTGCCGCGATTTGCGAAGAACTGGCGACATTTGACTACTTATATCTGAGCGGAATCAGCCTGGCGATTTTAAGCCCGGCAAGCCGTGACAAGCTGCTGTCATTGCTGCGTGAATGCCGTGCCAACGGCGGAAAGGTCATTTTTGACAATAACTACCGCCCACGTCTGTGGAGCAGCAAAGAAGAAACCCAGCAGGTGTATCAGCAGATGTTGGAATGCACCAATATCGCATTCCTGACGCTGGACGATGAAGACGCACTGTGGGGTGAAAAACCCGTTGCCGAGGTGATTGCCCGTACTCACGCAGCTGGCGTTCAGGAAGTGGTAGTGAAGCGCGGCGCAGACTCTTGCCTGGTTTCCATTGCAGGCGAAGAACTGATCGACGTTCCGGCCGTTAAATTGCCGAAAGAGAAAGTGATCGATACCACTGCGGCCGGAGACTCCTTCAGCGCCGGGTATCTGGCGGTCCGTCTGACCGGTGGCGATGCCGCCGAAGCCGCAAAACGCGGCCACCTGACGGCAAGCACCGTCATTCAGCATCGTGGGGCGATTATCCCCCGCGACGCCATGCCGCAATAATTTATTGTTCCTGTAGGCCGGATAAGGCGTTAAAGCCGCATCCGGCACTGGGTAAGCCGGGAGCGCTTCGCTTGCCCGGCCGACAGGTTACGATACCCTTTACTGTACAGGCGGGATATCCGTCACTTCAGGGTGTGATTCATCCGTTTCAACAGACGTTGCCGCTGCGGTAACGGGCGCCATAATGCTATCCCACGTCGCCTGCAGATCCTTCATATTGAATTCAGGTTCGCCCTTCGGCTGCAGCAGAATTAACGCCATATCTTGCGATAGCTGCTGACGCAGGTCCTGATTCAGCATCTCAACGCTCAGGCTGTTGAGGAAGCTCTGGCGTAAACGCTGGTACTGTTCAGGCGCAATATCCACCACCTGATTTTGCAGCGAGCGCAAACGCTGGCTGATCAAAATATCGGTATCGGTACGACCATAGGTGGCAAACAGCTTCTGCAGTTCCAGATTCTTTTGCGCTACCAGCGCATTGAACTCTTCTTCCGGCAGTCCCTTATCACGCACTTTCGCCAGCTCACGCGCAACCGTACCCAGATTGGCGTTCAGCTTATCGTTCGGCGACTCAACGTTAATCGCGCACTGCGCGCGCAGGAACAGCACCCGGCAGTCAAATCCGAGGCCAATGTCTTTGGCATTGTTTTTGGTTAGCTCTTGCTGAATGTGCCAGAACAGCGCCTCACGCGCTAAATCAGCGCGCCAGTAACGTAATAACGCGGCAGATTCACGGATCGGTTGCCACGGCGTATCCCACATAATAGACAGGCGATCCTGGCGTACCGCATCGGTCATAATGCTCACGGCTTCTGCTCGCAGCGGAGAGAGCGTGGGTACCGGTGCAGGCGTTTCGCGTTTTCCTTTTAACTCGCCAAAGGTTTTATTGATTTGCTCAGCTACGCTGCGTGCATCAACGTTACCGACGATGATCAACGTCATCGCGTCCGGGGTATACCATTTCTGGTAGAAAGACTGGATTTTCGTCGCATCTACAGGCGTTTTCAACGGATCGGCGGGATCGTGCCCCAGCAGGGTCGATCCCTTCAGACGGTAACGCCACCACCCTTCTTTGGTATCTGACGGCCAGGTTGCAACCATATCTTCGCTATTCAGCGCATGATTGACCGTTTCAGAGGTAATGCTCAGTTTACCGGAGATATTCGCCAGATAAGAAAGTGACTCTTTCAGTAGATCGTTACGGCTGTTAGGCAGACTGAGGTTATACAACGTGGAATCATAGGAAACGATAACCGGCGGCATGGGACGTTTGGGATCGAACCCCTGCTGCCACAGTGAACGGGCTTGCGAGGCATCGAGGCCACCGCTTTGCGTCAGCGCGATACGCGGGATCGCATGGCTGAAACCACTCTGTTGCGCACTTTCGGTGAGTGAACCGGTATTAACCAGCAGGCGAACCTCAATACGGTCGCTCGGGCGCTGGGGAGTGGCTAACACTTGCCACTGTAAACCATTTGCCAGCGTGCCCTGTTGCCATGCTGGATCAGGCTGGAGCGCATCTGCCTGCACATAGCCGGCAGTGGCCATCATCAGCAAGCCGCCCGCTAAAAGTCGAATTTTTGTGCCCTGCATGTGAACCCCTGATCAACTATCCTGGAAATAAAAAGACAGCCCTCGAAAGGACTCTCTGAATATGACGTTAAAAACACTTCGTGTTAGACCGCGAGAACATAAAAATGTCACGGAAGAAGTGAAAAAATCCCGAGCCGCCGAATCGACGGTTTCAGGCACAGGGGGTAATTATGCGCAAACGCCCGCAGTCCTGGAAGGGACTACGGGCATAAGTGACGAGATTAAGAGGATAAATCGTGCGTTTTGCCATCCGGCGCACGATTATTCAACGTGTCATCCAGCTTTTTGGTATCCAATTCTTTCACCCATTTAGCCACAACAACAGTTGCAACACCGTTACCAATCAGGTTGGTCAGCGCACGGGCTTCAGACATGAAGCGGTCAATACCAAGAATCAGCGCCAGACCAGCAACCGGCAAGTGACCCACCGCAGAGATAGTCGCGGCCAGAACAATAAAGCCACTCCCGGTCACACCCGCTGCACCTTTTGAGGAGAGCAGAAGCACCACCAGCAGGGTTATCTGATGGAAGATATCCATGTGGCTGTTGGTTGCCTGAGCGATAAACACCGCCGCCATTGTCAGATAGATTGATGTCCCATCAAGGTTAAACGAGTAGCCCGTGGGTATAACCAATCCGACAACCGACTTCCGACAGCCCAGTTTTTCCATCTTATCGAGCATACGCGGCAGCGCGGACTCGGAAGAAGAAGTCCCCAGAACGATCAACAGTTCTTCACGGATATAGCGGATGAATTTAAAGATACTGAAGCCAGTTGCGCGGGCAATTGAACCCAGCACCAGCACCACAAACAGAATACAGGTGATGTAGAAGCAGATGATTAGCTGACCCAGTTGCACCAGCGTTCCGACGCCATATTTACCGATGGTAAAGGCCATAGCACCGAAAGCACCGATCGGCGCCAGGCGCATGATCATATTAATGATGCCGAAAATAACCTGCGAGAAACTTTCAATCACGTTGAAAATCATCTGGCCCTTGCTGCCCAGACGATGCAGCGCAAAACCAAACATTACCGCAAACAGCAATACCTGCAGGATGTTACCGCTGGCAAACGCGCCAATGACACTCGCCGGGATAATATCCATCAGGAAACCTACGATCCCCTGGTCTTTTGCCTGTTCGGCGTACATTGCAACCGCTTTGGCATCCAGTGTCGCCGGATCGACGTTCATCCCGGCACCGGGTTGCACCACGTTGACGATGATGAGGCCGATGATCAGCGCAATGGTACTAACAATTTCAAAATAGAGCAGTGCAACCGCGCCAGTGCGGCCTACGGCTTTCATACTTTCCATGCCTGCAATGCCGGTAACGACAGTACAGAAGATGACAGGTGCGATGACCATCTTGATGAGCTTAACGAAAGCATCACCAAGCGGCTTCATTTGGGCGCCTAATTCAGGGTAGAAATGGCCAAGGAGAATACCTATGGCAATCGCTGTCAGGACCTGAAAGTAAAGGCTTTTGAATATAGAGGTTTTCATAGGGTGTCCTTAAAGTAAAAACCACAGGTCTTGTAAGGTTTTGTTTAACCTGCGGCCTTAAGGTAACACCCACACAACTTGACAGAAATGTACCTGGATCATAATTGATACAAAAATGTTAAAAATTTTGAGCTGGCTCGCACAAGCGAGACCTTTTTTAACTTTTGTAATCAGCGCTTTCCGGCGCCAGATAACGTTCTTCGAAGATATTTGCCGGAACCGGTCGGGCAAACAGGAACCCTTGTGCCACTTCCACCCCGGCTTGTGATAGCCATTCACGCTGCGCTTCGGTTTCGACACCTTCGGCGATCATCTGCAAATTAAGGCTGTGGGCCAACTGAATGATGGCGGAGATCATGCTGCAATCTTCAGGTACCCCGTCGACAAACATCTTATCGATTTTGAGGACATCCACCGGTAGCGACTTCATGTGCTGCAACTGTCGCAGGCCCGCATACCCCATGCCAAAGTCATCCAGTGCGATACGTACTCCCGCATTACGCAATGGGCGCAAAATGGCCACCGCGGCGTGGGGATCATCGATATGTCGACTTTCAGTCACTTCCAGGATCAACGTGCCAGGCTTGATGCGATAGCGGTTTAACAACTCCAGCAGGTCCGAGACCATACTCGGGTGCATCAGCTGTAGTGCGGACAAATTCACCGATAGCGGCAGCATCACGCCACGCTTCTGCCAGGCTGACAGCTGGCGGCATGTCTCTTCCAGCACCCAGTAACCAACCGTCACCATCAGACCACAGGACTCAATCCTGTCGATTAACCCTTCGGGCAGCTCCCAGCTTCCGTCCGGCTGCTGCATCCGCAATAATGCTTCTGCGCTCAATACCTTGCCGCTGGACATTTCCACCTGCGGCTGCATCCAAAGCGCGAACTGCTGGTTATCCAGCGCGCTGAGAATATCGTTCTCTTCCGTCAAACGCTGCTGCGCCTCTTCCATCTGTAACGGATCAAAGAACTGAATTTGATTTTTACCCTTATGGCGCGAGGTTAACACGGCCGAGAGTGCGCGGCGGTAAAGCTGTTCTGCGGTCAAATCACCATAGAACATTGCTACCCCAATGTTGCAGGTAGGACGCAGTTGAATACCCTGAATAGGTAATCGCTCGTTAACGATAGTGAGTACTTGCTGACCTAAAGTAATAGCGTGCCAGGGTTCTTTTACACCATGGGCGATGATGGCGAAGTCATAGCCACTCACCTGGGAAAGCACCATCCTGGGGGCTAATACCGACTTGAGTTTTTCGACCAGCGTAAGCAGCAGGATTTCCCGCTGAGTTTCGGTTAACACCCCCGCGGTGTCACGTAGGGTTTCGCAGGTGACAATCATCAGCGCCGTCGTCTGCTGGCGGGTAACAACCTGCTCCAGCAGCCCCATTAAAAACGACTTATTGGGCAGTTCGGAAACCGGGAAACGCATTGCAAAGTCGCTTTGCTCTTCGCTATGTCGCTGAATCAACTGCTGATTAAGATTGTAGCTACGCACCAGCATACCAATCTCATCATCCTGATGTAGACGCGGCAATGCCAGTTGATAGCCAATCAGATCCTGCTGTTGAATGTCGTTCAGCTCACGGGCAATTTTACGTAAGGGGTGCACAATCAAGCGGTTAATGCACCAGGAGATGGCGACGGTCAATATTAACGACAAAAGTAAGTAAATGGTCACTAACGTCGAGAGCGTACTCATCACGAATTTGTACATGCGGTACGAATCCGCCTGCAGTACCAGATACGCCAGCGGTTGCGGATTAGCTGAACGCTCAAGGGAATAGATCGGCAGCGAAATTTGTACCGGAAGCTCAAACAGGCGAGTCACCGTAACAGGAACGGGGCGTTCAGGGATAAAGCTCATCCGCAGCGCCTGAAACTGATTGGGCAGCACCACATCGGCGCGACTTACCACGCCCGCTGGCCGAATACTTTTTAAAATGGCTTCCGCTTCGGGAATATCCCCTTTCAGGATAGTGTCCGACAGAGGCTCACGGACGGAGCGAGCGATACTTTCCAGTTGCGTAGCCGTGTTATAGCGGTTTTGCTGGACCAGATGGAACAACAAAACGG
Organism: Citrobacter sp. Cpo142; assembly: GCF_030332425.1. NCBI lineage: Bacteria > Pseudomonadati > Pseudomonadota > Gammaproteobacteria > Enterobacterales > Enterobacteriaceae > Citrobacter > Citrobacter sp. Cpo142. The sequence goes on from NZ_JAOWHW010000133.1 coordinate 201,215, forward strand.
TGCAAAAAATAAAAACGAACACCATAACAACGGCCGCAACCATTGCCATCTGCTTAATTGTTAACGAGCGACTGACACGCAAACTGACTCTCCACGGATAGACGAAACTGCCGTCAGAGTATACCCGATCGTAGCGGTATTAAGAGAGGCGGTATCTGAAAACTTCCCAGCGTGCATTATCGCGACAGGATAGGCACCTGGCGACGAGATTTATCTGCATTTAAGCCGAAAAAGGCCGCAAGGTCGCCCCCTGCGGCCTGGTTCGGGCGCATGTTGCCATCACGGCAGGCAGACGCCTACAAAGCGCATTACTTCCTGTTACGCAGCCAGCTCACAATCAGGCTGGCAATGGTGCCAGCGATGATTGGAGCCGCTAAATCGTGCCAGAAGGCCACGCCTAACTGTGCGAGCGTCATATAGCCGCCTGTGTTGCAATGGCAACTGTTCGCGGCTATCCTTAACTTGTCTGGAGTCAAGTTAGCCCCCGTCTTGTTGCCTGGTTTATACCGAACAACGTGCGGGGGTTTTCTCTTTCCAGCAACCGATGCCGCCGGGGATCAAGCCCCCGCAACATTGCGCCTCACCGGGAATTCCCGGCTTGCCGCTGATTCTACGGCAGCCCACTTGCCATATCACTGCGCAATATTGCGCTCTGCGTAGCGCCTCGCAATTCACCCATTTTCTCACCAGCACGCTGGAAAGATTCTTTCCAGTTGGCAACATTCCTGCCGACCATTAGTTCAGACAAAAACATAACGCATTGATATCTATCAGTTCATTTTCTGGCACAGCGATTGCTATTTGACTGTGAGCTGTTCTGTTCCGAATTAAAGGAGATATCATGTCTGACTGTCGTACTTACGGATTCAACACCCAGATCGTTCACGCGGGGCAACAACCCGACCCTTCAACTGGCGCGCTTAGTACGCCTATTTTCCAGACCTCAACGTTTGTTTTTGACAGCGCCGAACAAGGTGCCGCCCGCTTTGCGCTCGAAGAGTCCGGGTACATTTACACCCGCTTGGGTAACCCCACCACCGATGCGCTGGAGAAAAAGCTGGCTGTACTGGAAAGAGGTGAAGCCGGGTTGGCAACCGCGTCCGGTATTTCTGCTATCACCACAACGCTGTTGACGCTTTGCCAGCAGGGTGACCATATCGTTTCCGCCAGCGCGATTTACGGCTGCACCCACGCGTTTTTGTCGCACAGCATGCCGAAGTTTGGGATTAAAGTCAGCTTTGTCGACGCGGCAAAGCCTGAAGAAATCCGCGCCGCCATGCGATCAGAAACCAAAGTTGTGTATATCGAAACGCCCGCCAACCCAACGCTGTCGCTGGTCGACATTGAAACGGTGGCTGGTATCGCCCATCAACAGGGCGCATTGCTGGTGGTGGATAACACCTTTATGTCGCCGTACTGTCAGCAGCCTTTGCAACTGGGCGCGGATATTGTGGTTCACAGCGTCACCAAATATATCAACGGTCACGGGGATGTGATTGGGGGTATCATTGTTGGTAAGCAGGAGTTTATCGACCAGGCGCGGTTTGTAGGCCTGAAAGATATCACCGGCGGCTGCATGAGTCCTTTCAATGCGTGGTTAACACTGCGCGGCGTTAAAACGCTGGGCATTCGTATGGAACGTCACTGTGAAAATGCGCTGAAAATCGCCCGCTTCCTCGAAGGGCATCCATCCATTACTCGGGTGTATTATCCTGGCCTGACTTCGCATCCGCAGTATGAGCTGGGCCAGCGGCAAATGAGCCTGCCAGGTGGAATTATCAGCTTCGAAATCGCCGGCGGCCTCGAGGCTGGTAGGCAGATGATCAATTCTGTAGAATTGTGCCTCCTCGCGGTCAGTCTCGGTGATACCGAAACCCTCATTCAGCACCCAGCGTCTATGACACATTCGCCCGTTGCACCTGAGGAACGGCTTAAAGCAGGTATTACCGACGGGCTTATCCGTCTTTCTGTGGGTCTTGAAGATCCAGAAGATATTATTAACGACCTTGAACACGCCATCAGAAAGGCAACATTCTGACCAATATGGCCTGAACCGACGCCGTTCGGTTCAGGTTGTTGAGAATCAAGGCACAACAGTCTGGCAATACGCGTGATCCTCTTTCGGGGAGAACGTGTATTTTGGGCAGGGGGTTCTATGCAGGACAACACATTACAATTAAGCAACAATACAGCAACCGCCGTACCATTCTCAAAAAAAATACCGTTTACGAAATACGATTTTGGCTGGGTATTACTGTGCATCGGCATGGCCATTGGTGCCGGAACGGTACTGATGCCGGTACAAATTGGCTTAACAGGCATTTGGGTATTTATCGTTGCCTTTATTATTGCTTATCCGGCAACTTATATTGTGCAGGATATTTATTTAAAAACATTATCAGAAAGCGAAACCTGCAATGACTACACGGATATTATAAGTCATTACCTTGGAAAAAACTGGGGCGTATTTCTTGGCGTCATCTATTTTCTGATGATTATTCACGGCATATTTATTTATTCCTTATCCGTGGTTTTTGACAGCGCCTCATATATCAAAACCTTCGGCTTGACCGAGGCCGATCTTTCGCAGTCGATAATCTATAAAGTGGCCATTTTTGCCGTGCTGGTCGCCATTGCTTCCGGGGGAGAAAAGCTGCTGTTCAAAATCTCCGGTCCGATGGTGGTGGTCAAAGTAGGTATCATCATCGTATTTGGTTTTGCGATGGTTCCGCACTGGAACTTCGCTAATATCAGCGCCTTCCCTGAAGCATCTGTTTTCTTTCGTGATGTACTGCTAACCATCCCGTTCTGCTTCTTCTCAGCGGTGTTTATTCAGGTGTTGAACCCAATGAACATCGCCTACCGCAAACGGGTGACGGACCGGGTGCTGGCTACGCGTATGGCAATCCGTACGCATCGCATCAGTTACATTACTCTGATTGCTGTCATTCTGTTTTTCTCCTTCTCTTTTACCTTTTCTATTAGCCATGAAGAGGCCGTTTCGGCTTTCGAACAAAATATTTCCGCACTGGCACTGGCGGCTCAGGTCATTCCTGGGCAGATTATTCATATCACCTCAACAGTATTAAATATCTTCGCCGTATTAACCGCGTTCTTTGGTATTTATCTGGGATTCCACGAGGCGATCAAAGGTATTATTCTCAACGTTCTGAGCCGCGTCATTGACGTTGAGAAAATTAATCCGTTAGTACTCACGCTGGGTATTTGCACCTTTATTGTTATCACTCTGGTCATTTGGGTGTCATTTCGCGTATCGGTACTGGTATTCTTCCAGCTAGGTAGTCCGCTTTACGGGATTGTGTCGTGTATTATTCCGTTCTTCCTGATCTATAAAGTAACGCAACTGGAAAAACTACGCGGGCTGAAAACCTGGTTGATCCTGCTGTACGGAATTCTGCTGTGCCTGTCGCCCTTATTGAAGCTGATTGAATAACCCACGTATATCGCGCCGTCAGACGCTGGCGGCGCTTAACCCACACTCTCCAGCTGATAGCCGCGAATTTTATTCAGCACCGTGGTGTGCGACACGCCCAGCGCTTTGGCAATATGCCGTGACGACACATTATCTTCCACCATCTGTTCAATGAGCTGGCGTTCAGCACACAGAACCTGCTCTTTAAAAGGACGTTCTGTCGCGCCCCGCTCAACGGCAGGCAAATTCACCATCCCTAATTCTTCCCGCGTAATAACATCGGATTCCGCCATCAGCATCAGGCGAATAATGGTATTTTCCAGTTCGCGCACGTTTCCCGGCCAGGTGTGATGGTGCAGGGCATCAAAACAGGCTTTATCCAGAATGATCCGCCGCTGGAATTCCTTCGCGTATTTCTGCACAAAGTGGCGAATCAGCAGGCTGATATCCTGTGGGCGCTCGCGCAAAGGTGGGATGGTCAGTGAAAGCACGTTGATGCGGTAATAGAGATCGGCGCGCAGCAGACGTTGTTCCACCATCTCTTCCAGATTGGCATTGGTTGCCACAATAATGCGCACATTGACCGGAATAATATGTGCCCCGCCAACGCGCCGAATCCCGCCATCCTGAAGCACGCGCAGGAGTTTAGCCTGTAAGCTCAGCGACATTTCGCCAAACTCATCGAGAAAAAGGGTGCCTTTATCGGCCATTTCAAACAGCCCTTTTTTGCCTTTACAATCCGCGCCGCTGAAAGCCCCTTTCTCATAGCCAAAGAATTCACTCTCCATTAGCGACTCAGGTAGCGCAGAGCAGTTGACCGGAATAAACGGATAAAAACGTCGCTGCCCGGAATTATGGATAGCCCGGGCCAGTAGCTCTTTACCAGTCCCCGTATCGCCACGGATCAGAACGGTATATTTGCTGTCGGCAATTTTTATCGCCTTTTCGATAAGCGCGTGCATGCTCTGGCTGCTGCAAATAATGTCAGAGAAATAGCGCGGGCGTTCCGGCTCCGGCGTTGACAGCTCGCTTATCTCCTCACAGAGGTAAGCGACATGAATAATATCGGCGCGCTGGCTTAAACAGGATTGCACACAGGAAATATCCTGTAGCTGGCGGCACCAGGATTTAATCAGGATCCGCCCAGGCGTCACTTTCATGGAGATGATATTGATATCACAGCAGGAAAATTCCTTCAGGACATCCTCAACCATCGACAGACGATCAATTGTTTTAATATCCCAGCGTATCGTGACCACATTTGCTCCTGATAGTTAGCAACTGCGAAATAGATATTTCTGTGACTAGAGGAAATCTGACTACATTCTAGACGCTGTGGAATAATGTTCTGCCAAAGGACTCACATTGTGGACGTAAAGAGAAAATATAAAAAAACCGGAGCACAAGGCTCCGGTTATCGGGTCATAACCCAGGTTTATTGCTGTGGGTTTTCATCCTGATCAACGGCAAAACAAGCTACCAGTTGACCGCCGTAATCTTTCAACTGCGGTTGAAGCTGGGTACACGGACCAAAGCGACGACGGCAGCGGGCGTTGAACGCACAGCCCGGCGGCGGATTCAGCGGGCTTGGCAGTTCACCGGTCAGCTTGATACGCTCACGGCGATCGTCCGGGTTCAGGCGCGGTGTTGCGGAGAGCAGCGCTTGCGTGTACGGATGACGCGGATTATTGAAGATTTGGTCCTTCGTCCCTTTCTCCACACAGCGGCCTAAATACATCACCATCACTTCATCGGCAATGTGCTCGACAACCGACAGGTCGTGCGAGATAAAGACGTATGACAGCCCCAGTTCCTGCTGCAAATCCATCATCAGATTCAGCACCTGCGCACGCACCGAAACGTCCAGCGCTGAGACCGGTTCATCGGCAATCACCACGTCCGGGTCAAGCATCAGACCGCGAGCGATGGCAATACGCTGACGCTGTCCGCCGGAGAACATATGCGGATAGCGGTCGTAGTGCTCGGTTTTCAGCCCCACTTTCGCCATCATCGCCAATGCTTTTTCACGACGCTCCTCTTTGCTGAGCGTGGAGTTGATCAGCAGCGGCTCTTCCAGAATCTGTCCCACTTTTTTACGCGGGTTCAGGGAACCGTACGGGTTCTGGAATACAATCTGGATTTTCTGCCGACGCAGCTTTTGCGCCTGCGGGTCGTGCTTAAGCAGATCCTGTCCCTGGTAATACAGCTCACCGCCGGTCGGGACTTCAATCATCGTCAGCAGGCGGCCAAGGGTGGATTTCCCACAGCCCGACTCGCCTACCACCGCCAGCGTTTTACCACGCTCTAAGGTAAAGGAGACGCCGTCCAGCGCTTTCACCAGGCGCTCCGGGGCGAACATACCCTTTTTCACCGGGTAGTGTTTTTTCAGATCAATAGCCTGCAACAGCGGCTGTGGCAAAGCGGCCTTTTGCGTACTCATAGCCCAGGCCTCCCGGCATCATCAAGTGGGTAGTGGCATTTCGACTGACGACCGCCTTCCAGCAGGTTCAGCTCAGGTTCTTCAGCGCGGCATTTGTCGGTCGCATAGGGACAGCGCGGGTTCAGCAAACAACCGCTCGGGCGGTCATATTTACCGGGAACCACGCCCGGCAGTGAGGCCAGACGCGCTTTGTCCTGAGCAAACTCCGGCAGCGCGCGGAGTAGCGCCTGGGTGTAAGGATGACGCGGCGCGCGGAAAATATCCTGCGCGGCTCCGGTTTCTACCACCTGACCGGCGTACATCACGATGATTTTGTGTGCCGCTTCAGCCACCAGCGCCAGATCGTGGGTGATTAAGACCAGCGCCATGTTCTCTTTTTGCTGCAATTCCAGCAGTAGCTCGATGATCTGCGCCTGAATAGTCACATCCAGCGCCGTTGTCGGTTCGTCGGCAATCAGCAGCTTCGGACGACAGGCTATCGCCATCGCGATCATCACGCGCTGGCTCATTCCACCGGACAACTGGTGCGGATAGACATCCAGACGCGAGGCCGGATCGGGGATCCCCACCAGCGTCAGCAGGTCAATTGCCCGCTGAATACGCGTTTTTTTGTTGCCGCCCTGGTGCACCTTGATGGCTTCCATAATCTGGTAGCCGACGGTATAGCAGGGATTAAGGCTGGTCATCGGGTCCTGGAAGATCATCGCCACTTCCGCGCCCACTAACTGGCGACGCTCTTTCTCAGAAATGCGCTTCAGGTCGCGACCATTAAACTCCAGATTTTCGGCCATAACGCGGCCTGGGTAGTCAATCAGTCCCATAATCGCCAGCGAACTGACGGACTTACCAGAGCCGGACTCTCCTACAATGCCAACCACTTCACCCTGATTCACACTGTAGCTAATGCGGTCTACGGCGCGGAATTCGGAACCTACGTCGCCGAAATGCACCGATAATTTATCTACATTTAATAACGCCATCTCGAACCTCTTACTGCTTCAGTTTGGGATCGAGCGCGTCACGCAGACCGTCACCCATCAGGTTAAATGCCAGCACCGTCAACAGGATCGCCAGCCCCGGGAAGGTCACGACCCACCAGGCGCTTTGGGCAAACTGCAGAACGTCAGAGAGCATGGTGCCCCATTCCGGCGTAGGCGGCTGTGCGCCCATCCCCAGGAAGCCGAGGGCAGCCATATCGAGAATGGCGTTAGAGAAGCCAAGCGACGCCTGAACAATCAGCGGCGCAAGACAGTTAGGAAGAATGTTGACGAACATCTGGCGCATCGCGCCGGCTCCCGCCACGCGAGATGCAGTGACGTAGTCTCGGTTAACTTCCACCAGCACAGCGGCGCGCGTCAAACGGACATAGTGCGGCAATGCCACGAACGTCAGCGCCAGCGCGGCGTTGCCAATCGAGGGGCCAAATACCGCCACCAGCACCAGCGCCAGCAACAGGCTCGGCAATGCCAGCATGATATCGACCACACGCATGATGACGTTATCGACAATCCCGCCAAAGTAACCGGCGATCAGCCCAAGAACCACGCCCATCAGCAGGGAGAGAACTACCACCAGACAGCCGACCAACAGCGACAGACGCGCACCGTACATCAGGCGGGACAGCACGTCGCGGCCTACATCATCAGTACCAAACAGATGCGCCATGGTACCGCCTTCCTGCCACGCGGGAGGAGCCAGCAGCGTATCGCGGAACTGGTCTGCCGGGTTGTAGGGTGCGAGGACGTTGGCAAAGACCGCAATCAGGATCATCACCACAACGTACACCAGCCCAACAACCGCACCTTTGTTGCGTTTAAAATAGTGCCAGAACTCCTGCAACGGAGTCATCGGCACCGGTGCAGCAATAACTTTATTTTCAGTAACCTGTGACATGATGGCCCCTTACTTCTTATGCCGAATACGCGGGTTCACCACGCCGTACAGCAGGTCTACCAGCAGGTTGACGAGGATAATCATCGTCGCGACCAGCAGCACCCCGCCCTGCACCACCGGATAATCGCGGCGTTGCAGCGCATCGATCAGCCAGCGCCCCAGTCCCGGCCACGAGAAGATGGTCTCGGTCAGGATCGCCCCGGCCAGCAACGTACCAACCTGCAGGCCGATAACGGTCACCACGGGCAGCATCGCGTTACGCAGAGCGTGAATAATGATGACGCGCATACGGGTCAGGCCTTTGGCGCGCGCGGTACGGATGTAATCTTCACCCAGCACTTCCAGCATCGATGAACGGGTCATACGCACAATGACCGCCAGAGGAATGGTACCCAGCACCATCGCAGGCAGGACCATATGCGCCAACGCATCGATAAAGTTGCCCTCTTCACCCCAGATGGCGGTGTCGATCAGCATAAAACCGGTCAGCGGATTGGAATCATCAAGGAACACCATGTCGCTCACCCGCCCGGAAACTGGCGTCAGGTTCCACTGCACGGAAACCAGCATGATCAGCATCATGCCCCACCAGAAAATCGGCATGGAGTAACCGGTCAGCGCCAGGCCAACGGCGGTATGATCGAAAATGGAGCCGCGCTTAACGGCAGCAAGTACACCCACCGGGATACCCACTGCGACGGCGAAAATCATCGCGCAGACGCCGAGTTCCAGCGTTGCTTTGAAGCGAGGTACGAACTCTTCCCACACCGGTAAGCGGCTTTTCAGTGAGATACCTAAATCACCATGCATAACCCCCCAGATATAGTGGAGGTACTGCTGCCACATCGGCTTATCCAGACCGAGTTCAGCCAACAGTTGAGCATGACGCTCAGGGGAGATCCCACGTTCACCCGCCATGATCATAACCGGATCGCCGGGGATCATATGGACGAAGGCAAAGGTGAGAAGAGTGATACCGATAAACGTGGGGATGACGAGTCCCAAACGTCGGAGAATGAACTGCAACATAACCCGGATTCTCTCTAATGACGCACGGCCTGGAACCGTGAGTCTGTATTGCTCACAAATCTTATCCCACGCAAACTGCATCGCGGGTAAAGCATTACGCCGGAGGGCGCTGCGCTTATCCGGCCTACACATCACCGGGGCGCAGCGCTTCCTTAATTGCTTTTAATTATTCGACAGAGACGTTTTCGAAGTGGTGTTTGCCTAATGGATCAACCACATAGCCTTTCACTTCTTTACGCACTGGTTCGTACACGGTGGAGTGAGCAACAATCAGAGCCGGAGCCTGGTCGTGCATAACAACCTGAGCTTGCTTGTACAGTTCAATACGTTTGTTGTGATCGTCGGTCGCACGCGCCGGCTGGATCAGGTCTTCAAACGGCTTGTAGCACCAGCGAGAGTAGTTGGAACCGTCTTTCGCTGCCGCACAGCTGAACAAGGTGGCGAAGAAGTTGTCCGGATCCCCGTTGTCGCCGGTCCAGCCCATCATCACCGCCTGATGTTCACCCGCTTTGGCGCGTTTCAGATACTCGCCCCACTCGTAGGTCACAATCTTGGCCTGAACGCCAATTTTCGCCCAGTCAGCCTGAACCATTTCTGCCATACGACGTGCGTTCGGGTTATATGGACGCTGTACCGGCATAGCCCACAGCTCAACGGTAAAGCCTTTGTCCTGACCAGCTTCCTTCAGCAGCGCTTTGGCCTTCTCAGGATCGTAGGTGTAGTCTTTAACGTCATCGTTATAGCCCCACATGGTCGGCGGGATCAGGTTTTTCGCGGCAACGCCAGCGCCCTGATAAACCGCTTTGATGATCGCTTCTTTGTTTACCGCGTAGGTCAGCGCCTGACGGACTTTCACGTCATCAAACGGTTTCTTCTCGGTGTTGAAAGAGAGGTAGCCAACGTTCAGACCCGCCTGTTCCATCAGGTTGATGTTTTTATCCTGCTTCATGCGCGCGATGTCTGCCGGGTTCGGGTACGGCATCACCTGGCACTCGTTTTTCTGCAGTTTGGCGTAACGCACGGAAGCGTCAGGCGTAATGGAGAAGACCAGACGGTCGATCTGCGGCTTGGTGCCCCAGTAACCTTCGAATGCTTTATACAGAATACGGGAGTCTTTCTGGTACTGCTGCAGCTGGAACGGACCGGTACCAATTGGGTTCAGATCCACTTTCTCCGGAGAACCGGCTTTCAGCATGTTGTCAGCATATTCTTTGGAAAGAATAGAAGCGAAGTCCATCGCTAGGTCAGCCAGGAACGGCGCTTCCGGGCGAGTCAGCACGAACTGAACGGTTTTATCGTCCACTTTTTTCACTTCGGAGATCAGATCCGGCAGACCCATCCCTTCGAAGTATTCATAGCTGCCGCCAGAGACTTTATGGTACGGGTTCTGGGCATTTTTTTGACGATCGAAAGAGAACACCACGTCATCGGCGTTAAAATCGCGCGTCGGTTTAAATTCTTTGTTGTCCTGCCACTTCACGCCCTGACGCAGGTGGAAGGTGTAGGTTTTGCCGTCTTCGCTGATTTCCCACTTCTCAGCAAGGCCCGGGATCACTTCAGTCGTACCGGTTTTGAACTCAACCAGGCGGTTATAGATCGGTACGGAGCTGGCATCATAGGTGGTGCCAGAGGTGAAAAGCTGCGGGTTAAAGCCTTCAGGAGATCCTTCTGAACAATAAACCAGAGTTTTAGCCTGTACGCTTGCTGCGACGGTCATAGCCACCAGGCTCAGACCAAGCTTCAGCATCCCTGACTTCTTCAAGGAAATACTCATTCTTCTGCTCCAAATGTGATGTTTGTTGTTTTACCCTTTGCAGTGGGTTTGCACCGCCTGGCCTTTTTTGTTTTTTACCCGGCCGGGTCGGCGTTAAGAGGATGGGGATTCCGTTCACATAAGCGACTGAGTTGCAGTGCGGATTCTCCATGAAATGCCCCTCATACCCTACAATCTGTCAACAGAATGTGAAAACGTCAATACAGGTCACCGTGATTTACGCCAACGGTGAGAATTCACAAACAAAGATTAAAAAAAGTGCGGAAGGACATTTTCAGCAGGGAAATTTGTGCTACGCGCACTATGCCAGAATAAACATCTTCATATTTCGCAACATTTGGTGATTAACATTTATGCAATTTATTCAAACTTTCTAAATTAATGCTGCATATCTGAGCGATTAATACCATGAACGTTAAAGCGCACAGCGTAAAATGCCAGCTTCAGCCATAAGTAGCGCAAAAAAAGTTTCAAGCAAATATAAAAAAAGGCAATGGAATATGTCACAGAATCGTTAACAGTCAGTGGGAAGTGGTGCACAATTTTTGCAGATAAAATGAAGGTCAAACATGGGGTCGGAAAAACAAAAATACGCCCTGCCAGCGCTTCGCCTGTAGGCCGGATAAAGCGCTTGCGCCGCCATCCGGCAGTGTCTGTTATAGCGTGATGTTTTGCCTGATGGCGCTTCGCCTGTAGGCCGGATAAGGCGCTTGCGCCGCATCCGGCAATGTCTGTTATAGCGTGATGTTTTGCCTGATGGCGCTTCGCTTATCAGGCCTACAAAAGCCACAAATGCAAAAAGCCCGCTCAGAGAGCGGGCTTTTTAAATTTGGTCGGTGATAGAGGATTCGAACCTCCGACCCCTTCGTCCCGAACGAAGTGCGCTACCAGGCTGCGCCAATCACCGAATGCGGGGCGCATCTTACTGCTCAGCTGCGCGCCCGTCAATCCCTTAGTATCAAAATGCCATTTGATCGGTGAGAAAGTCAGCAGCTCAGTTACTGGGCTGTAGCCTTATTCGCGTCCGGGATACGGCACCAGTTGTTATTCTCGTTAATACCACCATTTGGCGAGGTATAACCGAGGCAACCCAAAATGGTGTCGTACAGTTCAACATGACGACGCGGCACCTTCATATCAGCTTCTTGCTTAAGGTGTGCAAACGCCTTCGCATGGTCGGGGTCTTCCAGATACTTGTCAGACATCCACACCATCATAGGAACGCGGAACTGCTCAGGTGGCGCCATTTTACGCGGCGTACCGTGCAGGTGCTCGCGCTCGTTAATCGACTCACCGTGATCGGCGGCGTAGAACACGATCGCTTTCTTATCGCGTAGTTGATCAAACACTTTGGTAATAAAGTGATCAACATAGGTTACCGAGTTATCGAATGAGTTGATCATCTGGGCCTTCGAGCAGCCACTATCAACATTGACACATTCCGGCTTCCACTGCGCATATTCGCGGGTGTAGCGCTGGGTGTAGTTAAAATGCGAGCCCTTGGTATGCAGAATAATCAGATGCTTGCCACCATCTTCATTATTTTGTAGAGACTGCTGCATCTCGGTAATCAACAGCATATCGTCAACGTTCTTGCCACGGTTGCGCGGCTCTGCACCAATCTGCTCACGATAGGCGATGTTCTCCGCCATGGTGTTACTGTAGAACCACATCTCGCTTTGCATCGCGTAAAGATCGGTCTTGAACCCTAACTGGCCGAGCACGGAGAAGACGTTTTGTTCTTTCAGAGTACGCTGCGGGTTTTCTTCTGCCCCACCCTCACGCACGAACATACAACGCAGCGATAGTTTTGTTGCCGTATCACAGGAATATCCACGGAAGGCGGCCAGATTTTTCTCCTGGGCGAGCCTTGGCGTGGTATTACGCTCATAGCCAAAAATCCCCATATGATCCCAGCGGGTCGTTTCGCCGATAATAAAGACCACATAGGTGTCGTCGAGGTTTTTGGGGGCAACATAGGTAAACTTCTTCGCCGGGTTCATCAACGATTTGTTGTCTGAGGATTCATCCACCTGTGCCCAGGCGTACAGACCCAGCGCGGAGAGCCAGTTTGACGGCAGATAGGAATTCGCCACTACCCCGCCATAGCTGGGTAAATCGATTCCCGTTGCTCGCTCAACGCTTCTCTGTTGCATGCTCAGCAGGCGAATCGGCGCCCATACCATCAAGCCAGCCAACAATACCACCGCCACGCTACGCCATCTCATGCCAGGCGTACGGATCTGTTTCATCAGGGTATAGCGGCAGCGATTACTCCAAATCAGAACCAACGGTAAAATGCTGACCGAAACCAGCCACACGACAAAATGCCAGCCAACAACTTCTTTCGATAAATCAATATCCGTGGTCATTACGGAGGCAATAATACCGTAACCAATTACCACATTCAGGAAGGTCATGTAATAGCTGGCACCGGCAGAACACAGCACCACTAAGGTTGTCAGGACACGCCAGGCGCGCCGACCAAATAAAGAGAGAAGCCGTAGTAAAAAGAAGGTTACCAGCACAGTGCCGGCTAATTCAACAACCGCAGAGAGTCCTTTCCAGACGGTAAACTCGTGTGCATATCCGCTAAAGCGCCGGAAAAATACAGCACAGTTCATAAACAAACCGATATAGATTGCCAGCAGGAAACTGAGTTTCTGCTGCGTCATCGACTTAATGTATCTCATGCAAACAAACCCTGGGAATCGGGATAAAAACACCCTGTGCAGTAGTCAAACAGACCAGGCAGGGGAAAATGCGACAACAGCAGAGGTGAAATGTCTACGGGCGCGGGTAAGTAGACCACAGGAGGGTGAAAAAGTGCTTATGGAGAATGCAAATGGCGCATATATTTTTGTAAATATATGCGCCAGGTATTAATCAGACTACTAATAGGTTTAGGCGTGCGCCTCGGTATATACGCTACGCTGTGGCTGGCGGATGGTGGTGGAGAGTGCCAGTGAGATGATTAACAGCGCAAAGATAACGCAGAAGGTCACATAGAAACCGCCGAACAGCGAGGCGATAATGGAACCACAAATGCTGCCGATACCGAAACCTAAGTAAATGACACCGTAGTTTTTAGCCAGGTTGTTCAAACCGAAGAACTCGCTCACCAGTGACGGGAACACGGTGATGGTACCGCCAAAGTTAAATGCTACACAGGCAATCGCCGCAAAGAAGGTCACATCATTCAGCGGGGCGAACAGCAGTGCCGCCATACCGACCAGCGAAACGACCTGCCCAATGGTGATAACGCGAATACGAGAGATTTTGTCGGACAGAATCCCCAGAACCAGACGACCGGACAGGTTAGCGATAGAAATGACGGTAACCGCATTTGCCGCCGTTGCCACATCCATATGCGCCAGGCTTTGTGCAATATCTTTCGCCACGCCAATCACATACAGCCCACTCATACACGCCGTCAGGAACATCACTGCCAGCATCCAGTACTGCGGTTTACGCATGGACTGCGCCAGGGTGTAGTCATTCTCAACCACGCCATTTTTCGTTTTCACTTCCTGATTCGGCGCGTCTTTCATCAGCGTGGAGCCAAATACGATCATCACCAGCACAATCGCGCCCCAAATCATGAAGGTTTTTTCCAGACCCACAGTGCTCAACAGTTGGCTGTCGATGAATTTAAAACCGAGGCTGCCAAGACCGTAAGAACCGATGGCAAAGGCGGAAATCAGCCCTTTACGCTCAGGGAACCATTTTACACAGTTGGAAAGTGTTAACAGGTAGCCTGCTCCATCCGCCAGACCGACCAATACACCGGCGCTCAGCCACAGCATAATCAGGCTGTCAGAGTGGGCGGTTAAGAAGAAGCCGACACCCAGTAAAATACCGGAGGCCATGGTGACGCGTTTCACGCCAAAACGTTCCTGCAGTTTCCCGGCGACGGAAGAAGAAATTGCCAGTCCGAGGCTCAGCAGGCCAAAGGAAAAGGCAACCTGACTCACCGGCGCATCAAGCTTAGAAGAGAGCGCACCGTTAAACAGGCTCCAGGTATAAACAGAACCTAAGGCAAATTGGGTAATGATGGTGCCGATCAGTGTCAGCCAGCGGGTACGCTGATAATCAGAAGTTTTCATGGCAGTCTTCCTGCATAAACAAAATGGGAAATTCTCTGCCAACAACCATACCGAAGCGCTTTTATGAGCAGGAGAAAACGGCATGAAATGCCGCCAGGACGGAATGAAATGCCTGGAATGTGGAATGAATGACGAGACAAAAAGTCGGGTTACTGAATTTTATCGCATGAGTTAGTACACGCTATCGCTGGAGTGCGTGTGATTGTTGATCTCAACATGTAATCAAGATGTTTATGTGCTGATTACTTACGTTAAAATTTGGCGCTCACTCCCATGGTGTACATATAGTCGCTGTTGTTGGTGCTGTTTTCAGCCTGCGAAAGCGCTGCGTAAGCCGCCATGTGCGGGTTCAACAGCATATCCGCACCGACGGTGACATCCACCCAGTTACCGTCCTGACCCGCTGCTGACATGCGGCTGAGACCCGACTGCGCCTTCCAGATATTCTCGCCAAACTGCTGGTTATAGCTGATTTGCGCCCACGGTCGCACATCACCGAACTGCGAATTGACTCGCCAGCCCAACGAGCTCACGCTGGCATGCCACAGCGGATCGTTCTGCGTTACCGACGTCGCGCTGTCGCCAAATTCGTTGTAAGTAGATGTGGTTGAACCGTCATAATGCAGTGCGGCGACCGGACCGGTCGTTACCTGCCTGGACAGCGGGAAGTTCCAGCCCATACTCATGCCGCTGGTCGCATCCATAGGCGTCTCATCCGCAAGATTCACCACGGGACCCGCCACGTTCTGAGTGGAACGAATACGTTCTTCCAGAATGTCGTTATAACGTGGTTGGTGATCGCTGTCCCATGTATAACGTTCAGCCGTATGCCCTGACATAGCATCAACGATATATTCTTGTTGCCAGCCATATGCTGTATTGATGGACAGCGCACAAACTACGACGCTCGCCAGAGTTAACCTTTGGCGACCACTACTGTTTCTTATAATCATCAACGCGACTCCAGAAAAGAGCCGAATTCGGCGATATTATTGTCATTGTGTGAAGGATATCGGGCCCATCAGGCCCTGTATTAAATATTGTCTTTTTAGCTGGCGCGTCAAGGCGGGCCGAATGAAATTTTTACGCCAGTAAAAACAGCGAGGAAGAATATGCAGCGTTGCGGATGGGTCAGCCAGGATCCACTTTACATTGCCTACCACGACAAGGAATGGGGCGTCCCCGAAACTGATGGTAATAAACTGTTCGAAATGATCTGCCTGGAAGGTCAGCAGGCCGGGTTATCGTGGATTACCGTACTCAAGAAACGGGAAAATTATCGCCACGCTTTCCACCATTTTGATCCGGAAAAAGTGGCGGCCATGACCGAAGAGGATGTGGAAAGGCTGGTACTGGATGCCGGCATTATTCGTCATCGCGGAAAAATTCAGGCCATTATCGGCAACGCTCGCGCTTTTCTGACGATGGCGCAAAACGGAGAGTCGTTTAGCGAATTCGTCTGGTCATTTGTTGATAACCAACCGCAAGTGACTCGCGCCGCCAACCTGAGTGATATTCCTACCTCCACGCCTGCGTCAGACGCGCTGTCTAAAGCGTTAAAAAAACGCGGATTTAAGTTTGTCGGTACCACCATTTGTTACTCCTTTATGCAGGCGTGCGGCCTGGTCAACGACCATGTCACCAGCTGCATCTGTTATCCGGGAGAACAACATGATTCGTGAATCCAAGGCTGAAGATCTGCCGTCAATTCTGGCGCTGTGGATGGAAAGCACAATCCATGCCCATCCGTTTATCGAAGAGCGCTACTGGCGCGAAAGTGAATCCGTGGTGCGGGATGTTTATCTGCCAGCCGCGCAAACCTGGGTTTGGGAAGAAGAAGGCGAGCTCAAAGGCTTTGCCAGCGTGATTGATGACCGCTTTCTCGGCGCGCTGTTTGTCGCACCTGCCGCCATCAGAAGCGGGATCGGCAAAGCGCTGGTGCAGCATGTCCAGCAGCGCTTTTCGATACTCAGCCTTGAGGTCTACCAGAAGAATCAATCAGCGGTGAACTTCTACCATGCGCTGGGTTTTCGCATTGAAGACGGCGCATGGCAGGAAGAGACTCACCACCCCACGTGGATTATGGGCTGGCAGGCGGATCAAACGCCGTAAGCGCCAACATTGGTCCGCTATATTTTTCAAGCCACGCCAGCGCAGTATTGCCCGCGCAGCCATTCCCCAACTTCGAGCTGGGGAGATCTTTGGTCAGCACGTTGACGGCGCCATTTTTACAAATACCGTTCGCTGCGAGATCCAAATCAGGCCACGCGCCTTCATGAATACAGATGACGCCGGGTTTAATACCCGCCGTCACCACCGCGCCCGCCAGAACTTGCCCGCGCTGGTTCCACACCCTGACCGTATCGCCATCCGCAATGCCGCGCGCGTGGGCGTCCTGCGGATGAATCGTTATCGGCTCACGATCCGCTACCGCGTACTGCTCACGTAGCGCACTGTAGTTAAGCTGACTATGCAAACGGTGCGCCGGATGGGCGGAAAGCAGCTGTAGCTGGTCCGGTTCGGCGTTACCGAACCACTCATCCGGCTCCAGCCACATCGGGTGCCCCCCGCAGTCCGCGTAACCGTAACCTGCAATCCTCGCGGAGTAGATTTCAATTTTTCCGCTGTCCGTTTTCAGCGGATGCGCCTGCGGGTCGCGGCGAAAATCCGCAAAACGGATAAACTGTGCGCTGGCGGCGTTTTCCGGCATTTCGATCAGGGCGTTGCGCTGCCAAAACTCGGCGAAAGGCGGCAATGTCACCTGCTGACTGGCCCCACGTTGCCCGGCAATATTGTAAAAAGTCTCCAGCCACGCCAGTTCGCTTTTACCTTCGGTGAACCGTTCATATCCGCCCTTTTCCCAGCGCTCACTCAGCTCGGCAAAGACATCAAAATCATTTCGCGCTTCGTCCTGCGGCGGTACGACCTGCTTCATCGGCACCAGGTGCTGGTTGCTGTAATCACCGGTCATGGTCAAATCATTACGCTCAAAGGAGGTGGTTGCTGGCAGCACGATATCGGCATGCTTTGCTGCTGCGGTCCAGAAACACTCCGAGATGACCACCAGCTCCGGTTTCTGCCAGGCGCGAATTAAACGGTTAGTGTCCTGATGATGGGTGAAGTTAGCCCCGCCCGCCCACCACAGCATGCGGATGTCCGGGAAATGACGGTCCATGCCGTTGTGCTGGTAAAAACCACCGGGGTTCTCCAGCGCTTCAACAATTCGTGCCACCGGAATTTTATCTACCGCGTCGGTGCCGCCTTTAACGCTGCCCTGCATTGAAGCCAGTACCGCAGCCCGGCGCGTTGGATTGCCGCCGTTGGCAAAATGGTACGACAGCCCAAAACCGCCGCCTGGCGTCCCGATTTGTCCGAGCATGGCGGCCAGGGTGACAATCATCCAGTGTTTCTGCTCGCCATACTGCTGGCGCTGCATTCCCCATCCGGCCATCAGCATGGTGGTATTTTGGTGAAATATCGCCGCAAGTTCGCGTATCTTCGCCGCCGGAATGCCACAAATATCTGCCGCCCATTCTGCCGTTTTTGCAACATCATCAGATTTACCCAGCAGATAGTCGGCAAAACGGTCATATCCGGTGGTACACCGGGCGAGAAAGTCCTCGTCATGCCAGCCGTTTTCCACCAGCGTATGCGCGATGCCCAGCATCAGCGCTACGTCGGTCCCCATATGCGGGGCAATCCATTCCATCTTATCGCCAAAGAAATCGACGCTTTCCGATCGCATCGGATCGATACAGATCAACCGTTTACCGCTGTCGCGCAATGCCTCAAAGTACGCGAGGCCCTGCTCATCGGACGCGTTCCAGGCAATCTTGAGAGTGTTGAGCGGATTGGCGCTCCACAACACCACCACTTCGCTGTTCTCCAGCACCACCGGCCAGCTGGTTTGCTGCTGGTAAACTTCGTTCCCGCCCACCACGTACGGCATGATCGCCTGCGCAGCCCCCGTCGAGTAATCCCCCAGATGCCCGGTATAACCGCCCGCCAGCGCCATATAACGCTGTAACAGGGTCGCCGCTTTGTGTAACACGCCGTTGGAACGCCAGCCGTACGAACCGGCAAAAATTGAGGCCGGGCCGTAGCTGTCACGGATGCGTTTATGCTGCGTATGGATAAGATTCAGCGCGTCGTCCCAACTGACGCGAACAAACTCATCCTGCCCACGTACGCCCTGTGGGTTCTCCGGCGAGGCGAGAAACCCTTTACGCACCATCGGAAAACGTACCCGCGTTTTACTGTGAACCTGGTCGCGCACCACGGTTTGCAAAGAGTTGGGATGAGCGGTGGGCAGCGCGCCACGCGAGGAGAAAACCGTCTCACCATCAGTGTCGACGAGGATTGGTCCCCAGTGGGCGGCGGTTAACACCGAGTAATGTGCGGGTGAATTAGCCAAGATGGCGCTCCTGAATGCGATGTGACGGCTTATTTATTATGCCGTTCAATGTTACTTACAAATTTCAGAGTCTTCCCTGGAATTTTCTTCATGTTCACACGTCATAATCAACCGCCACGGTCGCTGTGGCAAAGAAGAAAAAGTCATTAAGGAATTAAGATGAAGAAACGTGTATTTGTTATTGCTGCCATCGTGAGCGGCGCCCTGGCGGTTTCTGGCTGCACAACAAACCCTTACACCGGCGAACGCGAAGCGGGTAAATCCGGCATTGGCGCAGGTATTGGCTCTCTGGTCGGCGCGGGCATTGGCGCACTCTCTTCTTCGAAGAAAGATCGCGGCAAAGGCGCACTGATTGGCGCAGCGGCTGGCGCGGCCGTTGGCGGTGGTATCGGCTATTACATGGACGTGCAGGAAGCGAAACTGCGCGAAAAAATGCAGGGAACGGGCGTCAGCGTGACGCGCAGTGGCGATAACATCATTCTGAACATGCCAAACAACGT
Source organism: Citrobacter sp. Cpo142 (assembly GCF_030332425.1). Classification (NCBI taxonomy): domain Bacteria; kingdom Pseudomonadati; phylum Pseudomonadota; class Gammaproteobacteria; order Enterobacterales; family Enterobacteriaceae; genus Citrobacter; species Citrobacter sp. Cpo142. The sequence continues at coordinate 220,804 of NZ_JAOWHW010000133.1, forward strand.
CACCTTCGACAGCAGCAGTGCCAACCTGAAGCCTGCGGGTGCTAACACCCTGACCGGCGTGGCGATGGTACTGAAAGAGTACAATAAAACCGCCGTCAACGTGCTGGGCTTCACCGACAGCACCGGTAGCCAGGATCTGAATATGCGTCTGTCACAGCAGCGCGCAGACTCCGTAGCCAGCGCCTTGATCACTCAAGGGGTCGCAGCTAACCGTATCCGTACTCAGGGTATGGGCCCGGCAAATCCGATCGCCAGCAACAGCACAGCGGAAGGTAAAGCGCAAAACCGCCGCGTAGAAATTACCTTAAGCCCGATCCAGTAACGTTTTGTGCCGGATGGAGACAGTCCGCGTCCATCCGGCATGAAGCACTTGCCATCGTTGATTTTCGCGTTAAGGTGTTGTCACCAAATTCAGGGAAATCAGCGATGAGCAAATCAACACGGGCAACCATCAGCGATGTGGCGAAAGCTGCAAAAACCGGCAAGACCAGCATTTCACGTTATCTCAACGGTGAAAAGCACCTGCTTTCCGACGCGCTGCTGGCCCGCATTGAACAAGCCATTGCCGATCTCGACTACCGTCCCAGCCTGATGGCAAGAGGCCTGAAACACGGTCGTACCCGCCTGATTGGCCTGATCATCGCCGATATTACTAATCCCTACTCCGTCAACGTGCTAAGTGGTATTGAAGCCGCCTGCCGCGATAAAGGCTTTACCCCGCTGGTGTGTAACACCAACAACGAAGTGGATCAGGAACTGCATTATCTCGATCTGCTGCGCAGCTACCAGGTCGAAGGGATTGTGGTCAACGCCGTCGGAATGCGCGAAGAGGGGCTGAACCGCCTGCAACAGTCTGCGCTGCCGATGGTGCTGATTGACCGTAAAATTCCCGATTTCGCCTGTGATATGGTCGGGCTGGATAACACCCAGGCGGCAACGGTTGCCACCGAACATCTGGTCGAACAAGGTTTTGAAGCCATCCTGTTCCTCAGCGAACCACTCGGCATGGTGAATACCCGCCGCGAACGCCTGAGCGCTTTTCGCGCCACGCTCGCGCAATACCCCGGCGTTATCGCGCAAAATGCCGAAGTCCCGCTCACGGACAATACGCAACTGGACGACACCCTGCGCCAGTTTCACCAGCAGCATCGTGGCATGCGCAAAGCCGTTATCTCTGCCAACGGTGCCCTCACGCTACAAGTAGCCCGCGCCCTGAAACGCATTGGCCTCAACTGGGGGAGCGACATTGGCTTACTCGGCTTTGACGAACTGGAATGGGCAGAGCTGGCGGGCGTTGGTATTACCACGTTGAAACAACCCACCTGGCAGATTGGTTACACCGCCGTTGAGCAGGTTGTGCGCCGGATTGATGGCGGCTCCGCTGCCATTCAGGAACAGGTCTTCTCCGGCGAGCTGATCGTGCGAGGCTCTACCGCCCGTTAAATTACCTTCGTGATGGTGATCATAAATTCGACATCATGGGCTTTTCTTTGGAACCGGTTCCATCTAGCGTTATAACAAGAACGCTAGTCTGGAGTTTCCATGAAAAGAAAAATTATGGTGGTCACAGCCGCTTACGGTCACGACCAGGTACGGGCCGCAGGCGGGCAAACGGCAATGCTGCCCATCATCGCTGAAGCCGGTGCTGACGGCGTCGAAATCCGCCGCGAGCTATTAACCGAGGCCGAGCTGAAAACGCTGTCAACGATGGCCTCTGCGATCGAAATCTTCGGCCTGCTGGCCTGTTACTCTGCGCCTGAACCGTTGTTCCTTGAGGACGGTAACCTCAACCCCCGTCTTCCAGAACTACTTGAGGAAGCGCAGGCCTTGCAGGCACTGTGGTTAAAAGTCTCCCTCGGCCATTTTTCCCATACCGAACAGTTCAACGTTCTACGCCAATGGCTGGACAACAGCGGAATGGAGCTGGTTGTCGAGAACGATCAGACCGACTGCGGACGCCTGCAGCCGATGCAGCGCTTTAACGAAGCCTGTCAGGCGCAAAACCTGCCGATATCTTTAACCTTCGATATGGGCAACTGGCTGTGGGTGGGCGACTCCCCGGAACAGGCGGCGCAGAACCTGGCGTCAACCGTTGGGTATATCCATGTCAAAGCCGCAGTTGCACATCGCGACAGCTACCGCGCCGTACCACCTGATGCAGCCGATCCGCGCTGGCTGGCGCTGCTAAAAACGCTGCCCAACGATGTCCCGCGCGGCATTGAGTTCCCCCTGGAAGGGCAGGATTTGGCGGCGGTTACCCGCCGCTACGTCGAGCTGTTACGCGAGGAGTAACGCATGAAAAATTCACTGGATGTGGTCACTATTGGTGAAGCGATGGCGATGTTTGTCGCCACGCAAACCGGCGAACTGGCGGATGTGGAGCAGTTTATCAAGCGCGTTGCAGGCGCTGAGCTTAACGTAGCGACCGGTCTTGCTCGTCTGGGCCTGAAGGTCGGTTGGGTGAGCCGCGTTGGCAACGACAGCTTTGGCCGTTTTATCGTTAAGTCGCTGGAAAAAGAAGGGATTGATGCGCAGGGAGTCACCCAGGACGGGCGTTACGCTACCGGCTTTCAGCTTAAATCTAAGGTTGAAAATGGAACCGATCCCATTGTGGAATATTTCCGTAAAGGTTCCGCTGCCAGCCACCTCAGCATTGAAGATTATCACGAGGACTATTTCGCCAGCGCGCGCCACCTGCACCTGAGTGGCGTAGCGGCAGCGCTTTCTGCCAGCTCTTATGAACTACTGGCGCATACCGCCCGCACTATGAAGGCCCAGGGGAAGACCATCTCGTTCGACCCGAACTTGCGCCCGGTATTGTGGAAAAGCGAAGCCGAAATGGTGGAAAAACTGAACCGCCTGGCATTCCAGGCAGACTGGGTTTTACCAGGGTTAAAAGAGGGCATGATTTTAACCGGTCAGCAAACGCCTGAAGCCATCGCCGACTTTTATCTGCGCCATGGCGTGAAGGCCGTGATCGTGAAAACTGGGGCTGATGGCGCCTGGTACAAAACCGCCAGCGGCGAACAAGGCTGCGTGGCACCGGTAAAAGTTGACAATGTGGTCGATACGGTCGGCGCAGGAGATGGCTTTGCCGTAGGCGTTATTAGCGCCCTGCTGGAAGGCTGCTCGCTGCATCAGGCGGTGACCCGCGGCAATAAAATTGGCGCACTGGCCATTCAGGTTCAGGGCGACAGCGAAGGATTACCCACACGTGAACAATTAGGGGAATAAACTCCCGGCCAACTCTGTACCCTACATACAGAGGCGGCGTATCAGCATAACCAGAGGGCAGTCTATGAATAGCTCAACTAATGCAGCAAAACGCTGGTGGTACATCATGCCAATCGTGTTTATCACGTATAGCCTGGCGTACCTTGATCGCGCGAACTTCAGCTTCGCCTCCGCCGCCGGTATCAACGAGGACCTCGGCATTACCAAGGGGATTTCTTCCCTGCTGGGCGCGCTGTTTTTCCTCGGCTATTTCTTCTTTCAGATCCCGGGCGCAATTTACGCTGAACGCCGCAGCGTACGAAAACTGATTTTTGTCTGTCTGATCCTCTGGGGCGCATGCGCGTCGTTAACCGGCATGGTCAGCAATATTCCAATGCTTGCCGCCATCCGCTTTATTCTTGGCGTCGTTGAAGCCGCCGTGATGCCGGCAATGCTGATTTACATCAGCAACTGGTTTACGAAATCTGAACGCTCGCGCGCAAACACTTTCCTGATCCTCGGTAATCCGGTCACCGTCCTGTGGATGTCCGTGGTTTCCGGTTACCTGATTCAGGCGCTGGGCTGGCGGGAAATGTTCATCATCGAGGGCTTCCCGGCCATCATCTGGGCGTTCTGCTGGTGGGTGCTGGTAAAAGACAAACCGTCTCAGGTCGGTTGGCTGTCAGAATCTGAAAAAGCCGCCCTTCAGGCACAACTGGAAAAAGAGCAGCAAGGCATCAAAGCCGTACGTAACTATAGCGAGGCTTTCCGCTCACGTAACGTCATCCTGCTGTGTATGCAGTATTTCGCCTGGAGTATTGGCGTCTATGGTTTTGTCCTGTGGCTGCCGTCGATTATCCGCAACGGCGGCGCAAACCTGGGGATGGTGGAAGTTGGTTGGCTGTCATCCGTACCGTATCTGGCGGCGACGGCGGCGATGATCCTCGTCTCCTGGGCGTCCGATAAGCTGCAAAACCGTAAGCTGTTTGTCTGGCCACTGTTATTAATAGCCGCTTTCGCGTTTATCGGCTCCTGGGCCGTAGGTGCAGACCACTTCTGGATTTCTTACACGCTGTTAGTTATTGCAGGCGCGGCAATGTATGCCCCCTATGGTCCCTTCTTCGCCATCATCCCAGAAATGCTGCCGCGCAACGTCGCCGGTGGGGCAATGGCACTGATCAACAGCATGGGCGCGCTAGGCTCATTCTTTGGTTCATGGTTTGTCGGCTACCTCAATGGCGCTACCGGCAGCCCGTCCGCCTCGTACATTTTTATGGGGGTAGCGCTTTTTGTCTCAGTGTGGCTAACTTTAATTGTTAAGCCTGCTAATAATTCCCAAATTCCGGTTGGCGCACGCCACGCTTAAATTTAACTTACGGAGATTCGCATGAAGCCGTCCATTATTCTCTATAAAGCGTTACCTGACGATTTACTGCATCGCCTGGAAGAGCATTTTACTGTGACTCAGGTGCCTAACCTGCGCCCGGAAACGGTCGCACAGCACGCCGACGCTTTTGCCAATGCAGAAGGTCTGCTGGGCTCCAGTGAAGCCGTCAATACCGCTCTGCTGGAGAAAATGCCCAGGCTGCGTGCGACATCCACGATTTCCGTAGGCTATGACAACTTCGACGTCGATGCCCTCAACGCGCGTAAGGTGCTGTTGATGCACACGCCAACCGTGCTGACGGAAACCGTCGCCGATACGGTAATGGCGCTGGTGTTAAGCACCGCTCGCCGCGTAGTGGAAGTTGCCGAACGGGTAAAGGTCGGCGAATGGACCAAAAGTATCGGACCGGGCTGGTTTGGTACCGATGTACACCACAAAACGCTGGGGATTGTCGGTATGGGCCGCATTGGGCTGGCGCTGGCACAACGTGCGCATTTCGGCTTTAGCATGCCGATTCTCTATAATGCGCGCCGTCATCATCAGGAAGCAGAAGAACGCTTTAATGCACGTTACTGCGACCTCGATACGCTGTTGCAGGAGTCTGATTTTGTCTGCCTGATCCTGCCGTTAACCGACGAAACGCATCATCTGTTCAGCACCGAGCAGTTTGCCAAAATGAAGTCTTCCGCCATTTTCATTAACGCCGGACGTGGCCCAGTGGTCGATGAAAAAGCGTTGATTGCCGCCCTGCAAAAAGGCGAAATTCATGCCGCTGGCCTGGATGTATTTGAGCAAGAGCCATTACCGGTAGACTCACCGCTGCTGTCACTGCCCAACGTGGTGGCCGTACCGCACATTGGTTCAGCCACGCACGAAACGCGCTACAACATGGCGGCCTGTGCGGTGGATAACTTAATCGATGCGCTGCAAGGACGCGTTGAGAAGAACTGCGTAAACCCGCAGGTCGCACCATAAACAACGCACCATAAACAAAAGGCCGGGTAGCGCTTATGCTCACCCGGCCTTCCATGTATTACCGCGTCTTAATTACTGAGCGGCATTCACCGCAGCAGTCCAGGCCTGATTAAATGCCTGATGCTGAGCAGCCAACGGGCCAATCAGCGTATTGTACTGACTTGCCTGCTGTGACGTTGGGAACTGGATACCGTTGGCGACAAAGCTCACCTGTGTATCCTGCTGTGCCACAAAATCACCGACTTGCACCAACTGCTGCGTGAAAATTTGCGCGGCTGGGATCAGCGGCTGTAAGGCCTCTGCTGGTGCAGTAACAACTTTGTTGTACACCTGATCAAAGACCGGCTTCAGATCTTCGCCCTGCTTCAGCGCGCCATGTGCAGCATCTGCCTGTAGTTTCGCATTCTGCAACTGTTGCCCTAATACACCTAGCGCACCATTTGCCTGACGCAGCGGTTCACGCTGAGTCACATAATCCTGAGGAACACGAATCGCATTTACGCTATCAACCACCGGGCGCAGACCGGAGTCCATCGCCTGATTAACCTGCTGCGAATAGCCATACAGAATCGCGTAATCGGACACAAACGGGCCAAACTGTTTTTTCTGATCGGCGGTCAGCGTTGGTAAACGCTCTCCGCTACGCATTGCAGTATTCTGCAGAAAATCGATAAACGCTTTGCGTTGATCGCCTTCTTTATCAAAACACCCACTCAGGCCAACTACCATTAAGAGCGCCAAAACAGGCGCAAACCAGCGAGAGCAGGACTTACCTGTCGCCATTTTAATACTCCTTTCACCCAAAAATGCGCACAACGACACCCGCGTGCCTGACGTTGACAAGGATAGTCCAGGTCAGCCCCGCAAGATACCCTTTCCGCGTAATCTTGTGGGGGAAAATAACCGTTCCCACCACCGTTCGTTTTGCTAAACAATGCTGCATTTACCACTCGGCGTCATATTTTAGTCATCTTTACAATCGGAATCGATCGTTCGGAGATCCCGACCTTTATCAGTTTGTTAGCCAGCAAAAGATTATCACCTGCGATCCGCTGAAACGAATCCATCACACAAACCTTAAATCCGGCTTCATTTTTTCCGACTACTCTTAATGAGCTTCGAAGAAATTCACGATCCCGCTGTGTGATTTGTAGGAGTTCTCAATGGAATACAAAGATCCTATGTTTGAACTGCTAAGCAGTCTGGAGCAGATTGTTTTTAAAGATGTATCGCAGACGGTCACTCTGCCGCAAAAAACCAACCCTTTCACCGAATTTGAACAGCTACGACGAGGGACAGGTTTAAAAACAGATGATTTTGCCCGAGTGATGGGCGTGACGGTCGCGATGGTTCATGAATGGGAGTCTAAACGCGTAAAGCCTTCCACTACCGAATTGAAGTTAATGCGCTTGATTCAGGCAGACCCTAGGTTAAGTAAGCAACTGATGGATTGAACTATTTTTCAATTTTGCTTAAGAACGGTCCTGTTACAGGGCCGTTCTCTTACGAAGGTTATCCACAAAAAAGAAAATAGTAGTTGCATCCACATGCGTAAAATGAGTTAATGCCCTCAACGGTTTGACGTACAGACCATTACAGCAGTTAGTAAGGCAAGTCCCTTCAAGAGTTATCGTTGATACCCTTCGTAGTGAGCATTTCCTTTACTGTTAAAAAATCTGTAAAGCACGCCATATCGCCGAAAGGCACACTTATTTTTTAAAAGGTAATACACTATGTCCGGTAAAATGACTGGTATCGTAAAATGGTTCAACGCTGACAAAGGTTTCGGCTTCATCACTCCTGACGATGGCTCTAAAGACGTGTTCGTACACTTCTCTGCTATCCAGAACGATGGCTACAAATCTCTGGACGAAGGTCAGAAAGTTTCCTTCACCATCGAAAGCGGCGCTAAAGGCCCGGCAGCTGGCAACGTAACCAGCCTGTAAGCTTAAAAAGCTCAAAAATTCTGAATCCCTGCCAAACGGCGGGGATTTTTTTTATCTGTACTTCGCAGCACATCCCACCTAAACGCTTCTTTGCATTACTTTACCCGTCGCCCCTTTGACCTTTCCCTAAGGGCAAGCTTTATAGTGAGCCAGTCTATATTCCACAATTTTCACAAGGAATTGAAGCTATGTCGAAATCCTCACTGCTACTGATTTTAGGTTTGCTCACCACCGGTACTGCGTTCGCGGCTACCCCAGAAGCCACTTTCCTGGCCGAACACGGGCTCAGCGGAAAATCCGTCGAACAAATCGTAGAGACGATTGATCGGTCTCCGCAGAGCCGCCCGCTGCCGTACTCAGCGTCCATCACCAGCACCGAGCTGAAGCTCTCTTCGGGCGATCAGGTTTATACCCTGCCGCTCGGTGACAAGTTCTATCTGTCGTTTGCCCCGTATGAATGGCAAACACATCCTTGCTTCAACCACAGCCTTTCTGGCTGCCAGGGCGAAATGCCGGAGAAGACATTCAATGTCAAAGTGACGGATAACAAGGGTAATGTGGTGGTACAAAAAGCGATGAAGAGCGGCCGTAATGGCTTTGTCGGGGTATGGCTACCGCGCAATATGGAAGGCACCATCGCAGTGAGCTACAACGGTAAAACGGCGGAGTATCCTATTAAGACGATGGAAGACAGCCAGACCTGTCTGACAAAATTGCAGTTGCGCTAATAACATAAAAAAATGCCGGATAAGGCGAAGCCGCCATCCGGCATTTTCTAAGTCAGCTCAGGGCCGTTACTGCAGCAGAGAAATATCCGCTACGCGCAGGAACAGCTCACGCAGTTTTTCGAGCATAGACAGGCGATTAATACGCAGATCTTTATCTTCCACGTTAACCATCACTTTCTCGAAGAACGCATCGACCGGTTCACGTAACGCCGATAGCTCAACCAGCGCTTCCTGGTAATGACCGGCAGCGAAGACAGGCTCCAGCTTATCGCGCAGCACGACAACCTGCATTGCCAGCGCAATTTCTTCCGGCTCTTTCAGCGTCGCCGCATTCACGCGGTCATTCAGCGTCTCTTCAGACTTCGCCAGGATGTTCGATACACGTTTGTTCGCAGCAGCCAGCGCGGACGCGGCTTCCAGCGTACGGAAGTGCGAAACCGCCTTCATACGTGCGTCAAAATCAGCCGGACGAGTCGGACGACGTGCCAGTACGGCCTGAATGGTGTCGACGGTGTAACCTTCGTCCTGATACCAGGCGCGGAAGCGACCGAGCATAAAGTCGATAACGTCATCCACCACGTTGGCGTTGGTCAGCTTGTCACCATACAGACGAACCGCTTCTTCGGTCAGCGTTTGCAGATCCAGATTCAGGTTCTTCTCAACGATAATACGCAGCACACCCAGCGCAGCACGACGCAGCGCAAACGGGTCTTTGTCGCCTTTCGGATGCTGACCAATACCGAAGATACCAGCCAGGGTGTCCATCTTGTCAGCAATCGCCACGGCACAAGCTACCGGGTTCGACGGCAGATCATCACCGGCAAAACGCGGCTGATACTGTTCGTTCAGCGCCACGGCTACATCTTCCGCTTCGCCATCGTGACGCGCGTAGTGCATGCCCATCACACCCTGGGTGTCGGTGAACTCGAAGACCATGTTGGTCATCAGGTCACACTTGGACAGCAGGCCAGCACGCGTTGCGTGGTTAACATCAGCGCCAATCTGACCAGCAATCCAGCCCGCCAGAGCCTGGATACGGTCAGTCTTGTCGCGCAGCGTACCCAGTTGCTGTTGGAACAGCACGGTTTGCAGACGCGGCAGATGGTCTTCCAGACGTTTTTTACGGTCGGTATTGAAGAAGAACTCGGCATCCGCCAGGCGCGGACGAACGACTTTCTCGTTACCGGAGATAATCTGGATCGGATCTTTCGATTCGATGTTGGCAACGAAGATAAAGTTCGGCAGCAGTTTGCCGTCGTTCGCGTAAACCGGGAAGTACTTCTGGTCACCTTTCATGGTGTGTACCAGCGCTTCAGACGGAACTGCGAGGAATTTCTCTTCGAACTTCGCGGTCAGCACTACCGGCCATTCCACCAGCGAGGTGACTTCTTCCAGCAGGCTTTCGCTCAGATCAGCGTTACCGCCAATCTTACGCGCCGCTTCTTCAGCATCGGCTTTGATTTTCGCTTTACGCTCAGCGTAATCCGCAATTACTTTGCCGCGCTCACGCAGGATTTCCGGGTACTGATCGGCAGAATCGATGGTGAATTCCGGCTCGCCCATAAAGCGGTGCCCGCGGATCACGCGATCGGACTGAATGCCCAGAATCGTTGCCGGAATCACTTTGTCGCCTAGCAGCAGGGTCACGGTGTGAACCGGACGCACGAAGTGGACATCAGACGCGCCCCAGCGCATCAGTTTCGGGATAGGCAGCTTCGCCAGTGACGTGGCGATCATGTTTGGCAGCAGCGTTTCTGCGCTTTCGCCTTTTACATGCGCACGGTACAGCAGCCATTCGCCTTTGTCGGTAGTCAGACGCTCAGCCTGATCAACCGTGATGCCGCAGCCACGTGCCCAACCTTCTGCCGCTTTGCTCGGTTTACCTTCAGCGTCAAACGCCTGGGCAATGGCCGGACCGCGTTTTTCAACTTCACGATCGGGTTGAGATTCCGCCAGATTCGCGACTTTCAGCGCCAGACGACGCGGCGCGGCGAACCACTGAACGTTGCCGTGCGCGATGCCAGCGTTATCCAGCTCCGCGGTAAAGTTTGCAGCAAAGGACTCAGCCAGGCTGCGCAGTGCTTTTGGTGGCAGCTCTTCAGTGCCGATTTCCACCAGAAAAGTTTTCTCAGACATGGCCGCCTCTTATTTGTCTTTGTTGCACATCGGGAAGCCAAGGGCTTCACGGGAAGCGTAGTAAGCTTCTGCCACTGCTTTAGTCAGGGTGCGAATGCGCAGGATATAGCGCTGACGCTCGGTGACGGAGATGGCTTTACGCGCATCCAGCAGGTTGAAGCTATGGGCGGCTTTCAGAATACGTTCATACGCAGGCAGCGGCAGCGGATTTTCCAGCGCCAGCAACTGCTGCGCTTCTTTTTCGTACTGCTCGAAGCAGGTGAACAGGAAGTCCACGTCGGCGTATTCGAAGTTGTAGGTGGATTGCTCCACTTCGTTCTGATGGAACACGTCGCCGTACGTGGTTTTACCCAGCGGGCCGTCGCTCCAGACCAGGTCGTAAACGCTGTCTACGCCCTGAATGTACATGGCCAGACGTTCCAGACCGTAGGTAATTTCCCCGGTTACTGGTTTACATTCCAGACCACCAACCTGCTGGAAGTAGGTGAACTGCGTCACTTCCATGCCGTTCAGCCACACTTCCCAACCCAGACCCCAGGCACCCAGCGTCGGGTTTTCCCAGTTATCTTCCACGAAACGGATATCGTGAATGGTCGGGTCCATACCCAGTTCTTTCAGAGAACCCAGGTACAGCTCCTGAATGTTGTCCGGAGACGGCTTAATCACTACCTGGAACTGATAGTAGTGCTGTAAGCGGTTCGGGTTTTCGCCATAGCGGCCATCGGTCGGACGACGAGAAGGCTGCACATAAGCAGTCGCCATCGGCTCCGGCCCCAGCGCACGCAGGCAGGTCATTGGGTGAGATGTTCCCGCGCCGACTTCCATGTCCAATGGTTGAACGATGGTGCAGCCCTGGCGAGCCCAGTAATCCTGTAAGGTCAGGATCAAGCCCTGGAAGGTCCTGGTATCAAACTTTTGCATATTATTTCGTGCTGGATACGTGTGGATTTAAAGGAAGCGATCAGTATACCCGCTGGCTGCAAGATATACAGTACGAAACGGGAAAAAGGGGGAACTTAGCGCATGGAAAGGTGCAAAAACTGCCCGTCTGCATCAAAAGAACAGACAAAACTCTCTTTACGGAAGGTAGAACCACGCATCTCATAGCTGCCCTGGAATTGTTCCAGGCCGGAGATATCAATTTTCTGCGCGCCAGTGTTGTAGCGTTGCGCCGCCTCATTTTTGCACAATGACTCCATATCCAGCGAACGCGTGGCACTGACCTTAACCTTTTGCGCTTTCTGCGCAGGTGCAGACGATTGTGTGTCAGCGCACGCTACCAGCAAAAGGGCAGCGATCGCGGGAAAGAAATACTTCATCATCATTTTATTACCGCCTGGTTTGCTGGTCAGTCTTATTATTAGTGTCTGGAAACAGATCCTATTTTGAGAATCTCATCAGACCATCTCAAGCTTTAGCGTAAGAACTCGGATTATTCCAGTGAGCTACGTTCGCAAAATATCGGTCAGACTTTTTTTAATGGACACAGAGGAACTGATGCAGCCCAAAATTTTCTGGATTGATAACCTGCGCGGGATAGCCTGTTTAATGGTCGTGATGATCCACACCACAACCTGGTACATCACCAATGCGCAAAGCGTCAGCCCGTTGAATTGGGATCTGGCTAACGTGCTCAATTCAGCCTCTCGCGTCAGCGTTCCGCTGTTCTTTATGATTTCGGGCTATCTGTTCTTTGGTGAGCGTAGCGCCAAACCGCGCCATTTCCTGCGCATCGCGCTTTGCATTCTGTTTTACAGCAGCGTGGCACTGGCCTATATCCTGCTGTTTACCTCGATCAACGCTGAGCTGTCGCTGAAGAACCTGCTGCAAAAGCCGGTGTTCTATCATCTGTGGTTTTTCTTCGCGATCGCCGTCATCTACCTGGTTTCTCCGCTGATACAGGTGAAAAATATCAGCGGCAAGATGCTACTGGCGCTCATGGTTGTGATTGGGGTGATTGCCAATCCCAATACCGTCTCGCAAAAAATCGGCGGCTTTGAGTGGCTCCCAGTCAACCTGTACATCAGTGGCGATACTTTCTATTACATCCTGTACGGCATGCTGGGCCGGGCGATTGGCATGATGGATACGCAAAAGCGTGCGCTCAGCTGGCTCTGTGCGACGGTATTTATTACCGCAGTATTTATTATTTCTCGTGGCACATTGCATGAACTGCGCTGGCGAGGCAATTTTGCCGATACCTGGTACCTCTACTGCGGCCCAGCGGTATTTATTTGCGCCGCCTCGCTCCTGACGCTGGTCAAAAATACGCTCAGCACACGTACTCTGCCGCTACTGGGCCTTATTTCTCGCCATTCATTGGGCATATATGGTTTTCATGCGCTGATCATTCACGCACTACGTACCAACGGAATTGAACTCAAAAACTGGCCACCGCTGGATATGCTGTGGATTTTCAGCGCCACGCTGGCGGGAAGCCTGCTGCTGTCCGTATTGTTGCAACGTATCGATACGCGCAGGCTGGTGAGTTAGGTGTCTCCAGGCAGCGCCTGATTACGCGAACGCTGCAGTAAAAATTGCCCCATTAAACAGACGAAGAATGCTGCCGGGTATAACCCTATTTCAAAGGGCGCCAACGGGGCATTCCACACCCCCACCAGCAACAACCCTATCGTGATGAGCACCACCATCTGACACACGGAAGCGAAGCGTTCATCAATTTGATTGAGATTTACTGCACGTTGATAGGCATACGTAACGAACATCCCCGTCATCAATGCCCCCAAAAAATACCCCTTGCCGCTCAGTAACGGGCATGCGCGCCATAAACCGATACTGTAAGTCAGTATGCCTGAGAGGAATAATATCCATGGCAACAGCCTGGTTGTCTTCATTGGGATCTCCTTATCCATCATGGATACAATATGAATAACCCGCTAAAGACAACACAGAAAAAAGCGACTACACAGGACTTTCAGAATACATCCATACGTGTAATTTATTATTTTTGTAGATATATGCATGCGGCAAATTCCCCTCTGCTAGCCAGAGGGGAAAGTGGTCAGGACATCAGCGGTTGTAATTGCTGATAGATACGACGGAAGGTTTCTCGACGCTGTTGATAACGAGTATGACGCTCCGCGTCAGGATAATGCGCCTGCTCCAGCGTAAGCTGAGGCAGTAACTCTGATAACGACGTTTGCGGATTCATGGCAACTTGCGCCAGGCGCGCCGCGCCGAGTGCAGGGCCAACGTCACCGCCGGTACGGTAATCCAGCTGCAATCCGCTGATGTCAGATAGCATCTGACGCCAGTATTCGCTACGTGCCCCGCCGCCGATCAGCGTAATGCTGGCGGGCTGAATGCCACAGGCATGTACCACGTCCATACCGTCAGCCAGCGCAAAACCCACACCTTCCAGCACCGCCTGTGCCAGTTCTGCCGGACCATGCTGATGCGTCAGACCGAAAAATACGCCCTTGGCCTGCGGATTGTTATGCGGCGTACGCTCGCCGGACAAATAAGGTAAAAACCAGACCGGCTCCGCGTGTTCATCCGCCTGTTGCGCAGCGTCAATCAACGCAGGAACGCTCGCCAGTCCGGTTAATTTTGCCGCCCAGTCCAGACACGATGCCGCACTTAACATTACAGACATCAGATGCCATCGCTCAGGCAAAGCATGGCAAAAACTGTGAACCGCACTTTCCGGTTTGCTTAGGAAACCATCACTCACCGCAAAATAGACGCCGGATGTCCCCAGCGAAAGCATCGCCTGACCGGCATTCATCATGCCTACGCCAACCGCGCCCGCCGCGTTATCACCGCCTCCGGCAACCACCGCAACCTCCTCCATTCCCCAGGCTTTGGCGACGTCTGGCAATAAGGTTCCGGTAATCTCGCTGCCTTCATAGAGCGCAGGCATATGTGCGCGAGTCAGTTTACAGGCAGCCAGCATGACATCGCTCCAGTCACGCTTCGCGACATCCAGCCACATTGTCCCTGCCGCATCAGACATATCGCTGGCATAATCACCGGTCATGCGCAAACGCAGGTAATCTTTCGGCAGCAGGACTTTATCAATCTGGTTGAAAATCTCCGGCTCGTGGCGTTGCACCCACAGCAGTTTTGGCGCGGTAAAGCCAGGCATCATCAGGTTGCCAGTGATCGCTCGAGACTGCGGAACCTGATTCTCCAGCATCACGCACTCTTCAGCACAGCGACCGTCGTTCCATAAGATAGCCGGACGCAATACCTTCTGTTGTTCATCCAGTAGCGTCGCACCGTGCATCTGCCCGGCAATCCCCAACGCTTTCACCTTGCGGAGTGAATGCTGCTGACCCAGTGCTTTTACCGCGCGATCCGTTGCCAGCCACCACTGCTCAGGGTCTTGTTCTGACCATAACGGATGCGGGCGCGAGACGGTGAGTTTCTCCGTTTGTGAAGCCACCACATCGCCCTGCTCATTGAGCAGAATGGCCTTTACGCCTGATGTGCCAAGATCTATCCCGATATACATAAGGCATCGTTCCTTAAAGAAAGGCCCGGTAGCGCTAGCTGACCGGGCTTACGGACGTTCTCAGAGACCCGTTATTTGTCGAACAAATAATGGTTTACCAGATTTTCCAGCAATTCCTGATGACCGCTCTGGTGCACTGGCGCCAGGTTGTGTTGTTCAGCGTACTGCGCAATTTCTGTCAACGTCATCTGGCCTTTCAGAATTTGCTGGCCCAGCTCACCATTCCAACCGGCATAACGTTTAGCCACACGCTGATCCAGGCCACCGTCTTCAATCATACGGGCCGCAATTTTCAGCGACAGTGCCATGGTATCCATCGCGCCAATATGACCATAGAACAGATCGTATTTATCGGTGCTCTGACGACGTACTTTGGCATCAAAATTCAGGCCGCCGGTAGTGAAGCCACCCGCTTTCAGGATTTCGTACATCACCAAGGCATTCTCTTCTACGCTGTTCGGGAACTGGTCGGTATCCCAGCCCAGCTGTGCATCGCCGCGGTTGGCATCGACAGAGCCAAACAGACCCAGCGCGATAGCGGTGGCGATTTCGTGATGGAACGAATGGCCTGCAAGCGTAGCGTGGTTGGCTTCGATATTCAGTTTGATCTCTTTTTCCAGACCGAACTGCTTGAGGAATCCGTACACGGTCGCCGCATCGTAGTCGTACTGGTGCTTGGTCGGTTCCTGCGGTTTCGGCTCGATAAGCAAAGTGCCCTGGAAACCAGTTTTGTGTTTGTGTTCCACGACTAATTGCATGAAACGACCAATCTGCTCACGTTCCTGACGCAGATCGGTATTCAGCAGCGTTTCATAACCTTCACGACCGCCCCACAGAACGTAGTTTTCACCGCCTAACTTATGCGTGGCATCCATGGCCGTAACCACCTGCGTGGCTGCCCAACTGAACACTTCTGGATCTGGGTTTGTGGCCGCACCCGCACCGTAGCGTGGGTTAGTGAAGCAGTTTGCTGTACCCCACAGCAGCTTCACGCCGCTCTGTTCCTGTTTTGCCGCCAGCACATCAACCATCTGCGCAAAGTTGTTTTTGTACTCTTTCAAAGACGCACCTTCCGGCGAAACATCCACGTCATGGAAGCAGTAGTAAGGCACGTTCAGCTTGTGGAAAAACTCAAATGCCACATCCGCTTTGCGTTTCGCCAGCGCCAGAGCTTCACCAGGCTGCTGCCATGGACGATCGAAAGCGCCCATACCGAACATATCCGCCCCGTTCCAGCAGAAGGTATGCCAGTAGCAGGCAGCAAAACGCAGATGATCTTCCATGCGCTTGCCCAATACTATTTCGTCAGGGTTGTAATGGCGAAATGCGAGCGGGTTGGTGGATTGAGTGCCTTCAAAACGAACACGATCGAGTTGGTCAAAATAAGCCGGCATAATAAGCTCCATAATCAGGTAATACGGTAAGTAAACTGCGATGTAGCTATACTGGAATTTCCTGATTTATTGCTCAATTACGTTATTTCACACCGCTATTAAGAGAATACCCAAACGTGCGCTGGCTCCCAAAAAAACGCTCTGAAAAACGAAATAAAAAAGCGATCGCGATCGAAGGTTAGCCAATAAACAAAAAACCGTAATGCGCAGATAAAAAATGGCAATTGTCATCCCACTGGCAGTATGTGAATTTTGCGTAGCACCAGGCAAATAAGAAATTTGTCACGCTTCATCAAGC
Source organism: Citrobacter sp. Cpo142 (assembly GCF_030332425.1). Taxonomy (NCBI): domain Bacteria; kingdom Pseudomonadati; phylum Pseudomonadota; class Gammaproteobacteria; order Enterobacterales; family Enterobacteriaceae; genus Citrobacter; species Citrobacter sp. Cpo142. The sequence goes on from NZ_JAOWHW010000133.1 coordinate 237,358, forward strand.
AGTCGTACCTGCGATTTTGCTAGTATCGACAGGCCCACGTTAACCTTTCCAGGACAGGTTCTTATGTTTGATAAACGTCACCGCATCACTCTGTTATTTAATGCCAATAAAGCCTATGACCGCCAGGTGGTAGAAGGAGTGGGTGAATATTTACAGGCATCGCAATCCGAGTGGGATATATTCATTGAGGAAGATTTCCGCGCCCGTATCGATAATATTAAAGACTGGTTAGGCGACGGCGTTATTGCTGATTATGACGATGATGACATTGCACAATTACTTGCCGATGTGGAGGTTCCCATTATCGGCGTTGGAGGCTCCTACCATCTGGAGCAAGATTATCCCCCAGTTCATTACATCGCCACCGATAACCACGCGTTGGTAGAAAGCGCTTTCCTGCATCTGAAAGAGAAAGGGGTTAACCGCTTTGCGTTTTATGGTCTGCCTTCTTCAAGCGGCAAACGCTGGGCCGCGGAACGTGAATATGCGTTTTGCCAGCTGGTTGCCAAAGAGAAGTACCGCGGCGTTGTCTATCAGGGGCTGGAAACCGCACCGGAAAACTGGCAGCACGCGCAAAATCGTCTGGCGGACTGGCTACAAACACTACCGCCGCAAACCGGTATTATCGCCGTTACCGACGCGCGGGCACGGCACGTCCTGCAAGTCTGCGAGCACCTGCATATTCCAGTACCGGAAAAGCTGTGTGTGATTGGGATCGACAACGAAGAACTGACCCGCTATCTGTCGCGGGTGGCGCTGTCATCCGTGGCCCAGGGAGCCAGGCAGATGGGGTATCAGGCCGCTAAACTCTTACATCGTTTACTGGCAAATGAAGAGCTGCCGCTGCAACGTACACTGGTTCCTCCGGTGCGCGTCATTGAACGCCGCTCAACCGACTACCGTTCATTAACCGATCCGGCGGTGATTCAGGCGATGCACTTTATCCGCAACCATGCCTGTAAAGGTATTAAGGTTGAACAAGTGCTGGATTCAGTGGGGATTTCTCGTTCGAATCTGGAGAAGCGTTTTAAAGAAGAGGTCGGAGAGACTATCCACGCTGTGATTCATGCCGAAAAGCTGGAAAAAGCGCGCAGCCTGTTGATTTCTACCACGCTTTCAATCAACGAAATTTCACAGATGTGCGGCTATCCGTCTCTGCAATACTTTTATTCGGTCTTTAAGAAAGAGTATGACACGACGCCCAAAGAGTATCGCGATGTGAACAGCGAAGTGTTGCTGTGAGGAATATTGCCGGATGCGGCGAAGCCGCCATCCGGCACACAGAGTTACATATGCGCGGCGATTAAACGCTGGTTATCCTGATACATTGCGAACAGATAGTTGTTGTAGCTCTGTCCTTTAGTGGAATAACCCTTCAGCTTATGAATCATCGCGGTAGCGGTGACTTCCTGATCGGCTTTACGCAGCTGCGCACGTGACTTACGGAAAGAAGAGTAAGCCGGATGCGTGTTCAGGTTAATGACGTAGGCATTCACCGACTCTTTCACCGATTCAAACTGTGAGTAGCCTTTCACTTTACCCGGTGCATTGTTACAACGACCTTTGCCACATTTCATGCCAAACAGGTTGTTGTTGCTACGCGCCAGCTTCGACGTACCCCAGCCACTTTCAGCCGCAGCCATGGTTGCCACCATACTGGTCGGGATAATGTCTACGCGCTCAAGCAGCGTATTCCACGGAATTTTACGCGTGTTGCCAGACCAGTTCACCTTGTAGCGCTTCGCGATGTCTTTCATACGCGTACGCTCAGTCGGTGACCAGCGGTTCTGGTACTGTTTTGAAATCAGCCAGTTACGGTCCGCCGTAATGGCAGCATTTTGACTGGTAATATAAGGCATAACCGTCCGGAGAAACGCTTTTTTCCTTGGTGTTCCGGAAGGGTATTTTCGCAAATCAGGAAGTGAACTACTCTTTGCACTATTGCGAGAATACTCTTGTTTACTGCTAACCTGTTTATTACTTGCCTTGGTTATCTGGGGCTTGTGACTCGTTGTCGCCGTGTGTGTCTTTGCCAGCACCTCACCCGAAAATGCAACGGTGAGTAACATAAGAATCATTGCCCCATATCGTCGAATGGGAGTCAATATCATTAGGTCTCCTGGTCGGATTTATACATTCCAACACCTTATATTTTTCACAAAAATGAGAGATGAATCTCAAATCATATCAAAAATAGCCGTCAAGAGCACCCAAAGGAATAGTCCAATTCTGAAACCATGTCACGCATTAACGGTTCAGGGTGCTATTAATTCGAAGAAAATGTGGAGGTTATCGCAAAATAAGTTCATTTTTTGCGCGCGATCGCTCACCCTCACTTCTCCTCCTGGCGGAATCGACTCAAAGGAGGAGTTTCCGGCCTGATTTCACTGGCAAACTGGCGAAAATCGCAGCACCAAGGACAGCATTATGAAACTTGCCGCCGTTGCGCTGGCGCTCATGCCCGGCATTGCCATCGCCTCATCATGGACTTCTCAGGGACTCCCCACCTTCGAAGCAGAAGGTACGGGTAAATTCGTCAGCCATGCAGCGTTGACGAAGGGTACTCGTCCTCTAATCCTGAATTTTGACCAACAGTGCTGGCAGCCTGCTGATGCAATAAAACTCAACCAGATGCTGTCGCTAAAACCGTGTGAAGGCGCCCCGCCGCAGTGGCGCTTATTCAAAGACGGCGATTACACGCTGGAAGTGGATACCCGCTCCGGAACGCCAACGTTGATGCTCTCGGTAAAAAGCGCCGCTGACCCTGTCACGACCCAGATTCGCCAGTGCCCGAAATGGGATGGTTCGCCGTTAACACTGGATGTGAGCCAGACCTTTCCGGAAGGTGCCGTGGTACGTGATTTCTACAGCCAGCAAACGGCAACGGTAAAAAATGGGTCGATTACCCTACAGCCTGCTGCAGCCAGTAACGGACTGTTGCTGCTGGAACGGGCGGAAACTGACGCCCCAGCCGCTTTCGACTGGCATAACGCTACGGTGTACTTCGTCCTGACGGATCGCTTTGTAAATGGTGACCCAAGCAACGACCACAGCTACGGGCGTCGCAACGACGGCATGCAGGAAATTGGCACTTTCCACGGGGGCGATTTGCGCGGTCTGGCCAGCAAACTCGACTATCTACAACAGTTAGGCATCAACGCCCTGTGGATCAGCGCGCCGTTTGAGCAAATCCACGGCTGGGTCGGCGGTGGCACCAAAGGTGATTTCCCCCATTATGCTTACCACGGCTATTACACTCAGGACTGGACCACGCTCGACGCGAATATGGGTAATGAAGCTGACCTGCGTGCGCTGGTTGACGGTGCGCACCAGCGCGGCATTCGCATCCTGTTCGATGTCGTCATGAACCATACCGGCTACGCCACGCTGGCGGATATGCAGGAGTATCAGTTTGGGGCCCTGTACTTGTCGGGCGATGAACTGAAAAACACGCTCGGTGAACGCTGGACGGACTGGAAGCCAGCCGCCGGGCAAAGCTGGCACAGCTTTAATGATTACATCAACTTCAGCGATAAAGCAGGCTGGGAAAAATGGTGGGGGAAAAACTGGATCCGCACCGATATTGGCGATTACGACAATCCGGGTTTTGACGACCTGACCATGTCGCTGGCTTTCCTGCCCGATCTGAAAACCGAATCCACCACGCCTTCCGGGCTGCCAAACTTTTATCAACACAAACCGGATACGCACGCTAAAGCTATTGCTGGTTACACGCCCCGCGATTATCTGACCCACTGGCTCAGCCAGTGGGTGCGTGATTACGGGATTGACGGGTTTCGGGTCGATACCGCCAAACACGTCGAACTTCCCGCCTGGCAGCAGTTAAAAACACAGGCCAGCGCGGCACTGGTTGAATGGAAGAAAGCGAACCCGGATAAAGCGCTTGATGACAAACCTTTCTGGATGACCGGCGAGGCTTGGGGTCACGGCGTGATGCAAAGCGACTATTACCGTCACGGCTTTGATGCGATGATCAATTTCGACTATCAGGAGCAGGCGGCAAAGGCCGTCGATTGTCTGGCGAGTATGGATCTCACCTGGCAACAGATGGCGGAAAAATTGCAAGATTTCAACGTTCTGAGCTATCTATCCTCGCACGATACGCGTCTGTTCCGCGAAGGTGGAGACAAAGCCGCCGAGCTATTGCTGCTGGCGCCAGGCGCGGTACAACTCTTTTACGGCGACGAGTCTGCCCGGCCCTTTGGACCAACAGGTTCAGACCCATTGCAGGGTACGCGCTCAGAAATGAACTGGCCGGATGTGACCGGGAAATCTGCCGCCAGCGTCGCTCACTGGCAGCGCATCAGTCAGTTCCGGGCCAGACATCCCGCCATCGGTGCCGGTAAACAGACCACGCTGACATTGAAGCAGGGATACGGATTTATCCGCGAGCATGGCGACGATAAGGTGATGGTGGTGTGGGCCGGTCAGCCCTGATCCCAACAGGCTTCTCGCTGTGAATACAGCGGGAAGCTCAACACAAAATAAAAAACCAGCCAGGTAAACATCTGCAGCATAAAACATCAATCCAGCCCCTCCCCCCTGATTTGCACCCTGCCATAGGTAGCGCTATGGTTAGCCACTTTACTACTCAGTTCGACAGACCCCCTGCTATGACATTCTCACTTTTTGGCGACAAATTTACCCGCCATTCAGGCATCACCCGCCTGATGGAGGACCTCAACGACGGTTTACGCACCCCAGGCGCCATCATGCTCGGCGGTGGTAATCCGGCGCAAATTCCAGAGATGCAAAATTACTTCCAGTCTCTGCTGACAGATATGCTGGCAAACGGCAAAGCCACTGATGCGCTTTGCAATTATGACGGTCCGCAAGGGAAAACCGAGCTACTGTCTGAACTGGCGAAACTGCTACGTGAGAAGCAGGGTTGGGATATCGAGCCACAAAATATTGCACTGACAAATGGCAGTCAGAGCGCGTTTTTCTACTTATTCAATCTGTTCGCCGGACGCCGCGCTGACGGAACAACGCAAAAAGTGTTATTCCCGTTAGCGCCGGAATACATTGGCTATGCCGATTCCGGGCTGGAAGAAGATCTCTTCGTCTCAGCACGTCCGAACATTGAGCTGCTACCGGAAGGCCAATTTAAGTATCACGTTGATTTTGAACACCTGCACATCGGTGAAGAAACGGGCATGATCTGCGTGTCGCGCCCCACTAACCCGACAGGCAACGTGATCACCGACGACGAGCTGATGAAGCTGGACCGGCTGGCCAACCAGCATGGGATCCCACTGGTGATTGATAACGCCTATGGGGTACCGTTCCCCGGCATCATTTTTAGCGAAGCACGCCCGCTGTGGAACCCCAACATTGTGTTGTGCATGAGCCTTTCCAAGCTGGGTCTGCCGGGTTCCCGCTGCGGTATCATTATCGCGAATGAAAAAATCATCACTGCGATTACCAATATGAACGGCATCATCAGCCTTGCACCTGGCGGGATGGGACCGGCGATGATGTGCGAGATGATTAAACGTAACGATCTGCTGCGCCTGTCCGAAACGGTTATCAAGCCGTTTTACTATCAGCGCGTTCAGGAGACGATTGCGATTATTCGCCGCTACTTGTCTGAAGATCGTTGCCTTATCCATAAACCTGAAGGCGCGATTTTCCTGTGGCTATGGTTCAAAGATTTACCGATCACCACCGAACTGTTGTATCAGCGCCTGAAAGCGCGCGGCGTACTGATGGTTCCTGGTGACTACTTCTTCCCAGGTCTGGATAAACCCTGGCCGCATACCCATCAGTGCATGCGGATGAACTACGTACCAGAACCTGAGAAAATCGAAGCTGGCGTGAAGATTCTGGCTGAAGAGATCGAACGCGCCTGGCTGGAAGGCTAACGCAAACCCGACCCAGGTGTGGGTCGGGCTCACTTCACAGCGGCTGTGAACGCAGGCGCTGGCGCTGAATACTGACGGCATCAACACACTGCAACGCGCTGGTCGGGCAGGCTTCGACACACGCTGGTCCCGCCTCGCGATGCCAGCACAAATCGCATTTTATCGCCTGCACCCGCGACGAACGGGCAACGACATTCATTGCCCCAAACGGGCAGGCCAGCATACAGCTTTTACAACCAATACAACGTGCCTGTTCAACGAAGATATGCCCATGTTCACGACGAATGGCGTGAGTTGGACAAACATTCGCACAGGGAGCGTCTTCGCATTGATGGCAGGCGACCGCCGTGGTAAAGGCGTCGTCTTTGATTACCCGAATCCGCGGGATAAACGCAGAAGAAGAGACCGACGCACAGTCCTGGTTTTGCTGATGCGCGACGACACAGGCAACTTCACAGGTACGACATCCAATACATTTTGCCGCATCCGCCATAATAAACGCGTTCATTGCCCCCTCCTTCTGCGTGAAAACCACAGAGTGCCAGAGAGACCGCCCCTGACGCTTTGATCGGACAGGGGAAACGGTTAAATAGTGTCAGGTGCCTGAACGACGCCTGGCATGTGCCTAATCGCGAACGGTAAAACCCAGCTCATTTGAAATGGCCTGCGCGGTTTCCCGTAGCGGCTTGAGTAGATTTTTTTCCCCTATCTGCTTAAGTCGCGAGGTAGAGAGTGAAATTGACACTGCGTACGGCACCCGACCATGAATATCAAACACCGGCACGGCAATACAGGAAACGCCCAATTCGTTCTCTTCCCGATCCATCGCCATACTGCTTTCGCGGATCTGCGCCAATTCGTCGTACATCGCCGGTAAACCGGTAATGGTATTGCGGGTCAGCGGCTGAATAAGATCCTGATGGCTCTCCCAGTAAGATTTCACATAATCCGCATGCCCAAACGCCATGTAAATTTTACCCATCGCGGAGCAATACAGTGGCATATGTTGACCGATATAAGCGCGAGTACGCAGCATGCCCGTCGTCGGTTCCAGCTTATAAATCAGAATCGCGTGGTCATCTTCACGGCTGGAGAAGTTGATTGTTTCACCAGTAGCAATATTCAACGCTTCGAGGTGCGGAGCGGCAACATGGATGATATTCAGTGACGACAGCGCCTTCTGCCCAACGGCGATAAATTTGGTGGTCAGCCTATAGCTACCCGCAGCAGGTGCAGGCGTGACATATCCGCAGGACTGCAGCCCTTGCAGGAGTCGATGCACAGTACTTTTGTTCAGCCCGGCCAGTTCAGACAGATGGGCCAATGGGCACCCATTCGGATAGTTACTCAGAATCTCAATCAACATCAAACCACGGAACAGGCTCTGACTTCCGGCTGGCCTCTCTTTGTCTTGCGTCATTTCACTCTCTTTTGTGCCCATCGCTTCCGCTCCCCTTTTCGTCGCGCTCTGATGGTAGCGCAAAGTGTGTTTCAGTTCACGATCTGAACCGAAAAAACACAACTATTTGATTTTGATGATTTTAAAAAATAGACCACCCCGTTGATCTGTCAAAATTTGATCGCTATATTTGAAATCAGATTTCGCATAGTGAAATTTAGAGATAAAAAAGCGATCAAATTTAAACAAGGAAACAGGAATGAAAGTCACTTTTGAGCAGTTGAAAGATGCGTTCAATCGGGTACTGCTGGCACGCGGTATTGCCGTTGAAACCGCCGATGCCTGTGCCGAAATGTTTGCGCGCACCACCGAGTCCGGCGTTTATTCGCACGGTGTGAATCGTTTTCCTCGTTTTATTCAGCAATTGGATAACGGCGACATCATTCCTGAGGCCAAACCGCAACGCATTACCAGCCTGGGGGCGATTGAACAATGGGATGCCCAGCGTTCGATCGGCAACCTGACGGCGAAAAAGATGATGGACAGAGCCATTGAGCTGGCCTCCGATCACGGTATTGGCCTGGTCGCACTGCGTAACGCCAACCACTGGATGCGCGGTGGCAGCTATGGCTGGCAGGCGGCGGAGAAAGGTTACATCGGTATCTGCTGGACTAACTCGATTGCCGTCATGCCGCCGTGGGGTTCGAAAGAGTGCCGCATTGGCACTAACCCGCTGATCGTCGCGATCCCCTCATCGCCAATCACCATGGTTGATATGTCGATGTCCATGTTCTCCTACGGCATGCTGGAAGTGAATCGCCTGGCCGGTCGCGAACTGCCGGTGGATGGTGGCTTTGATGATGAAGGCAATCTCACCAAAGAGCCGGGCGTTATCGAAAAAAACCGCCGCATTTTGCCAATGGGTTACTGGAAAGGTTCAGGCCTGTCGATTGTGCTGGATATGATTGCCACCCTGCTTTCTGATGGCTCTTCCGTTGCAGAAGTCACCCAGGATAACAGCGATGAATATGGCGTTTCACAGATTTTTATCGCCATTGAAGTGGATAAGCTGATCGATGGTGCCACCCGCGATGCCAAGCTACAGCGGATTATGGATTTCATCACCACCGCCGAACGCGCAGATGAAAACACGCCTGTCCGTCTGCCGGGCCACGAGTTTACAAAGCTACTGGAAGAAAATCGCCGGAACGGTATCACCGTTGACGACAGCGTCTGGGCAAAAATTCAAGCCCTGTAAGGAGCAACACCATGATCTTCGGACATATTGCTCAACCTAACCCATGCCGTTTGCCCGCTGCGATTGAAAGGGCGCTCGACTTTTTGCGCACCACAGATTTTCGCAAACTGGAGCCGGGCGTGGTGGAGATCGACGGTAAAAATATCTTCGCGCAAATTATTGATTTAACCACGCGTGACGTTGCCGAAAATCGTCCTGAGGTGCATCGCCGCTATCTGGATATTCAGTTTCTGGCCTGGGGTGAAGAGAAAATCGGGATCGCCATTGATACCGGGAATAACCAAATCAGTGAATCGTTATTAGAACAGCGCGATATTATTTTTTATCACGCCAGCGAACATGAATCTTTCATTGAAATGATTCCGGGAAGTTACGCCATATTCTTCCCGCAGGATGTTCATCGTCCAGCATGTCATAAAACTGTCGCCACGCCGATCCGCAAAATAGTCGTGAAGGTTGCTATTTCAGTTTTATAAAAGGAGCACAAAAATGAAAGCTAACACTACCGGTTATATTATCGGTGCGTACCCTTGTGCACCCTCATTTCACCAAAAGGGTGAAGAGGAAGAGAAGGAATTCTGGCGACAGCTCTCCGATACAGCGGATATTCGCGGACTGGAGCAGCCCTGCCTTGAAAATCTGCATCCGTTAGGCGACGAATGGTTGTTACGCCATACGCCGGGCGACTGGCAAATCGTGGTCACGGCTATTATGGAAACCATGCGCCGTCGCGGTACTAATGGTGGCTTCGGGTTGGCTTCCAGCGACGAAGAACAGCGTAAAGCCTGCGTGGCGTATTACCGTCATCTGCAGCAGAAAATCAACCATATCAATGCGGCCAACGGCGGAAAAGTAATCGCGCTGGAGCTGCATGCGGCCCCACTAGCAGGCAACCCGAACGTCGATCAGGCCACCGACGCGTTTGCTCGTTCACTGAAAGAAATTACCCGCTGGGACTGGTCCTGCGATCTGGTGCTGGAACATTGCGATGCCATGACAGGTCCCGCGCCACGCAAAGGCTTTTTACCGTTAGACAACGTGCTGGACGCGATAACCGGATATGGCATCAGCGTGTGCATTAACTGGGCGCGCTCGGCTATTGAAGGGCAGAGCCCCACTCTACCGCTGACCCACACGCAGCAGACCAAACGGGCTGGGAAACTGGGCGCACTGATGTTCTCCGGCACCACGCTTACGGGGGAATACGGCGAGTGGCAGGACTTACATGCACCGTTTGCCCCTTTCTGTCCAGAAGGTCTAATGACCACAGAGCATGCCCACGAATTATTCGCCTGCGCAGGAGTTGAGCCATTGCAATTTTCTGGCATTAAATTGCTGGAAATAAATGCCAGTGCAGATGTGAACCATCGTGTAGCGATATTGCGCGACGGTATCGCCGCATTAAATAAAGCAAAACTATAAAAATAAAATACTACTCTACGAGAATATTAATATGAACATGACCTCTCGCCCTACACTTCAAGACATACCCCGTCAGCGCTGGCTACGGATTATTCCACCTATTCTCATCGCCTGTATTATTTCTTATATGGACCGCGTCAATATCGCATTCGCGATGCCCGGCGGAATGGATGAGGAATTAGGTATTTCCGCCACCATGGCCGGTCTGGCCGGCGGTATTTTCTTTATCGGCTATCTGTTTTTACAGGTTCCCGGCGGAAAAATTGCCGTTCACGGCAGCGGCAAGAAATTTATCGGCTGGTCGCTGGTTGCCTGGGCGGTCATTTCCGTTCTGACGGGTTTAATCACGAATCAGTATCAACTGCTGGTTTTGCGCTTCTTACTCGGCGTTGCCGAAGGTGGCATGCTGCCGGTCGTGCTGACGATGATCAGTAACTGGTTCCCCGATGCAGAACGCGGTCGCGCCAATGCGATTGTGATTATGTTTGTGCCGATTGCCGGGATCATCACCGCCCCGCTCTCGGGTTGGATCATTACCGTTCTCGACTGGCGTTGGCTGTTTATCATTGAAGGTTTATTGTCGGTCGTCGTCCTGGTGCTGTGGGCCTATACCGTTTACGACCGTCCACAGGAAGCGCGCTGGATCTCTGAGGCCGAGAAAAATTACCTCGTTGAGACGCTGGCCGCCGAGCAAAAAGCCATTGCCGGAACCGAAGTCAAAAATGCCTCTCTGAGTGCAGTGCTGTCCGATAAAACCATGTGGCAGCTAATCGCGCTGAACTTCTTCTATCAGACCGGGATTTACGGTTACACCCTGTGGCTGCCGACCATCCTCAAAGAGTTGACGCACAGCAGCATGGGACAGGTCGGCATGCTCGCCATTCTGCCATACGTCGGCGCAATTGCCGGGATGTTCCTGTTCTCTTCACTCTCTGACCGCACCGGTAAACGCAAGCTGTTCGTCTGCCTGCCGCTGATTGGCTTCGCCTTGTGCATGTTCCTCTCTGTGGCGCTGAAAAATAACGTCTGGCTGGCTTATGCCGCGCTGGTCGGCTGCGGATTCTTCCTGCAATCGGCTGCGGGTGTGTTCTGGACTATTCCGGCGCGTTTGTTCAGCGCAGAAATGGCCGGTGGCGCACGTGGGGTCATCAACGCTCTCGGCAACCTCGGTGGCTTCTGCGGTCCTTACGCGGTCGGCGTTCTCATCACCCTGTACAGCAAAGATGCGGGCGTTTACTGCCTGGCAATTTCACTGGCTCTGGCCGCGCTGATGGCGCTGCTGCTGCCAGCGAAATGCGATGCCGGCGCCGCGCCGCTAAAGACACTGAATCCACATAAACGTACAGCTTAAAACAATGCCCGGTGACGCTTCGCTTACCGGGCCTACAGGTAGCAACCGTCCCAGGCTGGATAAGCGCAGCGCCATCCGGCAAAAATGAGATAACAAAGATGAGTGAGAAAGCGACCTTCTGGCTGGGTATTGATTGTGGCGGAACATATCTGAAAGCAGGTTTGTATGATGCCAAAGGTCATGAGCAGGGAATTAACCGGCAATCGCTGCAGACACTATCGCCATTACCCGGTTACGCCGAACGCGATATGCACCAACTGTGGCAACAGTGCGTCGCGACCATTGCCGGGCTGTTAAAGCGCACAGGCGTCCGTGGTGAGCAAATCAAAGGCGTCGGCATATCTGCTCAGGGCAAAGGTCTGTTCCTTCTCGATAAGCAAGATAAGCCGCTAGGCAATGCCATTCTCTCTTCTGACCGACGCGCGATGGACATCGTTCAGCGCTGGCAGCAGGATGGGATCCCTGAGCAGCTCTACCCGGTCACCCGCCAGACATTGTGGACCGGGCATCCGGCATCGCTCCTGCGCTGGGTGAAAGAGAACACCCCTCAGCGCTACGCGCAAATTGGAAGCGTCATGATGGGTCATGACTACCTGCGTTGGTGCTTAACCGGCGTCAAAGGCTGCGAAGAGAGCAATATCTCCGAGTCGAACCTCTACAACATGACCACGGGTCAGTACGACCCGAGGCTGACCCAGTGGCTGGGCATCAGTGAAATCGACAATGCCCTGCCCCCCATCGTTGGTTCAGCAGAAATATGCGGGGAAATCACCGCTCAGACAGCCGCCATCACCGGTCTGGCGGCGGGTACCCCCGTCGTCGGCGGACTGTTTGATGTGGTTTCCACCGCACTCTGCGCCGGTATCGAAGATGAACGCACCCTCAACGCGGTGATGGGTACCTGGGCCGTCACCAGCGGGATCGCTCACGGCCTGCGCGACCACGAGCCCCATCCCTATGTCTATGGTCGCTATGTAAATGACGGGCAGTACATCGTTCACGAAGCCAGCCCAACCTCTTCCGGCAATCTGGAATGGTTTACCGCCCAGTGGGGCGAACTCTCTTTTGATGAGATTAATCAGGCCGTTGCCAGCTTACCGAAAGCCGGTAGCGAGCTTTTCTTTCTGCCCTTTTTGTACGGCAGCAACGCCGGGCTGGAGATGACCAGCGGCTTTTATGGCATGCAGGCTATACACACTCGTGCCCACTTATTACAAGCCATCTACGAAGGCGTGGTTTTCAGCCATATGACCCACCTGAACCGCATGCGCGAACGTTTTCCGCAGGCACATACCCTGCGCGTTACTGGAGGTCCGGCCCACTCCGACATCTGGATGCAAATGCTGGCAGACGTCAGCGGTTTACGTATCGAATTGCCACAGATTGAAGAGACCGGCTGCTTTGGCGCTGCGCTCGCCGCCCGCGTAGGCACCGGCGTTTATCACAATTTCAGCGACGCGCAGCGCAGCTTACAGCACCCGGTTCGCACACTGCTGCCAGACGCTACGGCGCATGCGAGCTACCAGCGTAAATACCGCCAATACCAGAATTTAATTACCGCACTACAGGGCTATCACGCCCGCATTAAGGAGCACGAATGATGAGTCGACCATTACTGCAACTGGCGCTCGACCACACCAACCTGCAGGCGGCCCAACACGATGTCGCACTGCTACAAGAGAGCGTCGATATCGTTGAGGCAGGGACGATTCTCTGCTTAACCGAAGGCCTGGCTGCCGTGAAAGCGCTGCGTACTCAGTGTCCAAATAAAATCATCGTTGCCGACTGGAAGGTGGCCGATGCGGGTGAAACCCTCGCACAGCAAGCATTTGGCGCTGGCGCTAACTGGATGACCATCATCTGCGCTGCCCCACTGGCGACGGTGGAGAAAGGCCATGGCGTCGCGCAGTCCTGCGGCGGCGAAATTCAGATGGAACTGTTCGGCAACTGGACGCTGGATGATGCCCGTGACTGGTATCGCGTTGGGGTTCGCCAGGCAATTTACCATCGTGGCCGCGATGCTCAGGCCAGCGGACAACAATGGGGAGAAGCGGATCTGGCGCGGATGAAGGCGCTTTCCGATATCGGTCTGGAGCTGTCGATTACCGGCGGTATTACACCCGCCGACCTGCCGCTGTTTCGCGACATCAACGTCAAAGCCTTTATTGCCGGACGCGCGCTGGCGGGAGCACAAAACCCGGCGCAGGTTGCCGCCGAATTCCATGCGCAAATCGACGCCATCTGGGGAGCACAGTATGCGTAATCATCCGTTAGGTATCTATGAAAAAGCGCTGGCGAAAGACCTCTCCTGGCCGGAGCGTCTGGTGCTGGCGAAAAGCTGCGGTTTTGATTTCGTCGAGATGTCGGTGGATGAAACCGATGAACGTCTGTCGCGTCTCGACTGGAGTCCTGCTCAGCGTGCATCGCTGGTGAGCGCAATGTTAGAAACCGGCGTGGCAATCCCTTCAATGTGCCTGTCCGCCCACCGTCGGTTTCCCTTTGGCAGCCGCGATGAATCAGTCCGTATTCGGGCACGCGACATCATGACCAAAGCCATTCGTCTCGCGCGCGATTTGGGTATCCGCACTATTCAACTGGCAGGTTACGACGTCTATTACGAGGAACATGACGAAGGTACGCAGCAGCGCTTTGCCGAAGGGCTGGCATGGGCAGTCGAGCAAGCCGCCGCCGCGCAGGTCATGCTGGCGGTAGAAATCATGGATACCGCTTTTATGAACTCAATTAGCAAGTGGAAAAAGTGGGATGAAATGCTGTCATCGCCGTGGTTCACCGTCTATCCGGACGTGGGCAACCTCAGCGCATGGGGTAATGACGTCACTGCCGAATTGACGCTGGGCATCGACCGTATCGCCGCTATCCACCTGAAAGACACGCTGCCGGTAACCGAAACCCATCCGGGCCAGTTTCGCGATGTGCCTTTTGGCGAAGGGTGCGTGGACTTTGTTGGTATCTTCAAAACGCTGCATGAGCTGAACTATCGTGGGTCGTTTCTGATTGAAATGTGGACTGAAAAAGCGAATGAGCCGGTACTGGAAATTATCCAGGCACGACGCTGGATAGAAGCACGTATGCAGGAAGGAGGATTTTCATGTTAGAACAACTGAAAGCCGAGGTGCTGGCGGCCAATCTGGCGCTTCCGGCTCATGGTTTAGTCACCTTTACCTGGGGTAACGTCAGCGCTGTGGATGAAACGCGTAAGCTGATGGTGATTAAGCCGTCCGGCGTGGAATATGACGTGATGACCGCCGACGATATGGTGGTGGTGGATATTGCCAGCGGCGACGTGGTTGAAGGCAGTAAAAAACCCTCATCTGACACGCCAACCCATCTGGCGCTATACCGTCGCTACCCTGAGATCGGTGGGATCGTCCATACTCACTCACGCCACGCGACGATCTGGTCGCAGGCGGGTCTTGATCTCCCGGCATGGGGCACCACGCATGCCGATTACTTTTACGGCACTATCCCATGCACCCGACTGATGACCGTGGAAGAGATCAACGGTGAATATGAATACCAGACCGGCGAAGTCATCATTAAAACGTTTGAGCAACGGGACCTGAACCCGATGCAGGTTCCGGCGGTACTGGTGCATTCACACGGTCCGTTTGCCTGGGGTAAAAACGCCGCGGATGCTGTGCATAACGCCGTGGTACTAGAGGAGTGCGCCTATATGGGGTTGTTCTCACGCCAGTTGGCCCCGCAGTTACCGGATATGCAGCCTGAGTTACTGGATAAACACTATCTGCGTAAACATGGCGCGAATGCCTATTACGGGCAGTAACATGGGAAAATAGCCGCCGTCAGATGACGGCGGCGACTTAACTTAGAAGTTCACCCAGTCAGCGGCATTTTCATTCTGCTTTACAGTCTGTGCATGAATTTTTCGAATATTCGCGACCTGATGCCGTATTTCAGGTTTATCATGCGTTATACGAAAAACGGCGATCGCCTCTTCCAGTTTGAGGGCTTGCTCCTCCAAAGAACTCGCCGCAGCAGAAGATTCTTCAACCAACGCCGCATTTTGTTGCGTTGTGGTATCCATTTCTGTCATCGCCTGAGCAATTTGCGAAACCCCGCGACTTTGTTCATCGGTCGCTACCGCAATGTCACTCATGATGTCGCGCATCCGGGTAACCGACTGCTCAATATCCGCAATTGCGATACCCGAACGTTCAACCAATGCAAAACCGGAATCCACCTGTTCAACCGATTCGGCAATCAGTTCCTCAATCTCTTTTGCCGACTGGGCGCTACGCTGAGCAAGATTACGAACCTCTCCCGCAACAACTGCAAACCCTTTCCCCTGCTCTCCAGCACGTGCTGCTTCAACGGCCGCATTCAACGCCAGAATATTCGTCTGAAAAGCTATTCCATTAATTACAGAGGTAATTTCCGAAATACGGTGTGAGCTGATTCGGACGTTTTTCATTGATTCAATGACAGCCTGAGAAATCTGGCATCCTTCATTGGCTTTTTTCGCTGCAAGTTCAGAAAGCTTTAGCGCATCGTTGGCATTTGCTGCATTAAGTGCAATGGTTGACGTTAATTCCTCCATGCTCGCCGCAGTTTCAACCACAGCAGCCGCTTGTTCTTCTGTACGAGAAGATAAATCAATATTTCCCGATGCTATCTCTGACGAGGAACGTGCAACACTATCTACACCTTCTCTCACGCCATGAATAATCGTTTTCAGATTGTTATTCATGGTATATATCGACTGCATTAATAAACCCAGCTCGTCGCGTCGTTCAGTCTTCAGGTCGTGAGTCAGATTCCCTCTGGCAATCTGTTCTGCCAAACGTAAAGTATCCTGAATCGGCGACGTTATCGAGCGCGTAATCTGCCATGCCAATAAAATCCCGATACCAATTCCCACTAAAGCCACAATCTCCATTTGCCATTCAACCGTAGTAGAAACCTCCACCACTCTTTGCTGCATAAGTGCGTGAATTTCATGAATTCCATGCGCTAATTCAGCCGCATTTTTTGCCAGCTTATCTGATACTTCAACCACTTCCTTATCTAATTGGCGATAAGGCACGATATCGCTGGCGTAGCCATCTATTTCCTTAACAATATTTTCAAGATAGGATTGCCGCTCACTTGATAATAAAGGTTTGAACCGCTCACTAAGAGCCCGGCTTTCATCAATACGGGTTTGCAGCGTATGTAATTTATTTTCTGTTGGTGATTTCAAATATTCACCGAGCAGTGAATCCAAATCACTCATCGCAAAGCTAAACTGAGATATCATCATCCTGAGCTCTGGCTGCAAAGCTACATCATAGCTCCAACGGTTCAAGCTCGTTGATTTAGGGAAGGTGCGAATAAGCAGGTCATTTCTTCCCAAGCTGACTCGCTGATTAAAATTTCGCGGATCTGGGCCGATT